>JBKQRS010000520.1:0-11696 GCA_052143915.1 Bradyrhizobium sp.
ATTGCTCGTTGCAGCGTCGTCACCAGAAGGTCATCGAGGAAACGCCCGCACCGGGCATGACCGCGGATTTGCGGGCGCAGATGGGCGCTGCCGCGGTCGAGGCGGCAGGGGCCGTCGGCTATATCGGCGCCGGCACCGTCGAGTTCGTTGCCGACGGCACCAAGGGACTGCGGGCGGACGCGTTCTGGTTCATCGAAATGAACACGCGGCTCCAGGTCGAGCATCCCGTGACCGAGTTGATCACCGGCGTCGATCTCGTCGAGCAGATGATCCGGGTCGCGGCCGGCGAGAAGCTCAAGCTTTCGCAAAAGGACGTCCGCTTGAGCGGATGGGCGGTGGAGTCGCGGGTCTATGCGGAAGACCCGTTCCGCAATTTCCTGCCCTCGATCGGGCGGTTGGTCAAATATCGCCCGCCGTCCGAGAGCAGTGTCGACGGCATTACTGTGCGCAACGATACCGGGGTGCAGGAGGGCGGCGAGATCTCGATCTATTACGATCCGTTGATCGCCAAGCTCGTCACCCACGCGCCGTCGCGGGCCGCGGCCATCGAAGCGCAATCGACCGCGCTGGATTCGTTCTACATCGACGGCATCCGCCACAACATTCCGTTCCTGTCGGCGCTGATGAATCACCCGCGCTGGCGCGAGGGTAAGCTTTCGACGGGTTTCATAGCGGAGGAGTTTCCGAAGGGATTTGCGGTTCGTGTGCCGGAGGGCGAGGTCGCGCACCGGCTGGCGGCGGTCGCCGCCGCGATCGATCACGTGCTCGGCGAGCGCAAGCGGCAGATTTCCGGCCAGCTGACCGGGCGTCCAGTGCAGCGCGAGCGCCGCCGCGCGGTCTGGCTTGAGCGCGACGAAATCGCTCTCGATATCGCGCGCGAAGCCGAAGGTCTGGCGGTGCGCTTTGTCGGTGCCGATGGGGCGCTGGGCCATCCGCACCGACTGGTTTCGCCCTGGGCGCCGGGCGACACGGTCTGGCAGGGCACGGTCGATGGTCAATTGGTCGCGATGCAGGTGCGGCCAGTTCCCAACGGCTTCCGGCTGGCGCATCAAGGCTATGAGGTCGCGGTCCAGGTCTTCACCGAGTCCGAGGCGACGGCGGCCCGGTTGATGCCGCTGACCACGGCGGCCGATACCGGCAAGAAATTGCTGTGCCCGATGCCCGGGCTCGTGGTGTCGATCGCGGTCGCCGAGGGCCAGGAGGTCAAGGCGGGCGAAACGCTGGCCGTGGTGGAAGCGATGAAGATGCAGAACGTGCTGCGCGCCGAGCGCGACGGCACGGTGAAGAAGATTCACGCGACCGCCGGCGCCACGCTCGCCGTCGACGCGCTCATTCTGGAATTCGCGTAAACAACAAGAGAAGTCCGCGATGTCGTTCCGAAAGCGCCGCGATGCCTTGCGTTCGATCTTGTCGGGATCAACATGCGTGCGGCCGGGCTCGGTCTATGACGCGATTTCGATCCGCATTGCCGAGGATCTCGGCTTTGAGGTCGGCATGTTCGGCGGCTCCGTGGCTTCGCTCGCGGTGCTCGGGGATCCCGATATCGCGCTGATCACGCTCTCCGAACTTGCCGAACAGATGCGACGGATGTCGCGCGCCGCCGCATTGCCGGTGCTGGTCGATGCCGATCACGGCTACGGCAATGCGCTGAACGTGCGCCGCACGGTACAGGAGCTGGAGATGGCCGGAGCCGCCGGCCTCACCATCGAGGACACGCTGTTGCCCCAGGCCTACGGGGAGGCGAATACTCAACTGATCTCGCTGGAGGAGGGCGTCGGCAAGATGAAGGCGGCGCTGGATGCGCGCGGCGATTCTTCGCTGGTGATCATCGGGCGCACCGGCGCGGCATCGGTCACCTCGCTCGATGACGCGATCGCGCGCGCCAGGGCCTATGAGGCGACCGGCGTCGACGCTCTGTTCTTCACCGGAATCAAGACATCAGCCGAACTGGAAGCGATCGCGAAGGCGACAAGATCGCCGATTGTGCTCGGCGGCGCGCCCGAGAACATGTCCGATCCGGCCTATCTCAGGGATCAGAGGGTGCGGATCGCGCTGCAGGGCCACGCGCCGTTCGCCGCCGCCACGCAGGCGGTCTACGAGACGCTTAAAGCTTTGCGTGAGGGCACCTCGCCGAAGCACCTGAAGGGACTTGCATCTGTCGAACTGACCGGCCGCGTGATGCGGGACACCGCAACGAAAGCACGGGCGGGCGAATTCCTCGGGCTCAAGTAAATGAGCCGCGCCATCCTGCTCGTGTCGATCCGCGGCCGGGTGCAGGGCGTCGGCTACCGCGCCTGGGTCGAGTATCAGGCGACGGCGGTCGGACTAGAGGGATGGGTGCGCAACCGAAGCGACGGCAGCGTCGAGGCGTTGTTCGCTGGATCGGGCCGGGCGGTCGCCGAGATGGTCGCGCTGTGCCGGCACGGCCCGCCCGCTGCGCGCGTCGATGTCGTGCTCGATGAACCTGCCGGTGCAGACGAACTCGATCTGCGGCGCGCCGGCGAGGGGTTTTCGGTGCTGCCCACGATATAAATCAAGGCGTTCAGGGAACGCGATGGCGCTGGGTCACGGGGCCGAACACCCCCTCGAAGGCCTGCCGGAGCGCGACATCGACATCGGCTGTGGACGGGGTGTGACCGAGATCGGCGAGGCTGGTAACGCCATAGCGCGGGTCGGCGACGCCACAGGGGACGATGGCTGCAAAATGGGTCAGGTCGGGTTCCACATTGATCGAGATGCCGTGGAAGGATACCCAGCGCCGCAGCCGCACGCCGATGGCCGCGATCTTGTCCTCAAATCCTGCGCCCTTGTCCGGCCGGGCGACCCAGACGCCGACCCGGTCCTCACGGCGTTCGCCCCGCACGTTAAAAGCCGCCAGCGTGCAGATGATCCATTGCTCGAGCCCCGCGACATAGGCCCGTACGTCGGGCCGCCGCCGCTTCAGATCGAGCATGACATACGCCACCCGCTGGCCGGGGCCGTGATAGGTGAGCTGTCCGCCGCGCCCGGTCTCAAACATCGGAAAGCGGGGATCGAGCAGGTCGGCGGCCTTGCCACTGGTCCCGGAGGTGTAGAGCGGGGGATGCTCCAGCAGCCAGACCATTTCCGGCGCCCGTTGTGCGGCGATATCCGCGACCCGAGCTTCCATGGCCGCGATGGCCGCAAGATAGGGCACCGGCGCATCCGATATCAGCCACTCCACCGCCCCGCCGTTGGCGGCGCGCGCGAATGTCGTCAAATCAAGGCTTTGGCGATCATTAACCATTGGCTAACCATAACGTGGTGATCTGGAACCACGCAATTTTGCGTTTGTCAGTTCGGGTCGCTTTCCCAGTGCCAACCCTCGATAAAGTCAGCGTCGACCTCATGGTGGTCCTCGGGACCACGACGATGCCGATTCATCAGGTAATGCGCCTCAGCCGGGGCGCCATCATCGAGCTCGACGCCACCGAGGCGGACGAGGTCAGGATCCTCGCCAACACCCTGCCGATCGCCAGCGGTGTCGTGCTTGTCGATCGCAACCGGATTGCGGTCGAAGTCAAGCAAATGCTGCCGAAATCGCCGGGTACCCGCTGAACCGGCGGCCCGCGATCCGAAGCCGGCCGTACCTGAATCACCATGCCGGCAGGCCTTGTCCCCCCATCCCTGATTTGTTACATCGGCGCCGTTGATCCGGTCCGGCGCAAATCCCGTGCCGATCTGTCTTAAGCGCTCGTGGCGGAATTGGTAGACGCGCTGCCTTGAGGTGGCAGTGAGTAACATCGTGGGGGTTCGAGTCCCTCCGAGCGCACCACCCCCACACTTGGCGTTGAAATCTCAGGGTTTTTTCCGCCGGTTACTCTCAAAAGTTACTATTCTGTTCTGGTCGGTCGGCATCGCCAGATCGGCGATGTTCTCCATTTGATCATAGGCCTCGATCTTCTCCATCCCGCTGATCGCAAGCTTGTCCCGGTTCGCTTTGGCGATATAGAGGGCCGGCATCTTGTGATCGCGCCAGCCGAACATCGCCATCATCTGCGCTTCCGTGCACTCAGAATAAGCCGCGACCTCAGCGCGTGCCTTGCGCACGCCATGGCAGTTCTTTTTGGGCTCGTTGACGCCGGCCAGCCGCGCAAACTTCTTGAACTTCGCCGCCCAGGCCTTCTTGTTCATCGGCATGATCTCGCCCTTCACCAGCTTACCCGTGAAGACCTCGCCGGTTCCCAAGATGCCGGCATTGCGCGCCGCCGCCAGGGAGACCGCGAAGTCACGATGCACCGGCACGGTCGCCGTGGTGTGGCCCTTGCTCTTTTCGGTCGCGACCTTGACCATCATTGTCTTCAAGGTCCGCTGCAGGTGGGCGGATCCAAAGCGAGAGGCATCGCCGAGCCGAAGGTGAGTGTAGTGGAGGATGTCGAACATCAGCCGCGCCTCGGTGCCGAGCGGCCAGCGCGCGCGATACTTCGCCATGTCCTCTTCTGTCCACGGCACCCAACCGCCGCTCTCGCGCGAGGCTTTCGCCTTGCCACTTTTGAGCCCAATGGTCGGATCGTCATCTGGTTCGATGTGCTCCTCGTCGATCATCCAGCCGATCATGTGGCGCAGCGCCGACAACAGATTGCCGGCCTGAACCGGCGTGCGCGCCTTCAGCTCTTCGCGCAACACCCTGCGCGTCAGCGCCGCAAACGGTCGCTCGCCGTTGTCATGGAGCAGGGGCTCGATCAGCCCGGTCCGCGCGTTTCGCGTGCTTTCGGCCAGCCCTTCTTCGCCAATCGCCGGATTGCCAAGCCAGCGGGCGCTCTGCCTGTAGAGCGTCCAGTACCAACGCAGGCTGCCTGGAACGGGCGGCGTGGTCGGCAGTGGCTCGCGCTTTTCGCGCGTTTGCTTTTCGGCGCGGACCCAGTCGGTGGCGTCGCCGAACTTGCCGATCTGGTCGACGATTGCGGCATCGACCGCGCGATTGAACTCATCGCTGCCGAACTGTTCGTGGATTCGGATCTTCGGCAGCTTGTCGCGCAGCTGTACATACCAACGCAGCTGCCCCTTGTCGGAGACGTCACTGATCAGGTAGCGGCGCGAGGTGGCAGGTGCCTCGTCGGGCTTGGTGCGGCGCATGCGTGGCACTCCTCCCAAGGCACGGACCGCAGCCTCGCGCGTCGGTAATATCTTCCGCAAAGCAAAATAATGTTCTAGCTTAATATCCTGGCGCTGCAGGGGTACGACGATGCAATTCCGCGTAAGAAAAGCGGCCCACGTCTTGGAACGTCTTGGGCTTGCGATGGCTGGAGCGTCATGCGGATTGTTTGTTGCTGCCCATGTGGGGTCGAGCATCGCGGCGCTCACTTCTCAGGGTTTTTTGGTCGTCATGATGATTGTTGGCGCAATCGGGTTTTACCTGGGAATTGATACTCCCCCTCTAGCTTTTCATGGACCAAAGGGTGAGGCTGGCGGTTCCGGTGGAAAGATCGATACTGCAGAATTTCTCAGTGCCGCAGGCACATTCCTCGCTACGTTGACGGCTTTTGTATCGGTTGGTGTGATTGTGTTTCGTGGAGATCCGCGCATCTTTTGGACAATAATAATAATCCTTGGATGGGTAGTTGGCGTGATGATGCAAATCATTGCCGGGATAGTTGCACGCACTCGCACTTGATGTGCCGTCGCTTTCGCCTCATGTCCGCTTTGCTTTTATGCGCAGATTTCGCGCGAACTGATCCTGTGTCTGCTTTGTGCCAATTTTGAAAATAGGTGCGTTGAGAAGGCGCGCGCGGAGGTCACCAGCCTGCTGCGCCAGTTGAATCTGCCGCTTTATGAGGCGCGGCTAGCCGGTTCGAAGGGTTCAACCAAGGTCGACAAGCTGCTCGAAGCCCACGACATCCTCGGAGCCTCGGAGCACAATATCTTGCGGTAATTTGTTATGGGGATGCACCGCACAATGGATCAGGCGGTCAATTCGCGACATTTTAGTCGTCCGTGTCGCCGTGACATATATCAAGGACAATGGACCGCAGACGTCCTAGCATTTTAATGGTGGCGTCCCCCGAGGACGAACATGAAACATGGAATAGCCGTTCTGGCTTCGCTTAGCGCGTTGGTTGCGGTCGGGTACTTCACCGCGAGCAAATGGGCGATCCGCCACGAGACCCTGACGTTCTACGACGCGACCCGCGACAACCGTCCGGTTGCGGTGGATATAGCCGTGCGGCGCGACAAAGAAATGCAGGCGAATGCCGGCATGATCACGCTGCCGGTCGCGATCCTCAACCACGGCAATACCGTCAAATTCACCGAGTACTCGTTTCTGGCCAACGCGTTCGCCATGCGCGGCTACATCGCTATCAGTATCCAACATGATCTGCCGACCGATCCACCAATGGTGACGAAAGTCGGCGAGCTTTATGTCGGCCGTCAGCCGCAGTACCTGCGCGGCATTGCCAACATCCGCTTTGCCGTCGAGGAAATGAAAGCGGTCCAGCCGAATGCGGATTATGATCATCTAACCGTGGTGGGACATTCCGCTGGCGCCGACATCTCGATGTATTTTGCCAAGTTGCACCCCGAAGAGGTCAAGAATGTCGTGGCCCTCGACAATCTGCGCGTGCCGTTTGTGACCAACGGCAAGTTCAAGATCCTGTCTTTCCGTTCGAAGGATCCGCAGTTCAAGACCGATCCCAACGTCGTGCCTCCTGAAGAAGTCCGTGAGAAGTCTGACATTGAGGTCGTACAAACCAGCTTCCAACATAACGACATGCGCGACACTGGTCCCGATGAGGCAAAGGCATCGATTCAACGCATGCTCGACAAATTCCTCGAAGACGAAAGCGCGCGTAGGCCAGCCGAGATAAAAGCACCACCGGATTTGACCGATCCGGGGCCGGTTGCCCCCTACGAGCCGGTCGCACCGGCGCCCGAGATGGGCAAACGTGTCGGTTCAGCGTCATCTGCGACACGGGCTGCGCAACCATAGCTGAAGCTATTTGTAAAATCGGCACGCAAGCCCCATTGAGCCGCGCGTCGGCTTGGGGACTTTTCCGACATGGCGACGGGCTCGGAGAATGTCCGTTTCCAGGGGGGTAAGACCGGAAGTGGTCCGCCGACGGCGAAAATGAAGCGTTTGACCCAAGGCGGACTTTACGAAGCGCCCGCCCGAGCAGGGCTACACTCAACTTCGATTGCTGGAAACAAGGCGATTTCTTCGCGATTAATCATCACCAAAAAGCGGAAAACGTTTGAAAATCGGCGTGATAGTCGATCCGCATTAGCGGTGAATAAATTGTACCAACTGGTCAATGACGAATTCTTGTTTACTGATTATGCTTTTTACCAGATCTCCAATCGATACAATTCCGATCAATTTGCCCTGATCAATAACGGGAAGGTGGCGAACTCTTTTCTCAGTCATAACGGCCATACATTCTTCCACAGTTTGATCAAGGTGAGCGTATAAAACCTTCGCCTCCATAATGTCACGGACACGAGTTGTAGGGGATGCACGTCCCTTCAAAAACACGTTCCGTGCGTAATGTCGTTCAGTAATGATGCCAATGGGGTTTCCGTCCTCGATTACAACCAAAGAACCAGCGTTCTGGTCAGCCATCTTTTGTATGGCCTCAAAGACGGTATTGTCCGGGCCAATTGTAAAAACATCATGCCCTTTTTCATTGAGCAACTGGCGGACCGTCATCAAAATTCTCCGCCCTTCGAAAAGCGTCGTTTCCCAGTAGGCCGCCTATTGGTTTGACTCGCACAGACGCTTGGATATTTCAAACTATGCGCGCCATCAAGAGCTAAATGACTACTATTGGCTAAGTCTGATTTGATCTACGTCAAGGCGCGAGCATTCGGCTGCTGACGACTCGCTGGACAAACTTGGCTTGCAAAATATGCCAATGGCTGCTCTTGGCCCCCTAGAGACATGCCCGACGGGCACTGAGAATGTCCGGTCATCGGGGGGTAGACCAGAAATCGGTGGTCTACGGCCAAACCGACGCCACTGACCCGCACCAGACGTTGGCGAGGAAGGCGAGGAAGCTGGGCAGCTTTAATTTACATGATATTGACGCGGATCAATGCACGAACGAAAGGTTGTTAAAAAACTACATCAAACTCCTGAGGGAGTGACGATCATGCACACGTACAACACGTATGAAAAGGCGCCCCGCCAAAGTCCGAGGTACACCGGTCTGTTCGCCATCATATGCCTGTTCGCATCGATGCTCTTGGCATGGGCAGTGATGAGAACAAGCCTTGTGAAAACAGGCCTTGAAATGATGAGTTCGCCACCTGTAACAACCGGAATGGCTTTGAACGTATCGGCCAATTCCGTCGCGAGGCCGTAAGCGGGACCGCCTGCTCTGGAAGCTGTGTGGCCTAAGCTGCCCTGACGCGGACGCGTCACAATAGATGTTCATAACGACCTTGGTGCTCGTAAGCGTTACCGCCGAACATCACCGCGCTGCCGGTTTAGCTTGCGCTGGCCGACGAGGTGAACGCGCGCGCACTTCCGTTAATGGGATGGCCCGGCCGTGCTCAGCGCCCTAATTTGCTGGATTGAGGCTGGGAGGCGTGAAGCAAAGCTCAAGGAGCATGCAATGCGCACATCTCAGGAGACTCAGGGAATGATTACCACGATCGGCATCGACATCGGCAAGAACACCTTTCATCTCATCGGTCTCGATAAGCGGGGTGCCATTATTCTGCGGCAGAAGGTGTCCCGCAGTCAGCTCGAGCGGCGTCTCGCCAATATTCCACATTGCCTGATCGGCATGGAGGCGTGCTCGGGCGCCCATCACATCGGTCGTCAACTGATAGCGGTCGGCCACGATGTGCGTCTGATCCCGGCGCAGTACGTGAAGCCGTTTCTCAAAGGTCACAAGAACGACTACCGCGATGCCGAGGCGATCGCGGAAGCTGTGCAGCGGCCCACTATGCACTTCGTGACGATCAAGACGCCGGAACAGATGGACTTGCTGGCTCTGCATCGCGTGCGCTCGCGCTTCGTCAGCCAGCGGACGGGTGTGATCAACCAAATTCGCGGCTTCCTCATCGAGCGCGGCATCACCGTGCGTCAGGGTCCGATGCCCTTGCGCAAGGCACTGCCAGAAATCCTGAGCGCGGACACTGGCGTGCTTTCGCCCAGAATGGTTGGCCTCGTCATCGACCTGGTGCAGGAATGGCGCCGACTGGACGAGCGCATGGCGGCCGTGTCGGCGGAGATCGAAGCGCTGGCGGAGCAGGACAACGGTTGCGAGCGCCTGATGACCGTGCCGGGGGTTGGCCCGATCATCTCGAGCGCCGTGGTGGCGGCGATCGGCAACGGCACCGGCTTCAAGCAGGGACGCTACTTCGGGGCTTGGCTGGGGCTCGCGATCAAAGATCAGCAGACCGCTGCGATTAAGCGGCACGAAGGCGGCAAGGTCATCCCCATCGGCGAAGCCCATCCCCAATAAATCCCATAATCATCACTTGCGGGGCAGAAATGCCCCATTTTCTTGCCATATTCAATGCAAGGAGAATAGCTCACGGATCAGATGATCCCTCTTGCCCATCCTTGTCGCGCCGCCCTTGACGATCTGTTGCTGCGAAAGCTGGATGGGCTGCAAAGAGACTGGCTCCGTGCTTGGCGTCAGGTCGCAGTATTGTGGGAAGAAGGGGGAGGCCATAATGCTTGAAATCCTCTTGCTGTCTCTTGCCGCCACGCTCGCCTGCGGTGCGATCCTAGGCACCGGAATGTTTGACTTGAGCAAAGACGATCCGGGCAAAGGCGACAATCGATAACATCTGTGGGAGGCGCGAATGCCTCCCCCTTTTTTGCCGAGGGCTGTCCAAAAAGTAGCCTCTTTGGACGACCGCGGTTGTCTATGTT
This sequence comes from Bradyrhizobium sp., assembly GCA_052143915.1. Taxonomy (GTDB): domain Bacteria; phylum Pseudomonadota; class Alphaproteobacteria; order Rhizobiales; family Xanthobacteraceae; genus Bradyrhizobium. The sequence continues at coordinate 9,845 of JBKQRS010000520.1, forward strand.
TTCGTTGGCGTTTCCGCTGTCCAAATTCCCCGTCCAAAAATGGAGCAACCAACATGCGATACGAATTTGCGCGGGTCAGCAGCAAGTCCCAGGATTACCAAGGCCAGCTTGATGCCTTGAAGGCGGCAGGCTGCGACAAGATTTATAGCGAGAAGATTTCCGGCAAGACCACCGATGATCGTCGCCAGTTCAAGCGGCTGATGAAAGACCTGCTGCCGGGTGATATCGTGGTTGTCGTTAAGCTGGATCGCTTGGCGAGATCAGGCCGCGATCTGCATAACATCCTCCATGAACTTGATGCCAACGAGTGCGGTTTTGTCTCGCTCGGGGAAGGCTGGTGCGATACCACAACCTCAGTCGGCCGCCTGATTATCGCCATTATGGCAGGCAGCGCAAAATTCGAGCGTGAGTTAATCCGCCAGCGTTGTGATGAAGGGTTAGAGAGGGCGAGGGCCAACGGCGTCAAGTTTGGCAGGAGACCGAAACTCAGTCAGTTCCAGATTGATGAAGCCAAGCGGCGGCTGGCGGCGGGCGAGAGTCAGTCCGAAGTTGGCCGCCTGTTCGGTGTCAGTCATCAAACCATCGGGAGGATTTGATATGTGTTGGCTAATGTTCTCAGATTGTTTCTTGAGTATCGTGAGCAAAGATTGTGAGCCGACCGAATTATTGGTTCGAGCCCGACGCAAGGGCGATATCGAGAAGGTGTTCCCTGACGCCAACGTCCGGAAGGATACCAAGACGGATTACCTATATCGCGCAGTCATTCCAAGGATGGATATAGCCTTGAGGATTGCCGAGAGGATTGATGATATCAATTATCCGAACTTCAAGGATAGCGTGACCGACGACGCCTTGCACCGCGCTTATATGGCCACATGGTTTGCCATGATGGAGCTTCAGCCATTACCGCCATACAGCGGCGCGAAACTGAGAGACTGCTAGACTAACGCGCCCAAGGTCATGGATGAAACCTTGGACGAGGCGGGCCTCGGGGTTCGGCTGCTTAACCGCACGTCACGGCGGTATGGGATGACGGACGCGGGTGGCGAATTCTATCGCCATGCGGCGGAGATGCTGCAGCAAGCCGAACAGGCCGAGGCCTCGATACGGCATCGGCTAAGTGAGCCCATCGGGACGGTGCGCTTCACATCGGGCACTGCCACCATGCAGTTCGCACTGCGCGAGGCGGTCACGGATTTTCTGGTCCGCCATCCCAAGGTCAACGTCGTCGCGCATGCGACTGACCAAAAGGTCGACATCGTCGGCGAGAGTTACGATGTTGCGGTCAGGGCGCATTCAGACCCGCTTCCGAGTTCCACGCTGGTCCAGAGGACGCTGGCACCGGCGCCGTGGCTGCTGTTCGGAGGCACCGCCTACCTCGACGCGAACGGCTCGCCCAAGACGCCCGAAGATCTGCGAAAGCATTCATCGCTTTTCATGATGCGCACCGGGATTTCTCCGACTTGGCGGCTTCGCCATTCAAGTGAGCGAAAAAGCGAGGTTGTCGTACCGCTAACGCCGCGCCTGATGAGCGATGACATGGTCGGATTGAAGCACGCAGCGATCGCTGGGCTCGGCATTGTCGCGCTGCCGGGCTATGTCTGTCGCGAGGAGCTTCGATCCGGCGCGCTGCGCAGAGTGTTGCCTACCTGGCTTGCCGGCGATTCGACGTTGACGGCGTTGCTGCCTTACCGGCAAGGCCTGTTGCCCTCAGTCCGCGCCTTCATTGAGCACTTGGCCGTTCAACTTCCGAAGGCTGTAGCGATGTAACTCGCCATATCGTTCAGGGCTGTCGCTTCGCTCTAGCCCAAGGCAGAGCTTCGCCGACACGACCGTGGGTGGTGGAAATGCC
>JBKQRS010000521.1:0-7318 GCA_052143915.1 Bradyrhizobium sp.
TCGCTGCCAAGCTAAAGCTGCGCCCTATTGACTTCGATCAGATCATTCCGGAGGGGATGAATCTTCAAACATGGGAGTCGCGGGCACCGATTATCGATGTCACTGCGTCCGAGTTTGAGACGGCAAAGATGGCTTGGCAGGCCTATCGGGCTTCGACGCCGGAATCCTGCCTGGATCTGCTTCACAAGGACCTCAGCGCATTGCCGCTGCTAAGGCCGGCCCTGCGGGACCTCCTGGCGGAACTACCCTCACGTGTGACGGGACTTGGCGCGACAGAGATGCGCCTGCTCGAGCTGATTGCGCTGGGCTACTTAGCGACGAACGGACTGTTCTATCTTCAGACCCTCCGCCAGACACGCGTGTTCAGAGAGCTTGAAATCGGCTCCCTGATCGAGGGGCTTGCACATGGGCCGAGACCCGCTGTGGCCGGTCTCGATGACGAACTGCGCACGCTCGAGAAAGAGAAATACGGACCTCGCCTCGAGGCATTCCAGCGAAGCCGGCTGTCGCTCACTGAATTCGGCAAGTCGATTGTCGCCTACAAGGAAGACTTCAGCCGGCACAACCCGATCCATCGCTGGTGGGGCGGCACCGAATTGACCAATGATCGCCTGTGGCGCTGGGGCCCGGTTCTGATCGCGCCTTGATGGGGTTGCGTCCACTCATCCCATCCAGCGCGCTTGCTATTCCGCTTTTTGCTTATGGTTGGGAAATATGACACGTCTGATTTTCACGGCGACAGACTCAGGAGCCGGATGTCTCATGCGCGCCGGCATTGCCGACATCGTGATTCCGCTCGGCTTTCGGTTCGTTTGGGGTGCGTTGCCGTCTGTCGCAGACCTTGAAATAATGTTGGGGCCGGGTTCGCTGGACCATTTCCCCCGGCTGCGGCTTGGAGAATTTCCTTCGAAAGGAATGGGGCTGCTCGATCTCTGCGAGCGTTGTGAGACGATCGAATTGTGGTTCGACCCGGTGCCGAACGCACAACTCATTCTCGTTCAACTCCTGGATTTTCTCCGCTCTCATGACAAGATAATCTCGAAGCTGGCCTTGTTCCAGGCGAACGTCGTCATTGGCGACCAGCCTCCAGAGGCGCTTCCCGAATGGAAACCGCTGGGTGTCAAAATCCGAAACGAGCATCTCGTGGCTGCCAACGAGGCCTGGCAGGCCTATCGACAGCCGACGCCGCAGGACTGCTTCGATCTGCTTGGCGAGGATATCGGCGCCTTGCCGCAGCTTCGACAGACCGTGCTGGACCTCCTTGACGAGCTTCCCATGCGCTCGACCGGACTTGGCGCGACGGAAATGCGGATGCTCGAGCTTGTATCGGCGGGCAACGTATCTCCGTTGGATGTCCTTCCGGGTTACAGAAAGAACAACACGCGGCGCGTGTTCGGGTATTGGGAGACCGGATCGCTGCTGGACGGCTTGGCTCACGGTCCGGCGCCTGCCGTGTCTGGCCTCGACGAGGGGCCGTTCACGGAGGAATTGCACGCCGCCGCCGACCGTTACGCGCGATATAAACAAAGCAAGCTATCGCTGACCGCGCTCGGCAAAGCTGTCTTGGCGCAGTCTGAGGATTTCACCCGGCACAACCCGATCCATCGTTGGTGGGGCGGAACCGAATTGACCAATGATCGCCTGTGGCGCTGGGACCCGGAGAGTCGCACTCTCATCGCGCCTTAGGGAAACTGCAGCTGCAGCATCCCTTTGCTTGTCATCCGGGGACGACGCGGAACCGGGAATCCATAACCACGATCGGGGATATGGATTCCGGGCCTGCGCCGGTGGCGCATCCCGGAATGACGACTGTTCTTGTGGGGCGTCCCGAACCAACAGCGTTACTCCGCCGCCTCTGCGTATTCGGTGACCGGCGGACACGAGCAGACCAGATTGCGGTCGCCATAGACGTTGTCGACCCGCCCGACCGGACACCAGTATTTGTCCACCCGCGAGGTGCCGGCCGGGAAACAGCCCTCGGCGCGGCTGTAGGGCCGGGCCCAGGCATCATCGGCGATGTCGTGCACGGTGTGTGGCGCATGACGCAGCGGCGAGGCCTCGACCTTCCAGCGGCCGTTTTCGATCTCGGTGATTTCGCGCCGGATCGCGATCATCGCATCACAAAAACGGTCAAGCTCGGCCCTGGATTCGGATTCGGTCGGCTCGATCATCAGCGTCCCCGGCACTGGAAAACTCATGGTCGGCGCATGGAAGCCGTAGTCGATCAGCCGTTTGGCGATATCGTCGACGGTGACGCCGGATGACGCCTTCAGCGGCCGCGGATCGACGATGCATTCATGCGCGACGCGCCCTTTTTCATTTCGGTAAAGCACCGGGAAATGCGGGTCCAGCCGGGCTGCGATGTAGTTGGCGTTGAGGATCGCGGTCTCGGTGGCGCGCGTGAGACCTTCGCCTCCCATCAGCAGGATGTAGATGTAGGAGATCGTCAGGATCGACGCCGAACCGAACGGGGCGGCCGAAACCGGCCCCACCGCGGGCCTGCCGCTGCTTGCGGGATGCCCCGGCAGGAATGGTTCAAGATGCGCCTTGACGCCGATCGGCCCCATGCCGGGGCCGCCGCCGCCGTGCGGAATGCAGAACGTCTTGTGCAGGTTGAGATGGCTGACATCGGCGCCGTAATCGCCGGGCCGCGCCAGCCCGACTTGCGCATTCATGTTGGCGCCGTCGAGATAGACCTGTCCGCCATGGCCGTGCACGACGTCGCAGATTTCGCTGATGTGCTCCTCGAACACGCCGTGGGTCGAGGGATAGGTGATCATCACGGCCGCGAGGTCTTTGGCATGCTGTTCGGCCTTGGCGAGCAAATCACCGACGTCGACGTCGCCGCGCGCGTTACATGCCACCACCACGACCTCCATGCCCGCCATGTGAGCCGACGCCGGATTGGTGCCATGCGCCGAGGAGGGGATCAGGCAAACCTTGCGATGCGGCTCACCGCGCGCGGCGTGATAGCCGCGGATCGCCAGCAGCCCGGCATATTCTCCTTGCGCGCCGGAATTCGGCTGCAGCGAGATCGCGTCATAGCCGGTGATGTCGCACAGCCATTGTTCCAGCCGCGCAAACAGCGCGTGATAGCCGAGAGCCTGTTCGCGCGGCGCGAATGGATGCAGGTTGCCGAATTCGGCCCAGGTCAGCGGGATCATTTCCGATGTCGCGTTGAGCTTCATGGTGCAGGAGCCCAGCGGAATCATCGCGCGGTCGAGCGCGAGATCGCGGTCGCTGAGCTTGCGCATGTAGCGCAACAGCTCGGTCTCCGAACGATGCGCATGAAACACCGGATGGGTGAGGAAAGCGCTTGCACGCTTCAGGTTCGCGGGCAGCGCCTCGGCGGTTTCGGCTTCGACCTCCGCGTAAGCAAGCTTGCCGCCGAATGCGCGCCATACCGCTTCCACAATGGCCGGCGTCGTGGTCTCGTCGAGTGCGATGCCGAGCGTGCCCTGATCGATCCGCAGGTTGATCTTCTCGACGCGCGCGCGGGCGATGATTTCGCCGTGCTTCTCGCCCGTATTCACCGTCACGGTATCGAAAAACGCGTCCGACCGTGGCGCGAACCCAAGCCGGCGCAACCCCGCCGCCAGCACGGCGGTGCGGCGATGCACCGAGCGCGCGATGTAGGTCAATCCTTCCGGCCCGTGATAGACCGCGTACATCGAGGCGATGATGGCCAGCAGCACCTGCGCGGTGCAGATGTTGGAAGTCGCTTTCTCGCGGCGGATGTGCTGCTCGCGGGTCTGCAGCGCCAGCCGATAGGCCGGCTGCTTCCGCGAATCGACCGACAGGCCCACGATGCGCCCCGGCAGCGACCGCTTCAGCGCATCGCGCACCGCCATGTAGGCCGCGTGCGGCCCGCCATATCCCATCGGCACCCCAAAGCGCTGCGCCGATCCGATCGCGATGTCAGCACCGAGTTCGCCGGGCGAGGCCAGCAATGCCAGGCCTAAGAGATCGGCGGCGACAATGGCGAGCGCGCCCTTGGCGTGCAGCCCGGCGATCGCCGGGCGCAGGTCGCGCACCGCGCCCGACGTGCCCGGATATTGCAGCAATCCGCCGAACACCTCGGCGTGATCGAGATCCGTCAAGGGATCGCCGACAATCAGATTCCATCCCAATGGCTCGGCCCGGGTGCGCAGCACGGCCAGCGTCTGCGGATGCACCTCCGCGTCGACGAAGAACGACATTGTCTTCGCCTGGCCCGCGCGTTCCGCCAGCGCCATCGCTTCGGCCGCAGCCGTCGCCTCGTCGAGCAGCGAGGCGTTGGCGACATCGAGGCCGGTGAGATCGCAGATCATGGTCTGGAAGTTGAACAGGGCTTCCAGCCGGCCTTGGCTGATCTCCGGTTGGTACGGCGTATAGGCCGTGTACCAGGCCGGATTCTCCAGGATGTTGCGCTGGATCACCGCCGGCAAAATCGTGCCGGAATAGCCCTGGCCGATCAGCGAGGTGAAGACCTGATTTTTCGCCGCCAGTTCGCGCATATGCGCCAGCGCTTCGGTCTCGCCAAGCGGTGGCCCAAGATCAAGCGGCGCCTTCTGCCGGATCGAAGAGGGCAGCGTCTCGGCCATCAGCGCCTTGAGGCTTGAGGCGCCCACGGTCTCAAGCATCGCCGCGATGTCGCGGGGGGAGGGGCCGATATGGCGGCGCACGAAGGTGGCGGCGGGCTCGTCGGTGTGTCGAAGCGGCGCGTTCATGGGGCTTTCCTCTATCGCTCGTCATGCCCCGCGAAGGCGGGGCATCCAGTACGCCGTGAAGTCAGCGATTGAGCCGAGAGGCCGCGGCGTACTGGGTCGCCCGGTCAAGCCGGGCGATGACAGTGAGTGTGTGGTCGCAAATTGCTTCATTCGTTTACGCGATGTGTTTGGCGTACGCGGCCTCATCCATCAGGCCGCCGAGTTCGCTTTTGTCGGCGATCCTCACTTTGAAAAACCAGGCCTTGCCGGCGGCGTCGGAATTGACCAGCGCGGGTTCGGCTGACAGTGCCTCATTGACCTCCGTCACTTCGCCCGAAATCGGCGCGTAAACGTCGGACGCGGCCTTGACGGATTCGACCACGGCGGCGGCCTCCGCCTTCTTCAGGCTGCGGCCGATCTTCGGCAGTTCGACGAACACGACGTCGCCAAGCTGCGACTGCGCGTAGTCGGTGACGCCGATGGTGGCGACGTCGCCCTCGATGCGGAGCCATTCGTGGTCGGCGGTGTAAAGCGTCGTCATGACAAATCCTTCAGCGTTTGCAAGTCAGCGTTTGTAGGTATTGGGGACGAAGGGCATCGGCGATATCCGCAGCGGCAGGCGCTGGCCGCGCACCTCGGCGAACACCAGGCCGCCTTGCGTCGCCAGCGGCGAGGGCAGGTAGCCCATCGCAACGGGCGCGTTGAGGCTGGGGCCAAAGCCGCCCGAGGTCACCGCGCCGATCGGCTGGGATGAGGCGGCATCCGCGAATAATGAAGCACCCTCGCGCACCGGCGCGCGGCCCTCGGGCTTCAAGCCGACGCGGCGGCGCGGCGCGCCCTGCTCGAGTTGCGCCAGGATCAGCTCCGCGCCGGGGAAGCCGCCGGCGCGCGCCCCGCCGTTGCGGCGGCTCTTTTGAATGGACCATTCCAGCGCGCCCTCGACCGGCGTCGTTGACGTATCGATGTCGTGGCCATAGAGGCAAAGCCCGGCCTCCAGCCTGAGACTATCCCGCGCCCCCAGCCCGACCGGCAGCACCTCGCTATCGGCAAGCAGATCCCTGGCGAGCCGCTCAGCCGCCTCGGCCGGGACTGAAATCTCAAAGCCGTCTTCCCCGGTATAGCCCGAGCGCGAGACGAAACATGCGATGCCGCCAACGCGGCGCGGACCGGCGTCCATGAATCGCATGGACGATACGTCGGCGCATAATTTGGCCAGCACCGATTCCGCTTTCGGTCCCTGCAGCGCGATCAGCGCACGGTCGGGAAGGGGCTCGATGACGCAGACATCCGAGAGGCGGGCGCGCAGATGCGCCTCGTCCTCAGCCTTGCAGGCGGCGTTGACGACCAGAAACAGGTGGTCGCCGAAATTCGCCACCATCAGGTCGTCGAGAATGCCCCCTGATTCATCTATAAACTGGGCGTAGCGCTGCCGCCCCGGCGCAACCGCCAGGATATCCTGCGGCACCAGCCGCTCCAGCGCCAGGCTTGCGTCCTCGGGTTTTCCGGATTTCGGCCGCAGCACGATCTGGCCCATATGCGAGACGTCGAACAGGCCGGCGCTGATGCGGGTATGCAGGTGTTCCCTGAGCACGCCGGTTCCGAATTGCACCGGCATGTCATAGCCGGCAAACGGCACCATCTTGCCGCCGCTTGCGACATGCAGCGCGTGCAAGGGCGTGCGTTTCAAGGGGGAAGGTTGCAAGGAAGAAGGTTGCAAAGAAGAAGATTGATCGTCGCGTGCAAGCATCACAGGGCCCTCGCGGTTTTTCGGGGGTGATTCCCCAAAAAACCCGGAAAGCCCCATCTGTCGCTGTGCCTGAGAGTATTATCCCGTCGGCGGGCACCTCCGGGCCGAAACCCTGCGGTGCCTCTTTCCAGATGCTGTCAAAGTCACGAGGGTCCGTTTGCCTGAGAGTTTCCGGGGCGGTTGCTCCTTCGGCGCCGGCGCAAGGCCGATCTCTCCCGACGTGACTGTCTTGAACAGATAGGAGAAAAACACAGCCACACCAAGGCTGTCAACGCAACTGCAGCATCTATCAACGAGCTTTACGCTCTCGCGGCAAGTCCCTGATTGCCTTGCACAGTTTCTGGACAGTGCGGCGGCCCTTGTCTAAAAGCGGTGCGCGAGAACTGGAAAAATGACCGGGGCGGTCGGGCAGGCCCCGAACGGTATTGCGATTGGACCGATATGAGCGGCGTTAACGAGATCAGGTCGACATTCCTCAAATTCTTTGCCGACAACGGCCACGACATCGTGCCGTCGTCGCCGCTGGTGCCGCGCAACGACCCGACCCTGATGTTCACCAACGCCGGCATGGTGCAGTTCAAGAACGTCTTCACCGGCGTCGAGAAGCGCCCCTATGTGCGCGCCACCACCTCGCAGAAATGCGTGCGCGCCGGCGGCAAGCACAACGATCTCGACAATGTCGGCTACACCGCCCGCCACCACACCTTCTTCGAGATGCTGGGAAATTTCTCGTTCGGCGACTATTTTAAGGATCGCGCCATCGAGCTGGCCTGGAACCTCATCACCAAGGAGTTCGGGCTACCCGCGCAGCGCCTGACCATCACGGTCTACTCCGAAGATGACCAGGCCTTCGGCCTGTGGAAGAAGATCGCGGGCCTGCCGG
>JBKQRS010000522.1:0-4583 GCA_052143915.1 Bradyrhizobium sp.
CGTTGTCGATATCGCGGATGAAGCGGGCGCCGATGATGTCGAGCGCGCAGGTCTCCGACGCCAGAATCGGACAGCCGTCGAGTTCGCCGAGCACCAGGGGCCGGATGCCGAGCGGGTCGCGCGCGCCGAGCAGCTTCTTGTTGGTCAGCGACACCAGCGAGTAGGCGCCTTCGATCGCGCGCAGCGCCTCGATGAAGCGGTCGATGAAGCGGCTACGCTTGGATTGCGCGACCAGATGCAGGATCACCTCGGTATCGGTGGTGGATTGCATCATCGCGCCGCCCCGCACCAGGTCGCGGCGCAAGGTCAGCCCGTTGGTCAGGTTGCCGTTGTGGCCGACCGCAAACCCGCCGGCATTGAGTTCGGCGAACAGCGGCTGCACATTGCGCAGGATGGTCTCGCCGGTGGTGGAATAGCGGACGTGGCCGACGGCGGCATTGCCGGGGAGGCGCTCGATCACCTCGCGGCGGGAAAAGGTGTCACCGACGAGGCCGAGGCGCCGCTCGGAGTGAAACCTGCTTCCGTCGAAGGAGACGATGCCCGCAGCCTCCTGGCCGCGGTGCTGAAGGGCGTGCAGCCCGAGCGCGGTGATCGCCGCGGCCTCGGGGTGGCCGAAAATGCCGAACACGCCGCATTCCTCGCGCAGCGTGTCGCCTTCAAGGTCGGAATCTTGGAGGTCAATGTCTTCCAGATAGAGGGGGCCTGGGGTCGGCCCGCGTTGATCGGCGTCGTCGGAAGGGCTCTTTATCTCGTCCATCGCGCCTCTCTTTTGGCCTCGTATCAATGTCCCGCGGGCTTTTCGATCAGCTTTTTCAGGCTGTCGCGGGCAGGCTTGCTGTAGCCATCACCTGACGCCGGCGCCGCCTGGTCCGCATCAGTCTGGTCATCATCTGGTTTATTCTTCTTGAATCTCTTCAAGATGGTGTTCTCGGGGTCATCCGGCAAGAGCGCCATCAGCCAATCCCCGGTTCCCTGCAGCACCATCCGGGACTTCGCGCCCGTTACCCAATCCGGCCGTTGCTTGTCCGGAACCAGCCAGCTGAAGAACAGGAAGGCGACAACGACGATAAGCAAGCCGCGGGCCAGTCCGAACAGGAATCCGAGCGTACGGTCGAGCGCCCCGATCCGGGAATCCAGGATCATGTCGGAAATCCGCACCGTGATGATGGAAACCACGATCAGGGTGCCGATGAAAACGCCGGCCACCACGACCACGCTCGCGACCGTGTCGTTATTGAAATAGGTCTTGGCCGTCGGCAACAGCTTGCCGAATGCATAAAGCGTGACCAGCGCGGCTGCGCCCCAGGCTGCGATCGAGAGAATCTCGCGCATGAAGCCGCGTACCATCGCGAGCAGGCCTGAGATCAGCATCACGGCGAGCAGGACGAGATCGAGGATCGTTATCGGCATCGGCTGGTCAGGTCCGCATCAAAGCAAAAAAACCGCGAATCGGCATCTCAGTGCCGCCCTAGGTGACGGTCACAGCGGCCGCCCCGCAAGGCCAGAAATTTCACCATCGAGCCCTGCACGGGGGTTGTATAGCGGCGAGGGCGGGTGACGTCACGCCCAGCTAGCCTTCCTGGCGCCGGAATCTCGCAGGTGTGGCATTTTTCTCCGTAGTCTCCCGGTTGGCCTCGCTGTTCCCCTCCCTGCTTCTCTCCCTGCTTCCCTTGGGCGAACCGCGGGCGGCGATTTCGGCGACCAGGCTGGTCAATCCGCCCACGGTATTGAGGGAAAGACCGGCGTCGCCGCCGACCTCGCCGCGGGCCGATTCGGGCAGGACGGCGCGGCCGAAACCGAGTTTGGCGGCTTCCTTGAGCCGCGCCGAGGTCTGCGCCACCGGGCGAACCGCGCCCGACAGCGAAATCTCGCCGAAATATACCGCGTCCGTCGGCAGCGGCGCATTGACCAGCGACGACACCAGGGCGGCGGCGGCGGCGAGGTCGGCGGCGGGTTCCTGGATGCGCAAGCCGCCGGCAACGTTCAAATAAACGTCATGGCCAGACAGTTTGACGCCGCAATGGGCCTCCAGCACCGCCAGTACCATCGACAGCCGGCTCGGGTCCCACCCCACCACCGCGCGGCGCGGCGTGCCAAGCGAGGTCGGCGCCACCAGCGCCTGCAATTCCACCAGCACCGGGCGGGTGCCTTCGATACCGGCGAACACGGCCGTGCCCGGACTGCCGAGATCGCGCTCGGACAGAAACAGCTCGGAGGGATTGGAGACCTCGCGCAGGCCTAACCCCGTCATCTCGAACACGCCGATCTCGTCGGTCGGGCCGAAACGGTTTTTCACCGCCCGCAGGATGCGGAATTGCTGCGAGCCTTCGCCCTCGAACGACAGCACAGCGTCGACCATGTGCTCGACGACGCGGGGGCCTGCGATCTGGCCGTCCTTGGTCACATGGCCGACCAGGATGATCGCCGCACCTGATTTTTTTGCAAAACGAATGAGCGCCTGCGCCGAGGCGCGCACCTGGGTCACCGTGCCCGGCGCGGATTCCACCGTGTCGGTCCACATGGTCTGGATCGAATCGATCACGATCAGGCGCGGCACCGCGCCTTCGGACAGCGTCGAGACAATATCCTCGACCGAGGTTTCAGCGGCGAGCTGCACCGGCGCGTCGGCAAGGCCGAGACGCTCGGCGCGCAGCCGCACCTGGGCAACGGCCTCTTCGCCGGAAATATAGACCGCGCGGTGGCCGGCGCGCGCCATCAGGCTGGTCGCCTGGGTCAACAGCGTCGATTTGCCGATGCCGGGATCGCCGCCGACCAAAAGCACCGAGCCGCGCACGAAACCGCCGCCGGTAACGCGGTCGAGTTCGGCCATGCCGGAAGCCAGGCGAGGGGCGTCCTGGCTCTTGCCGGTCAGGCTTTCCAGCGCGAACGTTCGTCCCTTGCGCTTGGAGCGGATCGAGACCGGCATCGAGGTCGCGCCGGTGACATCCTCCTCGACCAGCGTGTTCCACTCGCCGCAGGACTCGCACTTGCCCTGCCAGCGGTTATACGCCGCGCCGCAGTTCTGGCAGACGAAGGAAAGTGCGTTCTTGGCCATGGGCGGCTTGGTTCGGCAATGGATTCGAATCCGATGGGCTTCCCATAGCATGGAATGAGGGGCGGCAAGGCCGGAGATATCCAGCCTCGGCACCGTCGCTTTCACTGCTGACACAAGGCTGGCAGGAGGGTTCGGTTAGGTGTGCACGGCAGTATCGGCAGCTTTGCCACATCAAGGGACCAGGCCATGACGATCAATGGAAGCTGCCATTGCGGAAGCACGCAGTTCGAAGTGAGCGACGCACCCAGCAGCGTGACGTGCTGTACCTGCTCGCTCTGCTCCAAGCGAGGCGCTTTGTGGGCGTATTATACGCCGGCCCAGTTTCGCCTGACCACGCCGACGGAGCAAGTTGCGACCTATCAATGGGCCAGCCGCACCGTCAAACATCATTTCTGCGCCCATTGCGGTTGCGGCGTCTATTCAGAGTCGCCGGACTGGTCGACCGGCAAGCCCGATTTTGAGAATCTGCGCGTCGCCGTCAATTCACGGCTGTTCGATGATTTCGAACTCGGCACCGTGCCGGTGACGGTGATCGACGGCAAGAATTTATGGTGAGGCCGTCGCGGCTGCCTGCTGATTGCCGGATGTAGACGGCCATATCCCAAAGAGCTACCGTAGCGAGCGAGCAAAAGGGGCGATCCATAACGTCCCAACTCAAGGGAGGCTAGGATGGCCAAGTCCAAATCCGAGTCCAGGGATCGCCATGCGCGCGGTCGGACTTTGGAAGCCGCCGCCGGAAACGGGTTGATCGACCGTCGCGCGCTGCTTGGGCGCGGCATGCTGTTGGCCGGCGCAATGGGGGCAGGCATCGGCCCGGCGTCTGCAGGCGCCGAACCGCTCACCGACGATCCCTGGAGCCTCGAATTCGGCGACCCGATGCCGCTCTACCAGGTACCCTCGAAGTTCGAGGCGAAGGTCGTGCGCACGCTGAGCAATCCCAATCACGAGCCGCGTAATTCACACGCGCGCACGCCGCACCATCTCTTGCAGGGAACGACGACGCCGAACGGGTTGCACTTCACCATCAATCACGGTGGCGTCCCCACCATCGATCCGGACAGGCATCGGCTGGTGATCCATGGCCTGGTGAAGCAGCCGCTGGAGTTCACGCTCGAAACCCTGTCGCGCTATCCTCTGACCTCACGCGTGTCGTTCCTCGAATGCGGCGGCAACAGCGCCCCGATGTTTTCTCCCGAGCCGATGCAGGAAACCGTGCAGGCCCTGCACGGGCTCGTCTCCTGCGCGGAGTGGACCGGAGTGAAGCTTTCGACCCTGCTTGAGGAAACCGGCATCGATCCCAAAGCGAAATGGCTGATCGCGGAGGGCGCGGACTCGCCGCATCTGAGCCGCAGCGTGCCGGTGAAGAAGGCGCTGGATGACGCCATGATCGCGCTCTACCAGAACGGCGAGCGCCTGATGCCCGGCAACGGCTATCCGATGCGCCTGTTGCTGCCGGGCTACGAGGGCAACATGAACGTCAAGTTCATGCGCCGCCTCAAGCTCGTGGAACAGCCGGCCATGAGCTACT
>JBKQRS010000523.1:0-13279 GCA_052143915.1 Bradyrhizobium sp.
CATCGAAGAAGGCGCGATCCTCAAGGGCGGCGTCGAAGTGCGCAACCCCGAAAAGAAAGATCAGAAAAAGCACGAGTCGGCCCAGAACAAGCAGGAATCGCCAAAAGCAATGGCCGCGACTCCCGCCAACGCATAATTTCACGAAGGTTACTACCCACAAAAAAACGATGGAGTGCCCGGCAAACCTGCCCGCACTCCATCGTTCTTCTTTTGTCACTTCTTCGGTTTGAAGTCAAGCGACGCCGAGTTCATGCAGTAGCGCAGCCCGGTTGGCCCCGGACCATCCGGAAACACGTGGCCCAAATGGGCATCGCAGCGGGCACAGCGCGCCTCGGTGCGAGCCATACCATAACTGGTGTCGGTGACTTCCTTGATGTTCTTGCGATCGGCGGCGGCATAGAAACTCGGCCACCCGGTTCCCGAATCAAATTTCGTTTCCGAGCCAAAAAGCAGCGCGCCACAGCAGACGCAGTGGTACGTGCCGTCGTCGTGTTGGTTCCAGTACTGGCCGGTGAAAGCGGGCTCGGTGCCGCAGGCGCGGGCCACCTGATACTGCTCAGGAGTGAGCTGCTGCCGCCACTCGCTTTCGGTCTTGGTGATCTTGTCGCTCAGCTTGTCAATCATGTCGGGTCTCCAGAAAATAAGATGTAGAACGGCCGCGAAAGTTGCAGGCCGCCGCCCGTGCCAACTGAATTTTCTTGTGTGGGGGCGGGGCTTTGCCCGGTTCCAAGCGGGGCGCAGCCCCGCTTGCACATAATTGCAAAAGAGGGCCACAGCAATTGGGATCTGTGGCTAGTGCGCCAAGGGCTGATTGGCGCCGAGCAGTAGGCCGATGCCGGCGCGTTTGCGCAACTCCGAGAGCAGTGCGCTGGCGGCGTTCAAGTAAGTTCTATTGGGATCGGACGTATCCGCCCATACCGCTTCATAGACGATTTTTGCTGCTTCTTTCGTATCCATGTGGAGAGCCGCTTCCATGCGGTCAGCCTGCTGGCGCGCTTCGCCGTAGCAGCTATGGCAGACCGCGGCGGGTTCGCTGGCTCCGCTGTGCTGGTGTTCCAGAACGCAACGGAACGTGGCCGTGGCGTTGATCTGAGTGTGGGATGCGAAAGCCTGTGACTTGAGTTCTTTCAGGAAGCGCTCGCGGTCGTCATCGATCTGCATACCGGTGATCTGCGTGCCGGTGATTTGCGCGCCAGTCGTGAGCTGCGACGCGGCGGAAGCCACGGAATGCGAATGCGCCGCCGGTTCGGTGGGCGAGATACGGTTCGGCGACTTGCAGATCGGACAAACGTGCATGTCAGCGGGATAGTAGGCGCGGCAATGCGAACAAGGCATCCCGTAGCCGATGGATTTGTGCTCCGGTGCCGAAGGGACCTCGGCAGCGGGCCGCGGCGGCAGATGCCGCTCTTGCGTGGAGAGTGTAGTAGATATTGCAACAGGGTTGAGGGATTTTTCTCGGGCTTGTTTGGCAGCGGTGGTTTCCATGAGTCGCCTTAGCGGCGCTACAAAGCACCGCGTTTCTCTAATAATATTTTAGGTTTGTCGGCGACGGGAGGGCAAAGTCGTTGGTACATAACTAAGGTAACGTACGATGGTACATCTTGGGGGGAGTTACTTCGAGGTTGTGATGAGCCGGACGACCTCCTGCATACGGGAGCGGTAAAGGTTCTGGCTGGGATCCATGCGGGAAGCGATTTCGAGTTCTCCGAGAGCCTCTTCGTACTGGTTAAGAGCCATCAGGCAGGCGGCCAGGGAATAGTGATTCTGAGCACTCGGCTCGAGGCGGAGGGCCTCGCGGAACTCCTTTTCAGCCTCAGCTAGTTGCTGGGTATTCACCAGGGCCGTGCCGAGATAGTGGTGTGCCAGGCCAGATTCGGGATTGAGC
Source organism: Bradyrhizobium sp. (assembly GCA_052143915.1). GTDB lineage: Bacteria > Pseudomonadota > Alphaproteobacteria > Rhizobiales > Xanthobacteraceae > Bradyrhizobium. The sequence goes on from JBKQRS010000523.1 coordinate 1,886, forward strand.
AAGACTGCTTTGCGCAACACGTCCACCGCTTCCCGATCTTTTCCCGTTAGGAGGAGGGCCTGCCCCAGAACGCGGTGTTCGGCCGCTCCGGCGGGATTGGCGACGATGGCAGCCTGTAACTCGCCAATGGCCGATGGGTAGTCGCGCTTGGACATATAGGCGCGGGCCAGGCAGTTGTGACCGCCCTCCCACCCCGGGCTCTGACGATAGAGATCCTTGAATTCCGTGATGGCGCTATCGAAGTCTTCCTTGTCGCAAAGAGTGTTTCCCAGGTTGTTGCGAACGCTGGCTTCTTCGGGGTTGAGGCGCTTGGCTAAGCGATATTCCGCGATTGCCTCATCCAACTTGCCCTGGTCGTGCAGGACGACGCCAAGATTGCTGTGCGCCTCCCAGAAGTCGGGGCGCAGGCTGAGGGCGTGGCGATAGGCGATGGCGGCGCGGCGCAGGTCTCCTTGGTCGCTGTGCGTGATTCCCATATCGAAGTAAACGTCCGCGTTCGCCAGCGAGCTCGCGGGTTCGCGCGCCAGAGATTCTTCGAAGGCGTGCAAGGCGGCATCATAGTGGCCCTCGGCGTAGAGCGCGAGTCCGAGGTAGCGGTAGGCCTCGGCATTGGCGGGATCCATGCTAAGGGCGGTGCGCGCTTCGGCCAGGGCGTCCTCGGCATCCTCTGTCCGGTAAAACAGGTAAGCAAACTGGCTGTGCGTTTCGGGGAACCCGGGCATCAGGCGCGAAGATTCCGTTATTTCGTCGAGCGCTTCGTCGAACCGGTCTTGCCGGCGCAGGACGGTTCCGAGGACAAAATGCAGCGCGGCATTGTCCGCATCCTCGCGAAGCAGAGTGCGGATTTTGTCTTCGGCGGCATCGAATTTCTTTTCGTGAACCAGAGCGGCAACCTGTGCCGCGGGACTAGAGCAGGCGCAGGAGGCGTGCTGGCGGCCGGCTTTCGTCCCGGGCTCCGATCCGGACTTCGGATCCGGGCTCTGACGTACGAGGCTCCGAATCAAGCCCGAGTCAGCCCCTGCCTTTTGCAGGGCGCGGGTGCATAGCGACGTGGCGTGGCATGAAAACGTTCGGGCTTTGTCCCGCGTTTGGGCGTTCTGCGTTTGGACCAGGCGCTGGATCCGCGCGCTCGAAATGCCCCCCGCCAGCCACAGGAAAATGGCGTCGGAAGCGGGCGTGGGCGGAGTTTGTTCAGCCTGCAAGGAGCAATCATCTGATCCGCTTTCGACACTTCATCGACGGTTTGCTTGCGCTCGCCTCTCTCGACCTTGCCGTCTGGACTTCCTGCCCAGACTTGACTGCAACGCTCACCACCACGGCTTTTGGCCGCAGCAGCTTGCAGTGGCTTGGGATCAGCACCTGATTGCCGAACCCGAAGGGCCCTCCTTCATCTCTCGTACAGTTGCGCGTCGCCGTTTGGACCGGCTACGCTCGTGACACACGACCCGAAGCGGAAGTCAACATGCACATGCTGCCATCGCGCGTTAGCATTGATTTGGCGGCCGATTGGCGACCGCGAGGTGCTCGCCACAAAGCACAACCAAGCACTGCGGATGAAAGCGCGCCTACTTTCGTTCGGCTTCAGCCTCTTGCTCCAGCCGCAAAATATGTGCGCGTAGCGCATCGAACCGCTCTTCGGTGACATCGCTGAACAGCGGATCCTTGTGACCAGTTACGGCCGAAGCGATCTCCGTCCAATCTTGAGGCTTAAGGGCCTTAAGCGCGGCAGGAAAGAAATCTCGATCTTCCATCATCATGTGGTGCCGCTCGTGCGCGATGAAATCGCGAACAATGGTATCGACATTTTGTCGAAGAACTTCACCACCCGCGAGCACGTTCTCGACCGCGTGAGCGACGCGGCGCAAGCGTTCAGCCCCTTTGTGGTGTTCGCGAGCGAGATCACCGACCTTCGCAGCCGCAACCGGATCGCGCGTTCTTAGCTTGGCAAAGACCAGGTCTTCCTGGGGATGGTGATACACTTCCGGGTAGACTTCGAAATAGCTGATAACCGCGCGAATAACCTCGTAGTCGGGGCGGTCTCCCCGGTCGAAAACCTCAAGCTCCCGCTCGAGGATGGCAAGCAGCTTCTCAATATTGCGATGCTCTTGGGATAAGCGCTCAATGATCATGGCAGCGCTCCACACAGTGAACTACAACAAATTATCCCTGACGCGGTATCGGCTTTTGCGGCAGATCAAATCTGGGTCGGAATAAGGTGCGGCATTTTCATTTTTCGGACCTTATGAGACTGCGGCGAAGCCTCGACGTCGTGAATAAGCGTTGCTACTCCAAACCTAATGACTTCCGAGTTTGGCACATCGCGCCATTTCGCTGCGCTGCGGAATTTGGCCGCTATCGGGGCGTAGCGGACATCGCCTAAGCCGCACCAATCAATCTCGATTGATGAGTACGCGCCCAAGTGTGCCGGTTCAGAAGTTCTCTTCGAACTTCGGATTCGGGACACTAGCGGTTCATTCGCAGGCGCGCAGCGCCTTGAGAAAAGCCTCGCGGTCGACGCCGTGCTCGCGGCAGGCATCGTCCACGGTATGGAAGCAGGCGATCGGGCAGCCGACGCAGCGCATCTTGAATTGAAGAAACACCCTGATCGTCTGCGGCGATCCGCTCATGACATCGTCGACAAGATCGTCAAATCGAATGGGCATGCGCGCCTCCGTTCTGAAGTGAACGGTAACGCTCCTGCCCCGAAAGCTGTTTGTCCCGGCGCAAGTTTCGGCGCGGTTCCCGAAAAGCCGCCGCGCCAAGGACGGCCTGCCGCTCGCCGTTCACGCTGGTCCGTCGCTGAACGGTCCCGACCTGGTTCAGGTCCGCCCGGAGCCGTTTCTGCTCCTCCAGTTTCCCGCCTGATCTGGCCCGCGCCAAGGTCGTTCGCCGAACGTCTGTTTTGATGACGTCGAATCATCTAGGGGTTGTTCGGCTGGTCATTTTGAAATGCGCCAATGAACCGTCGCGAACGTCGGGCAGCCGCCCGGGGATCCCAGAAAGCTTCAATTGGCGAAGGTGCGACCGCCGGCAGCTCCCAAACAGCGAACGCGCCTGATGTAAGCGACCCTGCTGCGCTCCATGAGGCTGGCCTTGCCCATATGCAAGCCGGACGCCACCTCGATGCTCAACTCTGCTGCCGGCAGGCGCTTGCCGCGGACGCCAATCACGCCGACACGCTGCACTTGATGGGCCTGCTGTCGCTGCATGCCAACCAACATGATCACGCCGTGGAGTGGATCGCCCGCGCGATCCGACAGGATCCCAAGCCGGCATATCTTGCGAGCCTCGGCACCGCGCTGCAGCAGCAGGAACGCTACGAGGAAGCGCTCAAGGTCCTCGACAAGGCGGTACGGCTCAAACCGGACGATGCCGAACTATGGAGACATCTGGGCGACATTCTCGTGCAGCTTAAGCGTTTTGATCAGGCGCTCCTGACCTTTCAGCAGGTGCTCAAGCTCAATCCACGTCATCAGGATGCCCTCTACAAGAGCGGGGCTCTTCTCAACCAGTTCGGGCGGCACGAGGAGGCGATTGCCCAGCTTGATCTCAGCGACGAAGTGCTGCCGAACCATGCCCCGACGCTGCAGGCCCGCGCCCGGACGCTCTACAACCTGAAAAGGTTCGAGGAATCCCTGGCCGACGGCAGACGGGCCTACCAGCTCGATCCCGGCAGCACTGAGACCTGCAACAATATCGGCGCAGCGTTGCGGTTGCTGGGTCGGGATCAAGAGGCGTTGGAGTGGTACGACAAGGCTCTCGAGATTCGACCAAACTCGGTGGAGACCCTCGACAACAAGCTCATCTCGCTGTTTCACCTTCACCGCTTCGAGGAGGTTTTCGCCCTTTACGAGCACATGAAGTCGCTCGGGCTGGATGGCGCGCTGACCGAGTGGAACGTATCCCTTGCCCGTCTCCTGACGGGCGACTTCGAAGCCGGCTGGCGCGGACACGAAGCGCGGTTGAGGTTGCCTTCGGCCACGTATCCGAAATTTCGCCAACAGAGATGGCGCGGCGAAGAAGACATCGCAGGCAAGACCGTCCTCATCGCTGCGGACGAAGGGTTGGGCGATACGATCCAGTTCGTTCGCTACGCGCCGATGCTGGCCGAACGCGGGGCGCGTGTCATTCTTGCCGTTCAGAACCCGTTGCATCGTCTGCTGTCGGGTCTGAGCGGTGTCTCGCACTGCGTTCCGATGTCGGCTGCGAGCACGTTGCCGGCTTTCGATTTGCACTGCCCGGTATCCAGCCTGCCGCTGGCGTTCGGAACGCGTCTCGATACGATCCCTTCGGCGACATCGTATCTGCCTTCCCCGGCACGAAGCCATGTGCAGGCGTGGGAAGACCGCCTCGGCCCTCATGCCAAATTACGGGTCGGCCTGGTCTGGTCAGGTAGTCCAACCAACACGAACGATCTGAATCGATCGATATCTCTCCGGTCGTTGTCCCGCATTCTCGACGTCGATGCGACCTTCATCAGCCTGCAGAAGGACCCGCGCCCGAATGATGCGGCGGTCCTGCGGGAGCGAAGCGACATTATCGACCTGACCACAGACCTCACCGACTTCGCCGAGACGGCGGCGCTGGTTGGCTGCCTTGATCTCGTTATCACCGTAGACACCAGCGTTGCCCATCTCGCCGGCGCCCTTGGCCGTCCAACCTGGATCCTGCTGCCCCGGACGCCCGACTATCGCTGGCTGCTCGATCGCGAGGACAGCCCCTGGTACCCGAGCGTGCGGCTGTTCCGGCAGACCGAAACCCGTGACTACGCGACGGTCGTTGATCGGGTGCGAAGCGAACTGCTTGCGCTGATCTCCGCCAACAGCGCATGATTTCGAAGCTCCGGTTTCGGAACCTGAATCACGTCCGCGGCGACGCCATCAAACGCCAATGGCCCATGGCGGAGCCGCTAGAGCATGATCCGGACCCGAAGGGCCGCGTTAGCGCAAAGTGGGCACCGGTTTTCCCTTAGCTAACAAACGCGGAACGCGTTTGCGCGGAGATCATGCTCAAACAAAAGATAGAACGAGATGACGATTCAACGAAAAGTCATCTAGCTCTAGAGACCGAATGAGCTCTCAGCGCGCCACCTGGAGCAGAGGGATGCTCTTGGGATCGCGCGGCGGCGGCATCTGCCGCACATAGGCGTAGAGATCCGCCGCGTCCTGGTCGGAGAGAACGGCGGCTTCATACGGCGGCATCTGATTGGCCGGGTGGCGAAGCTGATACACAAAGCTCTCGAAGGGAAACTCCGTTCGCGAGACGCGCGGGCCGGTCATCTGCGCGCCCTGGCCTGCCTGGCCGTGGCATTGATAACAACCGACCTGCAAATAGAGCGTCTTGCCGTTCTCGATGTTGCCCGCCGGCGCCGAAGCTTGCTGGGCCCAGGCGGGGCTGACCGTCACAGCCAGGCTCGCAAGGCCGAGAATGATGCGCTTCATCGCTCGCTCATTTCTTTGTCTGAGCATGCTCTTTTTCGGAAAACCGGTTTCCACTTTTCTGGATCATGCTTTAGCGTGGTTGCATAATAACGTCGATCAGGGCGGGTTGGCCTGTCTTGACGGCGGCAATGCCCTTGCGGAAAGCCTCGGACAGATCATTCGGATCGCCGATCGGCCCGATGCCGACCGCGGCGTATCCTTGCGCGATCCTGGCATAGTCGATGTTCGGATTGTCGATCGTGGTGCCGATATGGGCGTTCCGCAGACCACGGTTGTGCCGGTTCGCCATGCGCTGGACGTGCATGACCTCCTGGTGATAGGCGCGATTGTTCTGGATGATTGTCAGGTACGGAATGCCATGGTGTGCGGCGCTCCACAGCGTATGCGGTGCCATGTTGAACTCGCCGTCGCCGGTGATGCTGACGACCACGCGCCCGCCGGCGTCGCGATGCGCGAGCGCCGCCCCGAGAGCGGCAACCGGCTGATAGCCCACGCCATAGCCGCCTGCGCCGCCGATGAAGCGATAGTGTTTTTCCAGCGGCCACAGCCGATGCGGCCATCTGGATGAGAAATCGCCGTCCGAGACCAGCGCCCAATCCTCCTTCCTGAGCAGCTCCCAGAGCTCCATATACATCCGTGCCGAGGAGATCGGGCTCGCGTCCCATGCCAGTGCAGCCTCGGCACGGGCGCGTTCGGCGAAACCCCGATACGCATCTCGCATCTTCTCGCCGCGCATGGCGATGGCGTTCTTGCCGCCGGAGGCGATCTCACGCTGTACGGCTTCGATCAGGAACGGCAACGTCGTTTGAGCGTCGGCCGTGACGTTGATGTCGGCGCCGACGTAACGCTGGAAGTCCTGGTAATTGGAGTGAACCAGCAGGTCATGGGTCGAGATACTGACGACCTTCGCGCCCTTTTTGGTCCTCGGGCTCTCGGTACGCTCCAGCTGGTCGCGCATCGCGTTAAGCTGGCCGTAGAGGTCAACCGGCTCAAGCGACAGGATGCAGTCGGCGTCGGCGATCAACCCGCCCGCCCGCTCCGACTGGCAAAGATAATGCGTGTTAGGCATGTTCATGCGTGACCGGTTGTCGATCACGGGAGCCTGCAAGAGCTCGGCAAGCCTGACGAGGTCGTCCATCGCCTGTTGGGAACGCGCATAACGATCGGCAATGATGACGGGGGTTTCGGCCGCGACCAGCATTTTGGCGGCCTCGCGCACGGCGTTCGGATCGCCTGCGGCTTGCGAGGGCGTAGCCAGGCGCGGGATCTTGAGTCTGCGTAGTTCGCGCTCATCAAGCGGTGCTTCCTGAAGCTTGGAATCCGCGGTGAGGAATACCGGGCCCGGCGGCTGCGCACAGGCCAATGCATAGCCACGCACCGTCGACTCGGCAAAATGCTGCAGCGACTTCGGGTAGTCGTCCCATTTGACGAAATCGCGCACGGTGGCCGCGCCGTCCTGCACGCTGTGGAACCACTCGACACCGGGCCGGCGTTCATCGATTGCACCCGGATTGCCCGCAAAAACCAGAATGGGAACGCGGTCGCAGTAGGCATTATAGAGGGCCATCGCCGCGTGCTGGGTGCCGACCGCGCCATGCACCATCGCCGCCATGGGCTTGCCGGCGACTTTCGCATGACCGTGCGCCATGCCAACCGACACTTCCTCGTGCAGGCAGGTCAGCCATTCCGGACGCTTGTTCTGCCCATAGTTGATGAAGCTTTCTTGCAGCGCGCGAAAAGTCGAGCCCGGGCAGGCGGCCAGGTAGTCCAGATTGAGCGTCTTGCAGACATCGACCATGAAGTCCGAGCCGGTCTTCTCGGTTGTCAGCCGATCGGCTTCCGGCGGGTGTTCGCGCTCGTTTGCTTTCGCGGCCGCCGTGGGGGGTGACGCGTTGCCGTTTGGCTTCTCGGGAGCCTGCGCCTGAACGCCCGCGGGCGCCGCGATGGTCGCGCCGCCGGCGATGGCCATCCCTTTCAAAAATCGACGGCGATGCAATACAGCCGATTCCGATTCAGCCATGGCCGCTCTCCCTTTTTTTGATGCCACGGACGATCGTGGCCCGACGGCTTTTGTGCGCCGGCAGGTGAGAGGCTACTGGTATAGGCACGGCTACGGCAAGTATGCGCGGGCGATGCCAATCGCGGCTCGACGCGTGACGGCCGGGTGCAGGGGTGATTTGCCTTACTTGGCCGCCGAGAAGCGGCTGTCGAACGAATTCGTCGATACGATCGGCTGTGCGCCCGCGACCAGGCTGGATGCTGCGGGCGCCGGCGCTGGGGTTGCCGCCGCGGTATCGGTCACCGTCGGCTTCAGGGGCGGACGTGTTGCGGCTTGCTTGGTGTCGGCCTTCGGAGTCTTGGGGATCGAAGCTTCCGGGCGCGGCGGCCTGGCGTCGGCGACCTTCGGTTTGGCCGGGGCGGCGGGCGGGGGTGTGGTAGCGGTGGTATCCGCGGTGCCGCCAAGGCCGATCTTGCGGGCGAAGCTCGAGAAGAAGCCCTCAGCTTCGGTATTTTGAGGCTGGGCATTTTGCGCAGCTGGCGCAACGGACGCCACGCGCTGGGGTGAAGCCGCCGGCGCCAGCGACGCGGCCAACGGTTCATCCGGCGAGGTCACCGGGCCGTGCGGAGGATTGACGTGCTGGGGAATCGTACCGGGCGCCTTGTCCAGGGTCAGCAGCGCCAGGCCTGAACCCCCATCCGACAGCCCGGTATTTCCGCCGGGCAGCTTGGCCGCGAACACGCGGTGCATGCCGCCGTCGATGCCGGTATTGATTCGGGCCACCGGCGTTCCTCGCGCAACCAGTTTTTCGAACTCGGCGTTGTCGGCTTCCTGCTTCTCGCGCACGGCTTCGGCGACTTCATCCGGGACGACGTAAGCGGGGCATTTGGCCGAGGCCTCAAATGCCGGCTCGCGCCTGGCATCCGGCGGCTTCACGGCATCGAACACATATTTCTTTTCGCAGAAATCGACCTTCGGCTCCTGCCGCGTCACTTCGAAATGATCGGAGCCTTCCTTGATCATCTTCCAGAACGGCATGTTCGGATTGTTGCGATGCCTCGCCATGTTGAGCGGCGTCATCCGGAACGGATAGGCCTGAAACTGGAACGACTTTTGACCGCCGAAGAATGATTCTCGCCCCAGCGAATAGATTTCGGCGATCTGTTCGTCGGTCATGGCGTAGCAACCGCGCGACGAGCAGTCGCCGTGCACCATCAGTTCCGAGCCGGTGTGTCCGAGTGACCTGTCATAGGCGTTCGGGTAGCCGGTATTGAACGAAAGATAATACGCCGACTGCGGGTTCATCTGCCCCGGCGTGATCGAATAGAAGCCCTCCGGGGCCTGACGGTCGCCCTCGCGGACCTTGGGTCCGAGGTCTCCCGACCAGCGGCAAATCGGATAGGTCTTCAGCAGCGCGAAGCGGCCCGAGCGATCCTGCTTCCAGACCTCGAGCTCGGCCTCCTGCTTGAACAGCCGGACCAGGATCGGCGACTGCAGATCCATGTCCTTCGCCACCATCTCGGCGAGGAGTTTTGGCGGAACGGGCTGGTTGGCCTTGGCGTTATTGGCGAGCGAGATTTCGTCGCTGTTGCAGCCGGCCAGCAAAACACCAGCCGCGAGCGCGACGGATGTGATAAGCGCGCGAACCAGCGAGCGACCGATCAATGCAAAGCTCCACACCCAACGGGCAAATGCCGCACCCCAAGAACAGCGTCCATGCCCTGAAGCCATTGAATAAAATATTATCCTTAAGCCTCCTTGGTCGCAAGCCGAGGGGGGCGTTGCGGCAGGTGCCACCCTGGGCATGGTGAAGAGCGCTTAAATAACGGTGTCTGGGCCTAATTGCGGCCAAAATGGCCGAATTTTGAAAAAGCCGGCGCCTTGGGCCCGCCGCTTGCCGGGTTTCCCGCAAAAGTGGCGAATTCATCCCAACTTCCGGCCGATATCGAGGAATTTCTGCCGCCGCTGCCTGCGGACCGAATCGGGATCGAGGTTGCGCAGGTCGGCCAGCGTCTGCGCGATGGCATCGCCGGTGGCGGCGATCATGGCGGCCGGGTCGCGGTGTGCGCCTCCGGGCGGCTCCTTGAGAATCTGGTCGATCACGCCAAACCGCAGCATGTCCTGCGCGGTGATCTTCATGCTGGTCGCGGCTTCCTGCGCCTTGGTTCCGTCGCGCCACAGGATCGAGGAGGCGGCCTCCGGCGAGATCACGCTGTAGATGGCGTGCTCAAACATGAGCACGCGGTTCGCCGTCGTGATGGCGATGGCGCCGCCGGACATCCCCTCTCCGGTGATGATCGCGACGTTGGGTACCCCTAACGACAGGCAGGCGTCGGTCGAGCGCGCAATGGCTTCGGCCTGTCCACGTTCCTCCGCGCCGATGCCGGGATAGGCGCCGGCGGAATCGACGATCGACAGCACGGGAATGCCGAATCGATCCGCCAACTCCATCAACCGGACCGCCTTGCGATAGCCCTCCGGGCGCGCCATGCCGAAATTATGCTTGATGCGGGATTCGGTTGAGGCGCCTTTTTCCTGGCCGATCACGCAGATGCTCTCGCCGCGGAAGCGGCCGAACCCGCCCATCAGCGCTTCGTCTTCGCCAAACTTGCGGTCGCCCGCCAGCGGCGTGAATTCCGATATCAGCGCGTGGATAAAATCGGTCAGATGCGGCCGCTGCGGATGACGCGCTACCAGGGTTTTCTGCCACGGCGTCAGGTTGGCGTAGAGATCGTTCAGCGCTTGCGACGCCTTGTCCTCGATCCGCGCGATTTCCTCGCCGATGTCGCTGCCGGAAGCCGCCAGAACGCGCAATTCATCGACCTTGGAGTCGAGTTCGGCGACGGATTTTTCGAAATCAAGGTAACTGCGCATCTGATCCGGCATCAAATCAATATAGGGGGGAACTGAGGGGTGCGAAGCGGATTTGGGATCGCGTGAAGAAAACGCGCCTTTTCAATTATTTAGCGCGCATTCCGGCGTCTTTGCCGGTTGAGCGTGGGCGGGAATGGGCTGTTTCGGGTGAGATGCCGCCGAAGTCAAGATGGGTCGCAACCTCCCATATCACTACTTCTCGGCCAGCGGGTGCAGGTCGCGTACCAGGCTTTTCAGCCGCTCCTCGACGACATGGGTATAGATTTGCGTCGTCGAGATATCGGTGTGGCCAAGCAGCGTTTGCACGATGCGCAAATCGGCGCCGTTATGCAGGAGATGGCTCGCGAAGGCGTGACGCAGCACGTGCGGTGAGACCAGCCGCGGCGCGAGGCCGGCGGATGCCGCCAGTTCCTTGAGGTCGCGCGCAAAATGCTGCCGCGTCAAATGCCCGCTTTCGCCGAACGAGGGAAACAGCCACTTCGAGACGCCAGCGTTTTTTTTCTTCGCTTCCTTGAGCGCTTCCATCGCGGCGAGATAATCGGCCATCGCCTTGCGCGAAGCCTCGTTCAGCGGCACCAGCCGTTCCTTGTTGCCCTTGCCGCGCACAACAATGACCCGAGCATCGCGTCGTGCGGCTGAAGCCGGCAGCGACACAAGTTCGGAAACGCGCAGGCCGGTGGCGTAGAGAAGCTCGACAAGACAGGCGAGCCGGGCGGCGCGCAGCCGCGCCGACAACGGCGCCGCCGGATCGGTTTGCCCAGCCACGCCTAATAGCCGATCAACTTCGGCAAGCGTGAGCGTTTTCGGCAGCGGGCGGGTGCGTTTTGGGCCCTCGAGTACAGCGGCGGGGTCGTCTTTGCGCCGATCCTCCGCGTAGAGGAACCGATAAAGCTGGCGGATCGCCGAGAGGCGCCGCGCCACCGTGGTTGGACGCAAACCGCGCCCGGCGAGATCGCCGAGATAAGCCCGCAGATCGTCGGTCGCTGCGTTTGCAACCGAGCCGCCGGCTCGGCCGAGATGGGAGGTAAAATCCGCGAGGTCGCGGCCGTAGGCATCGAGCGTGTTCTTCCCGGCGCCGCG
>JBKQRS010000524.1:0-5241 GCA_052143915.1 Bradyrhizobium sp.
CTGCTGCAGGTATCGAACAGCGCCAACCAGGTGGCGAGCCTGGACTTCCAGACCTCCAGCCTCGCCAGTTCGTCCTTCGCTGTTGCCAGCGACGGAGCGACCGGCATCTTGATAACCGATCCTCCCATCGGGGCGTCGATATCGACCGAACTGGTCGAGGTCGGCAATAATTATTTTCTCGATAGCATCAGCAGCGGCACCGGCCCCGAGCTGAAATACGGCGGCGCGCCCGTCGTGGCGGGTGAGTTTGGCGCATGGACACCGATCGGCGCAGTAGTGACGGCGACCGGGTATGACGTGGCCTGGAAGGTCGCGGGCGCCGATCAGTATATCGTGTGGAATACAGACAGCAGCGGCAATTACATCTCGAATCTGACGGACGTAATTTCGGGAACCAGCACTACGTTGGAGTCGCTCGAGACGAGCTTCCACCAGGATCTGAATGGCGATGGGGTAGTGTTTACGTCCGGCAGCGGAAGCTCGGTTGGCGCTGGCAACCTCCTGATCGGGGCTGGCGCAAGTGTGGAACTCACCGGTGTATATTCGGGGGCGGTGACGTTCGCGGCCGCAAGCGGCACGCTCACGATCGATCACTCGGCGAACTTCAGCGGCGATATTACCGGGCAGCTTGCGGCCGGAGACGTGATCGACCTCGCCGACATCACCGCCGGGGCCAATGCCACGATCGCCTATTCGGGCAACAACTCGCCTGGCACGTTGACTGTGAGCGATGGGACCCACACGGCCAGCATTGCTTTGCTTGGCAACTATTCGTTGGCGAACTTCACCGCATCAAGCGATGGTCAGGGTGGAACATCGGTCATCGACCCGCCGCTGAATCAGGCTGGCAATGGATCAAGCGTCCACGGCATCGTGGTAACGGACTTCGCACCGCTCGATCGCGCGCCGCCAAGTACGCCGACACCGCCGCCATACGCCACGCTCGCAGGGTTGCTCGATCAGTACATGGCGGCCGGACCCCAACATCCGTCCGGGATGAGCCAGACCTCCTGGACGGCTTTGCAGCAAGTGTGGCTCGGCGTCGACAAGGAGTTCCTGACGAAACCGAAAAGCTGACCTCTAATCACTGGACGAAGTGCGGAAAACGATACGCGGGCTAACGATTGAGATATTGTTGCAGAAGTTGAAAATTGAACGACCCGGAAAATCTCGCAAAAGTCGATCTTTAGAAGCCTCTAGGTTCAAAGTCCGGATCATCGGACATTGCCTCGAAGATCCGCCACCAAACACCCTTGATGCTCCATCGACTGAAGCGACGGAACACGCTGTTCCAATTCCCTGGAACCAACCAACTCAACCAACTCATGTTCTCTGCAGGAATCGAATTTATGGGAGGAAAGTGCGGGATTGGAGGCGGATCCGTCCATGAGCCGTAAAAAGCCACCGCAAAAGAAAACGGGGGAGGAGCGGGCGGGCGTTTGCGCAAAGCGAAGCGCTACTAGTTCGGTCTGGCCTTCGGTAAATTGGGTTGGTTAGATGGCAGATAGGCTGTGCAATGTCATGTCACACAACCCTGTTCTGTTTCAGTGCGCCAATCTCGTCCGCGGTAAATCCAAACTCGGCAAGCACCTCATCAGTCTGCTCGCCGAACTCCGGCGGCCGCGCCACCATCCTGCTCGGCGTGCGCGACAGCGTGACCGGCTGGCCGACTAGGCGGATGTGACGGCCCTCGGCGTTGGGCACGTCTTGCGCGATGCCCAGATGCTCGACTTGCGCGTCCGCAAACATCTGGTCGATCGAATAGATCGGGCCGCAGGGCACGCCCGCGGCGTTGAGCTCCTTGACCCAGGTGTCGGTGCTCTTCTTCTCGGTGAGCTTACTGATCGCCGCGTTGAGCGCGTCGCGATTCTTCGAACGCGCCGGCGCGGTGGCGTAATCAGGATTGGTCACGAGTTCAGGCGCGCCGATCGCCTGCGCGCAGCGCTCCCAGATCCGGCCTCCCGTGGTGGCGATATTGATGTAGCCGTCGGAGGTCTTGAACACCCCGGTGGGAATGCTGGTGGGGTGGTTGTTGCCGGCCTGCTTGGCGACGTCCTTTTCCATCAGCCAGCGTGCGGCCTGGAAATCCAGCATGAAGATCTGCGCCTGCAACAGCGAGGTCTGCACCCACTGGCCTTCGCCGGAGACGTCGCGCTCGAGCAGCGAGGTGAGGATGCCGATGGCGCAGAACAGCCCGGCGGTGAGGTCGGCCACGGGAATGCCGACCCGCATCGGGCCCTCGCCCGGCGCGCCGGTGATCGACATTAGCCCGCCCATACCTTGCGCGATCTGATCGAAGCCCGGACGTTTGTGGTAGGGCCCGTCCTGGCCGAAGCCGGAGATGCTGCCATAGACGATGCGCGGATTGATCTTGCGTACGCTCTCGTAGTCGATGCCGAGCTTGGTTTTGACATCGGGGCGGAAGTTCTCGACGATGACATCGGCCTTCTCTGCCAGGCGTCGGAACACGTCGAGGCCTTTGGGATCCTTCAGGTTGAGGGTCATCGCGCGCTTGTTGCGGTGCAGATTCTGGAAGTCCGAGCCATGCCGGGGGCCGCCCGGCTGTTCACCGCCGGCGTCCTCCAGCAGCGCATCGATCTTAATGACATTGGCGCCCCAATCCGCGAGTTGCCGCACGCAGGTAGGTCCGGAACGGACGCGGGTGAGGTCGAGCACGGTAAAGCGGGACAGGGCCTGCGAGGCGCGCGGGATGGGCATTAAGCAACTCCAGAGAAATCAGCTGGAAACGAGATCCTGTTTGATCGGTCAGATCGAGGCCAAATTCAATAGCTGAAGCTGGTCTTCGTCGTATAGGCAGCGATGCAACACGCGGCGATCGGATGGCGCGCGGGCCGTCGGGGCCGAAGTAATTTTGGTTCAAAAAAAATTCTAACACGCTAAACGTGCTTATTGGGCGGAGACGTTTCGCGGTGTTAGCAGTGCCTGATCTGGGCTTTTTCTGTGTTGGGTTCGCTGCAGAGGCGTGTCGCTGCGTTGGGTCAGAGCTTCCTCACCCGCTCGCTGACGAAAGTTGGAAACCGCCGCGGCTTTTTCTTTACACACGCAAAGGCGGGGCGCGGGAGACGGCGCTTGAATAGGATTAACACCGTCCAAAAATGCAAAGCGACGGTGCGCGGCAAACGGACTTTTCTTCAAGGATTTTATGCCGAATCCGCGTCGAGAGCAGCGAGGAGGTCGACGGCGGTCTCAAATTCGAGGTGACTAAATGATGAATCGTCTTCACAGTTAGCCGAGCGTTAAAAGCAAAGATTCAAAAGTTTCGAACACATCTGTTGGATAGTAACCCCACAAACAGTCTCAAATAGTGATTTAAGAAGCTGGTAGTTCCGAGTTCTTAGCAACGTTGATCATGCAGATCAATGTTACCTTTGACTCAAGTGTCGCAAACGCCCCCACAGGGTTCGTCGCTGCCATCAATTACGTTGTCAGCTACTACGACAGTCTTTTCACCAATAATGTCACCATCAACCTCGACGTCGGCTACGGAGAAGTAGCCGGTCAAACGTTGGCGTCAAACGCACTTGGCGAGAGCTATGCACCACAATATGTCGCCGAGAGCTACAGCTCCGTTGTAAGCGCTCTGCAGGCTCAGGGCGCGCCGGGCGCTTCTACTCTGCCTTCGACTTCGCCGCTTTCGGGCACGCTGTATATGGTCCAGGCCGAGGCACAGGCATTAGGGCTAACCACAGCAGTCTCGACCAGCTATGTCGGGTTCAGCGGCTCCCTGCCGTTCAGTTACGCGGCTAATGCGACGCCAGCGTCGAACCAGTACTATTTCATTAGCGTTGCCGAACATGAAATTTCCGAAGTTATGGGCCGGGTTTCGCTGATCAATGATCAGCCGAACTACTACTCCCCCATGGATCTCTACCGATTCACGGCAACAGGTGTTCGCGATACGGCAGCGGGTGGATCGGGTAGCACCGCTTATTTTTCGGTCAATAACGGCGTCACCAATCTGGGTACCTGGAACAATAACCCATCAAACGGTGACCTTGGAGACTGGTATCCCTCAGGACCGGCGGCAGGGGGCCTGGACTCGTTCAATGACTATTCCAGCCCCGGTGGGATCGACGTCGTCTCGGCGAACGACATCACGTTGATGCAGGCTCTCGGCTGGACCACGCAGACGACGCAGCCGAGCGGCAGCATTGTGGTCTCTGCGAATGCAACGGCAGCCCTTCAGGGGGGAGCGCCGGTTACGCTTCTCACGAGTGCACCTGCCATCACGGATTCTGGAAGCACTACTCTTTCAAGCGCCACCGTAAAGATCGCAAATGGCAGTGGCGCCGCCGCCGCAGGCGATATGCTCAGCATCAACGGCGTCCAGAATGGTTCGGTCGGCAACGGCGTCACGGCAAGTTGGAACGCTGCTACCAGTACCTTGACGCTGACCGGCAGTGCCTCGATCGCAGTCTACGACGCGTTGCTGAGCGCGGTCACGTACCAGGACACGGGTACCGACAGCTCGACCGGAAGTCACCCTGTCCGCGCCGTGACCTGGACGGTGAACGACGGGACAAACAGCTACAATACGACTTCGCAGGTTACGATCGATCGTGCGCCGGTCGCGACCAACAGCACCGCGTCCGATCTGGCCGGATCGACCGTCGGTACTTCCGCGGCCGCCGGCGTACTCTCGCACGCCACCGATCCCGACGGCGATGGCCTGACGGTCACCGGGGTGAGCGATACCGGCAGCGGGGCAGGCACCGTCGGAACCTCGCTCGCCGGCGCCTACGGCCATCTGACGCTCAATGCGGACGGCTCCTATTCCTACGTGGCCGACAACGCATCGGCGATCGCCAGCGCACCGGCCGGCAGCCATCTGCAGGATACCTTCAGCTACACGGTCAGCGACGGCAGCGGCGGTACCGCCACCGCCACGCTCACGGTCACGCTCGACCGTGCACCGGTCGTAAGTAATTCCACCGCCTCGGATGCGGCCGGCTCGACCGTGACCGCGACCGCGGCCGCCGGCGTGCTGTCGCATGCCAGCGATCCCGACGGCGATGGTCTGACGATCACCGGGGTGAGCGATGCCAGCAGCGGGGCAGGTACCGTCGGAACCTCGCTGGCCGGCGCCTACGGCCATCTGACGCTCAATACGGACGGTTCCTATTCCTACGTGGCCGACAAAGCATCGGCGATCAGCTCTGCACCGGCCGGCAGCCATCTGCAGGACGCCTTCAGCTACACGGTCAGCGATGGCAGCGGCGG
>JBKQRS010000525.1:0-22357 GCA_052143915.1 Bradyrhizobium sp.
GGCCGGCAGCCGCAACATGCTGAACGAGTAGAGATGCGTGTGGTCGTAGCCATGTCGGGCGGCGTCGACAGCAGCGTGACCGCGGGGCTGTTGCACGAGGGGGGGCACGACGTGATCGGCGTCACCCTGCAGCTCTATGACCACGGCGGGGCGACCGGGCGGAAGGGCGCCTGCTGCGCCGGGCAGGACATCCATGACGCGCGCAATGTCGCCGAGCGGATCGGCATCCCGCACTATGTGCTGGACTACGAGAACCGCTTTCGTGAGTCGGTGATCGACAATTTTGCCGAAAGCTACGCCCTCGGCGAGACGCCGGTGCCCTGCATCGAATGCAACCGCTCCATCAAGTTTCGCGATCTGCTGGCAACCGCTCGCGAACTCGGCGCATCGGCGCTGGCGACAGGACACTATGTTGCTTCGCGGCGCATGGCGGACGGATCGCGCGCACTTGTTTGCGCCGCCGACGCCGACCGCGACCAAAGCTATTTCCTGTTCGCGACCACCCGCGAACAACTCCAATATCTTCGTTTTCCGCTGGGCGACATGACCAAGCCCCAGGCGCGCGACCTGGCGCGGCGCTTCGGACTTGAAGTCGCGGACAAGCAGGACAGCCAGGACATCTGCTTCGTGCCGACCGGGCGCTATACCGACATCATCGGCCGGTTGCGCCCCAATGCCATCGAGCCCGGCGATATCGTCGATCTCGACGGCCGCGTCATCGGCAGGCATCAGGGGATCGTTCATTTCACCGTTGGCCAGCGGCGGGGATTGGGCATTGCCTCAACTGCGCCGCTTTACGTGGTGCGGCTGGATGCAGCGAGCAGGCGCGTTGTGGTGGGCCCGCGCGAGGCGCTGCGGATGGATCGCATCGCGCTGCGCAACGTCAACTGGATTGGTGACGGCCCGCTTGATCGCGCAGTCGGCGAGGGCCTCGAGATTTTCGTGCGGGTGCGTTCGACCCGCAGCCCCCAGCCGGCGTGGCTGCGCGCGGCCGCTGGTGGCGGCTATGAGGTCGAACTGGTCGCGGGCGAAGAGGGGGTGTCTCCGGGCCAGGCCTGTGTGTTCTACGATGCGCCTTCCGGCCAGGCTCGCGTGCTCGGCGGCGGTTTTATTCAGAGCGCCACCGCGAAGAGCGCCTCGGAGAAGGGCGCCAGGGGAACTATCGTGGCGCCGCCGCTCGTCGAGGCGATGCGCGGATAGAACTTCAGGGCGGGGGCATGGCGTCAGATATCGACCGCGCGGGGGTCGCAAAAGCTTATGGGCGCTGGGCGCCGATCTACGATCTGGTGTTCGGCAAGGTGTTCGATCATGGCCGTCAATCGACGATCGCGGAAGCGGACAGGATCGGCGGGCGGATTCTCGACGTCGGCGTCGGCACCGGATTGTCGCTGTCGGACTATTCCCCCACCACGAAATTGTGCGGCGTCGATATCTCCGAGCCGATGCTGCGCAAGGCGCAGAGCCGCGTGCGGGCGCTCGGTCTCGGCAATGTCGAGACGCTCGCGGTCATGGATGCGAAAAATCTGGCTTTCGCGGATTCGTCCTTTGACGCGGTGGTGGCGCAATATGTCATCACCGCGGTACCGGATCCCGAAGCCACGCTCGATGATTTCATCCGTGTGCTGAAACCCGGCGGCGAACTCATCCTGGTCAACCACATCGGCGCCGAGAGTGGTCCTCGCCGCATCTTCGAACTGGCGTTCGCGCCGCTGGCACGCCGGCTCGGCTGGCGGCCGGAATTTCCATGGGCGCGTCTGGTCAACTGGGCCGCCAAACATGGCGGCGTCAGCCTGGCCGAGCGTCGGCCGATGCCACCGATGGGGCATTTCTCGCTGATCCGCTACCGCAAAGCCTGAAAACCGCGACCCGTGCGGTGGAACCCACGTCCGGGTGGTTCGTTTGGTAGGCATGACGAAACATGCTCTCTTGCTCTCATGGGTGGTGATGGCCTCAGTGGAGGTGGCGAGCGCGCAAGCCCCACCCGTACCGGCGACGCCACCGGCCCAAGCGGTTCCTCCGGCTTCGGCGAATTGCGCGCCGATGCGGCCGCTGCCGCCGCGCGGCACGATCGCGCCAGAGGGCGCAACAACCGGTCAGCGGGCCGCGCCGCTCGGCGACAGGCTGGCAAAATCCGACGGCGTGCTGTGTCCGCCCGCAGACGTCGATCCGGAAATCCGTGCCCCGACGCCCGATACCGGCAATACGCCGGTGATCCCGCCGCCCGGCAGCCGCGGCGGCAATCCCAACTTCCGGCCGAAATAGGCGTTTATGCTGGCATTTGGCCGCCCGAAGCTGGCTCTGGCGGGTTTGCTTGACAGGGCCAAGACCTGCTTCTTATATGCCGCGCGTTCGCGACAGCGGTATAGCAGGCCGCGTTTGCTGACGCCGTGGCGGGGTAGCTCAGCTGGTTAGAGCACGGGAATCATAATCCTGGGGTCGGGGGTTCGAGTCCCTCTCCCGCTACCAACGGCCAGGATTTTTAGCGCCAAACCACGGTCTTCCACGATTTTTTACCCCCGATGGTAGCGGCCTGAGCCATTGGGCGCGAATTCCGTTGGCCACCAGGCGACGCAGATCTAGTTTGCCTCTGAGAGCTGACCTTCGCGCCCAATGAAGCACTGCAAAGCGGACGTCGACCAAATATCCGATTGGTCGAGTCTGAGGTTCTGCTCGCTGGTGCCGTGGCTGCTGGCAGCCGGTCGCGGTCTGGGCCGCCTTGCAGGCGCTGCTCGCCGGCGCCACACTTGCCGTCAAGTCCGATGGCAAAGACCGGGCAAACGGACATGCGGGACGATTGAGGGACGATGAAGCTCGCTGCGAACCTGTTCGCCGTCCTGCTTGTGCTGCTCGCGGCGCAGACGGCATTGGCGCAATCCAGTTATCCGAACCGGCCGGTGAAAATCCTGGTCGGCTTCACGCCCGGCACGGCCCCCGACCTTGTGGCGCGCATTCTTGCCGACCGGTTTTCGGAAGTCTGGGGCGCGCCGTTCGTGGTCGAGAACGTTCCCGGCGCCGGCAGCAACATTGCCACCGATCGCGTCGCCAAGGCGGCCGCGGACGGCTACACGTTACTGATGGGCGGCAACTCGTCGCTGGTCATCAGTCCGAGCTTGTATGAAACACTGCCATTCGACCCGCTCAAGGACTTCGCACCGATCTCGCAGGTATTCATCGCGGCGAACGTGCTCGCCGTTCCGCCCGAGCTGCCGGTCAAGACCGTGGCGGAACTGGTGGCGCTCGCCAAAGCGGAGCCCGGCAAGCTTTCCTACGGCCATGCCGGCGTGGGCACCTCGCAGCATCTGGGCGCCGAATTGTTCAAATACTTGGCGCATGTCGATATTGCACCGGTGCCCTATCGCGGCACGACGGCGTTGATGCCGGACCTGCTCGCCAACCGCATCACCATGTCGTTCGCCAATATCGTGAACGTGGTGCCGCTCGCGCGCCAAGGGAAATTACGTGCGCTGGCCATCACCTCGATCAAGCGCTCGGCCCTCGCGCCCGACCTGCCGACCATGGCGGAATCCGGATTCCCTGGCTTCGAGGCCGTGCCGTGGTTCGGCCTGCTCGCGCCGACCGGCACGCCGAAGGATGTTCTGGATAAATTGCACGGCGAAACCGTCAAGGCCCTGGCGATGCCGGAGGTGCGCAAGAAGTTCGACGAACTTGGCCTCGAGCCGGTCGGCAACACGCCCGCTGAGTTTACCGCGATCATCAAGAAAGAAATGCCCGAGTGGGCAAAAGTGATCAAGGATGCCGGCATCAAGCTCGGCAACTAGCTCGGCCTCCCAGGTCCAACACTTTGGAAGATTGTCGACGCGTCGCAATCTCAGTTTTGATCGTCGACGTTCGTTCAGCTTCGGGAAGCACTGCCGCGGCGAGATTGCGCTCGCTAAATTTTTCTTAATATTGCGCCGCGCTCTCGTTCCAAGTGGTTGAATTCGATCAGCCCGACGCTGAGGTTAGTAGGGAATCTACAACGCGACCAATCAATCCGAGCCAAATCGCGAGCTTTGATGCGTGTCAATAGTTCGGCGTACGGAACATGTATTGATGTCTCATAAATCACAAGCTCGATTGGCCATCCATGAATCATGCGCCGTTGATCGGAACAGTCGTATCGGTTCGAGGCGCCGTCGTTGACGTTGGTTTCGACGGCGAAACGCTGCCGCCCATCAACACCGCCTTGATCGTCGAATGGGATCGGCCCGAACGGTTGGTGCTCGAAGTGCACAGCCATGTCGATCCCACAACCGTCCGCGGCATCGCGCTTCAGGCAACCGCAGGGCTCGCGCGCAGCACGAAAGTGCGCGCAACCGGCGCGCCCATAGCGGTCCCGGTCGGAGATAGCGTTCTAGGACGACTTCTCGACGTCGTCGGAACGGTTCGCGACCGCGGGCCCGCCCTCGCAGCTGATATCCCGCGTCGCGGGATCCACAATGCGCCACCGGCACTCGATGAAGAGACCTCAACCAGCGCGATGTTTGAGACGGGCATCAAAGTCATCGACCTGCTTGCGCCACTCGTCCAGGGCGGCAAGGCCGCTATGTTCGGCGGGGCGGGCGTAGGCAAGACCGTGCTGGTCATGGAACTGATCCACGCGATGGTCGAGAAATACAAGGGCATCTCGGTCTTTGCCGGGGTCGGCGAGCGTTCCCGCGAGGGCCATGAGATGCTGACCGATATGCAGAGGTCGGGAGTCCTCGCTCGCACGGTGCTTGTTTACGGACAAATGAACGAGCCGCCCGGAGCCCGGTGGCGGGTGCCGCTTACCGCGTTGACAGTCGCGGAGTATTTTCGCGACCAGAAGCATCAGAATGTGCTCTTGTTGATGGACAATGTCTTCCGCTTCGTACAGGCGGGAAGCGAATTGTCGAGCCTGCTGGGACGTCTGCCCTCCCGTGTCGGCTATCAACCGACGTTGGCGACCGAGGTGGCCTCGCTACAAGAGCGGATTGCTTCGGTCGCCGGGGCGGCTGTCACTGCGATCCAAGCCGTCTATGTTCCGGCCGACGACTTCACCGATCCGGCCGTCACGGCTATATCGAGCCACATAGACAGCGTCATCATGTTGTCGCGCAGGCTCGCGGCGCAAGGGTTTTATCCGGCCATCGATCCACTTGCCTCATCTTCCGTGCTGCTTGATCCCCTTGTCGTGGGCCAGGAGCACTATCTTATCGCCGAACGAGCCCGAGAGGTGCTTGCTCGATTTAAAGACCTGC
Organism: Bradyrhizobium sp.; assembly: GCA_052143915.1. Taxonomy (GTDB): domain Bacteria; phylum Pseudomonadota; class Alphaproteobacteria; order Rhizobiales; family Xanthobacteraceae; genus Bradyrhizobium. The sequence continues at coordinate 5,223 of JBKQRS010000525.1, forward strand.
AAGACATCATTGCACTTCTCGGAGTGGAAGAACTTGGCGCGAACGACCGGCTGATCGTGAAGCGGGCCCGGCGTCTGCAGCGTTTCCTCAGTCAGCCATTCACGGTCACGGAGGCTTTTACCGGCATGCCGGGCCGCAGCGTCTCTCGCGCCGACACACTCGCCGGCTGTCGCGCAATTCTCGACGGCGAGACCGACGATTGGGCCGAGAGTTCGCTCTATATGATCGGAACCTTGGATGAGGCGCGGCAAAAGGAAGCTGCGGCGGCCAGAAAGGAAAGCCCGTCGTGAGGCTGCGCATTGTCACGCCGCTCGCGGTTGTCATTGATGAAGACGGAGTTGTTGCCGTGCGCGCTGAAGATGCCACAGGCAGCTTCGGGATATTGCCTCATCATGCGGATTTCCTCACCAGTCTTGAGATTTCTGTCGTGAGTTGGGAGAGCAGTGACAAGACGCGACATTATTGTGCCGTGCGCCGTGGCGTTCTCTCGGTGGACGGCGGGCATGAAATCGCCGTTGCGACCCGCGAGGCGGTGCCGGGTGATGATCTCGCCAACCTGGATGAAACGGTGCTCGCTCGGTTCCGCGCCGATATCGAGACCGAGCGGACGGAGCATGTCGAGAGCACCCGCCTGCACCTCAATGCGATTCGACAGATCATGCGCCATCTTCGACCGGACCAACGCGGCCGTTCGGAGATGTTCTCATGACCGCGCCGGAGCAAGCACCATCACCCGACGCCGGGGCAGGGCCCGACGAGCACGATCCGCTCCTCAGAGGAGTTCGGCTGCGCGGCAAGCGTTACACGCGCTGGCTGCGCGACGGTGACCCGTCGGTTACGCGCAGGCTCGCCCAAATCGGCGTGCTCGGATGGATCATCGTTGTGCCCCTGCTGATCGGCGTTTTTGCCGGCCGTTGGCTCGATCAGAAATTCAACTCCGGACTCTTCTGGACCGGCCCACTCCTTATGCTTGGGTTGGCACTCGGATGCTGGTCCGCTTGGAAATGGATACAGAGCGCATGAGCATTCCTTCATTCGATACTTTGCCGGCTTGGGCCGTGTTTCTCGGTCTCGCTGCCCATTTGGGTGCCGGCTTCGCACTGGGTATTTTGTATTTCCGCAGCCTGTGGTCGAGCGCCCGCCGGTTTACCAGTCGTGGACGCTTGGTTACGACTATCGCTCTGATGATCGGCCGCGTCGTTCTCATTGGTGGCGTACTGACATTGGCGAGCCTGGAGGGTGCGCTGCCGCTGCTCACCATGGCGCTCGGAGTGCTCGTCGCTCGCTCCGTGGTCATGAACAGGATTCGGGAGGCCGCGCCATGACCTCGCCACTCACTAGCGTCGCGCTTTTTCATCTGGGGCCGATGCCGATCACCGCCGGTGTTGTGACAACCTGGATCATCATGCTGGCCCTGGCTCTCGGCTGCTTCCTCGCCGCCCGCCGCCTCTCCCTCATTCCCTCGGCGACCCAGGCGGCTTTCGAACTGGTCGTCGATACTGTGGACAGCCAGATCCGCGATACGATGCGGGTCGAGCCCGCTCCTTATCGCGCCTTTATCGGCACACTGTTCCTCTTCATTTTCATAGCCAACTGGTCCTCGCTGGTGCCGGGCGTGGAACCGCCGACGGCGCATCTGGAGACCGACGCTGCGCTGGCTCTTCTGGTGTTTATTGCAGTGATCTGGTTCGGCATTCGAGCGGGTGGCGTGCGAGGTTATCTCTCGACCTTTGCGTCGCCGAACCCGATCATGATTCCGTTGAATTTCGTCGAGAGCCTGACGCGAACATTCTCGCTGCTCGTGCGACTGTTCGGTAACGTGATGAGTGGCGTCTTTGTAATCGGAATCGTCCTCTCGCTCGCGGGCCTGTTTGTACCGATCCCGCTGATGGCGCTCGATCTGCTCACCGGCGCGGTGCAAGCCTACATCTTCTCGGTCCTGGCGATGGTGTTTATTGCCGGAGCGGTGAACGAGGGACAGACCGATACGAACACCTCCAGCCAAAGGATGCCGCCATGAACTGGTTAGCTTTCGTCAGCATCATCTCGGCCGCCATAGCGGTCTCGTTTGGGGCGATCGGCCCGGCACTTGCCGAGGGACGCGCGGTGGCGGCCGCCATGGACGCCATTGCCCGCCAGCCGGAGGCCGCGAATACCATCTCGCGCACGCTGTTCGTCGGGCTTGCGATGATCGAGACCATGGCGATCTATTGCCTGGTGATCGCGCTCCTTCTGCTGTTCGCCAACCCATTGCTGAAATGATGCCATGACTATTGATTGGTGGACGCTTGGTATTCAGGCTGTCAACGTCATCATCCTGATCTGGCTGCTCGCGCGGTTCTTCTGGCGCCCGGTCGCGGCGATGATCGAGCAGCGCCGCGCCACCGCGCAACAGCTTCTGACTGAGGCAGAGACGAAGCGCACCCAGGCGACGGACGCACTCGCACAGATCGAGCGGACGCGCGCCGGCTTCGACAAGGAGCGAGACACAATCATCGCCGCAGCTCACAAAGTGGCGGAAGAAGCGCGTACCGCGATGCTTGCCGCAGCCGCCAAAGAAGCCGCGGCGCTGGAGGCCTCAGCGAGGACGACGATTGAGAAAGAGCGAGACGCCGCTGAGGCCGTCTGGATCGAGCGGGCCAGCCTGCTCGCGGTCGAAATTGCCCGCCGCCTCGTTGCTCGCCTTGATGGCCCGGTGGTAAGCGACGCCTTTCTCGACTGGCTGCTTCAGGAGATTCGGGGGCTCCCGGAAAATGTGCGCAACGCCGTCACCGCCGACGGCGTCGTGCTCGAAGCGGTCAGTGCGTCCCCGATCGCGCCGGCCGACCAGGAGCGCTATCGAGAATTGATCGGCGGGGCATTCGGAGTTCACCCGCGGATCAACTTCAAAGTGGATGCCGCGGTTATCGCCGGCCTTGAACTGCGCGGCCCTCACCTTGTTATTGCCAACAGTTGGCGCGCCGACCTCACTAGGATTCTTGCGGACCTTGCGCATGAAAAACGATCCTGACAACCCCGCGGACGTCTGGCTCGGTCACGCTCGCGCGAAGCTTGGCGCGGTTCCGCTCGGACCGCAAACGGAGCAGATCGGCCGAGTGGAAGAGGTCGGGGACGGTATTGCGCTGATTTCCGGACTGCCTTCCGTCCGGCTCGACGAGTTGTTGCGCTTCGACAAGGGACAGTTCGGCTTCGCCCAGGTGCTCGAGCGCGGCCGGATCGGTTGCGTCCTGTTTGACGATGTGAATGCGATTGAGGCCGGCGATACTGTGCAAGGCACGGGCGATGTCGTGCGGGTACCGGTGGGACCGGCACTGCTCGGTCGTATCGTCGATCCGTTGGGCCGTCCGCTCGACGGGAAGGGGCCCGTCGTCGCGGATAGACTGGAACCGATCGAACGCCCGGCACCCGACATCATCGATCGCGATCTGGTGACCCAGCCCGTCCAGACCGGCCTCGTGGCGGTCGATACACTGTTCGCACTTGGCCGAGGGCAGCGCGAACTCATCATCGGCGACCGTGCTGTCGGCAAGACCACCATCGCAATCGACACCATCATCAATCAGAAGACCAGCGACATGGTCTGCGTCTATGTCGCCGTCGGTCAGAAAAATTCAAGCGTCCGCCGCGCCATCGACGCAATCACGACCTTCGGTGCGCCCGAGCGCTGCATTATCGTCGTGGCAGGATCATCGAGCTCACCGGGATTGCAATGGATCGCTCCCTTTGCAGCCTTCACCATGGCGGAATATTTTCGTGATCGCGGTCAGCATGCCCTGATCGTGGCCGACGACCTGACCAAGCACGCGGCAAGCCACCGTGAGATTGCCCTGCTTACCCGGCAGTCGCCCGGTCGGGAGGCGTACCCAGGGGACGTCTTCTATCTTCATGCGCGGCTTCTCGAAAGGGCCGCCAAGCTATCCAAGGAAAAGGGCGGCGGTTCCCTGACAGCGCTGCCGATCGCCGAGACCGACGCAGGCAATCTCAGCGCCTACATTCCCACCAACCTTATTTCGATCACCGACGGTCAGATCGTACTCGACGCCAAACTCTTCCATGAAGGGCAGAAGCCGGCAATCGATGTCGGCACGAGCGTAAGCCGGGTCGGTGGCAAGACCCAGGCGCACGCGCTTCGGGAGGCGGCGGAGACGCTGCGCCTCGACTATGCCCAGTTCCTCGAACTGGAGACTTTCACCCGCTTCGGCGGAATGCCGGACATGCGGGTCCGTAATCAGCTCGCCCGTGGCGCGCGAATTCGCGCAATTCTGGACCAACCGCAGCATGCTCCGCTGCGGCTTGCCGACGAGGTGGCCCTGGTCATGGCGTTGCAATCCGGTCTATTGGATCCGCTGCCGGTGCCGACCGTGGCTATGTTCCGGCAAGGTCTGCGCGAGACGCTTGACCGCGATGTCCCGGATATCGTCCGTCGCATCCAGGATACCGGCACACTCGATGACGCCGGAAACCAAGCAATCCGCGAAGCACTGCGAAAATATGCTCAGACGCTGAAGCCTGCAGCGGCAGCGAAGTTCGCGGGGCGGCCATGACCGAGCGCCTCTCCGACATCAGCGCGCGCATCGACGGTATCCGCCAGCTCAGCGCCGTTGTGAATGCGATGCGCGGTATCGCTGCGGCACGCGCCCAGCAAGCGCGCAGCCAGCTTATAGCCGTCGACAGCTATGCGGCGACGATCGCACTCGCGATTGGACGAACCCTTCCGCTGGTTCCTGCCGGCCGCTCAGCCGCTGCGCGCCGATCGGCCCGCCCGGCACTCGTGCTATTCTGTGCCGAGCAGGGATTCGCCGGTGCCTTCAGCGAGCGCGTGCTCAATGCGGTCAGTAAAGATCTCTCCACGTCGGAGCTTTTTCTGATTGGTACACGGGGCAGTGCCATAGCCGCTGAACGAGGCGTCCGAGCCGCATGGAACAGCCCAATGCCGTCTCATTCGCTGGGCGTTCCCAAGCTTGCCGACCGGATCTCCGAAGCGCTCTATACCCGCTTCGCCAGGGGAGCAATCAATCGCCTCGACGCCGTTTTCAGTCAATGGCAACCCGGCCATGGCGTCCAAATCGAACGTCGTCGATTGTTCCCTCTCGACATGTCCGGCTTTTCCCGTCCGACGAACGCCGGTGCGCCGATACTAAACTTGGCGCCCGAGCCGCTCCTGATCGGGCTTACGGCTGATTACGTGCACGCACAACTCTGCAAGACAGCACTCCATACCTTCGCGGCGGAGAACGAGGCGCGCATGGAAGCCATGGCTTCGGCGCACGGCCATATCGAGCGCCAGCTTTCCGCGCTGCAGGCGACCCAACGAATCGTGCGGCAAGAGGAAATCACGGCAGAAATCATCGAGCTTGCCGCAGGCGAGATGGCGAGCCGATCGAACGACGCCCGGCCGGGCGCTCCGAAGAAAGCATAAGAGTTGAGCAGGCAGTCGAAGCCAACTTTCGTACCTGTAATGGCGTCTATTGGGCTGCTATCCACCGCGCTATCGGCGGCCAGTGGTACTTCAGCGTCGTGGCTCCCATGAACAGCCCGATATGACCGCCTGGCACGGTCTTTTGTACAATGCGATCCCTGGGGGTTCCGAGATAATTCGCCGCATCGAGAACTTGCTCTGGAGTCGTGATGTCGTCGGACGCGCCGGCCAGCAGATAGGCCGGGCACGTGATATTCCGGAGGTTGAGCTTGCGGCCGAGCCCGATAAACTCACCTTTCGCGAGCCGGTTCTCCTTAAACAACTGCGTAATGACCTGAAGGTACCAGCGCCCCGGAAGGTTGATCGGGTTTTCGTACCAACTCTCGAAGGCCTCTTCCTTGGCGAGATAGGCCGGATCGTCGATATGTTCGTAAAGATCGATGTGATCCTGAATGTAATGTTGCTCCGGATGCATGTTCTTCCAGCCCTGCAACATGAATTGTCCCTTCATCAATCCGCCGCCGAGCGCAACCAACTCCTCGTAAAATGAAGTCTTGGATTGATGGACCATGCGCTTGATCGAACCGTTACCCGCGTCCGTATCGATAGGCGATCCCGCAAGCACGAGCGAATTTACCTTCTCGGGAAACCGCGCGGCGGTCATGGCTGACAGCCAGCCGCCCTGACAAAGTCCGACAAGGTTAACACGACCGCCGAGATCATCGATCGCGACGACAACTTCGGCAAGGTAACTGTCTATATCTAGATCCTTCATGTCCTCAGTGGCTGACTTCCAGTCGGTCAATGCGACATGTTTGATGCCGTTGGCTAAGAGCGTCTCGACCAGACTCTGGCCTTTACGATAGTCGGCGATGACCGCGGTATGGCCGGCATGCGGCGCATCGACGAGCGTCGGGATGCCCCCAGATTGTCCGTAATCTCGGAGCACCATTGTCCGCAAATCGAGTCGCACCGTGTTTGGCGTCGCCAGGACAGGTCTCAGTTCGCCATGAATCCTGGTCTCTTCCTCCACGAATTTGAGATTTTTCGCGTAGAGCTCGGTTCCTTCCTCAAACATCGCCGTCGCCATTGCCATCGGCCAAAACGCCGGGACGCTGAGCAGCGAAAGCTCCGAGGATTTGACGGATGGATTATTCGACATCACGGTTTCCCTATATGTCTCGCGTGCCGCACACCGGCCGAGCCTGTCCTGGATAGTCACGTCCTACGTGCGATCGATGAGACGCCAGGTGTGTCGGGCGATCATCAAATCCTCGTCAGTCGGGATGACCCATGCGGAAGCCCTGCTGCCAGATGTCGAAATCCTCGGGCCGCCGGCAGCGTTCGCCGTTTTGTCAAGGTCCAGTCCGAGCCAGGACGCCTGCTCGCAGACGCGGCGGCGGATTTCAGGCGCGTGCTCGCCGATTCCGGCCGTAAAGACGAGGGTGTCGAGCCCGCCCAGCGCGGCGGCGAGCGAACCGAGCTCCCGACAGATGCGATAGACGAACAGATCGACGGCCTCGGCCGCATGAGGCTTGTCACTTTCGAGCAGCGTTTTCATATCATCGCTGATGCCCGAGACGCCGAGCAGCCCTGACGACTGGTATAGAAGATCGCTGATCGCGGTTGCGGTCATTCGCTTTTCTTCCATCAGATAGAGCACGACGCCCGGGTCGAGATTGCCGCACCGCCGGCTCATCGGCAGGCCGTCGAGCGCGGTAAACCCCATGGTCGTCGCGACGCTGCGCCCTTGCCTGAGAGCGCACATGCTGGCGCCGCTGCCAAGATGCGCGATCACCACGCGTCCTTGCGCGCCTGACGAACCGACGAAGGTCGGCAACACGCTCGCAATATATTCGTAGGACAGGCCGTGGAAGCCGTAGCGCCGGATTCCCTCATCGGTCAGTCGCCGCGGCAGCGCAAAATCCGTGACGACGCGAGATTGGGTATGATGAAACGAGGTGTCGAAGCATGCGACCTGTGGCAGCGTCGGGTGAAGCTTCGACAGCGCAGCGATGGCAGCGAGGTGATGCGGCTCGTGCAATGGCGCAAGCGGAGTGAGCCGGCGAAGCTCCGCGACCACGGCCTCATCGATAAGAACCGGCTCGGAGTAGATGGCACTGCCATGCACGACACGATGGCCAGCCGCAATCAGGGAGTCGTCTGGAAATTTTCCCTTCAGCCAGAGTAACAGCCACGCAAGCGCGTCTTCATGGCTCGTGCCACCGCTCAGATCTTCGTCGACGAGCCGCGAACCCGCGCCGTCCGTCGCGGTGACATGAATCCGATGGCCGACGCCCTCACATGCGCCCTCGCAAATGACGTTGCCGCGCTCGGGACGCGCGTGTCCCGGAAACAGCGCGAACTTGATGCTCGAGGAGCCGGCATTCAGAACCAGGATGGCGCCGCTCATGACAGAGCTTCCTTCCCGCGATGCGCCAGCATCACCGCGATTGCGCAGGAGCCCAGTCTCGCTAGGGTCTTGTCGGCGCGGCTCGTGAGAATGATGGGTATTCGCGCGCCCAGCACGATGCCGGCAATGTCGGCGTCGGCGAGATACTCGAGCTGCTTCGCGAGCATATTGCCCGACTCGAGGTCGGGTACCACGAATATGTCGGCACGACCGGCCACAGGAGATACGATACCCTTGGTCTTTGCGGCCTCCTCAGACACGGCATTGTCAAAGGCGAGCGGCCCATCAAGGATACCGCCCGTGATCTGGCCGCGATCCGCCATCTTGCAAAGCGCCGCGGCGTCCAGGGTGGAGTGAATTTTCGACGTTACCATCTCGACCGCCGACAGAATGGCCACGCGCGGCTGCGGAATGCCGAGCGCGTGCGCGAGATCGATCGCATTCTGGACAATGTCTACCTTGTCATCGAGCGTTGGATAAATATTGATAGCCGCATCGGTCATGAAAAGCGGGCGTGGGTATCCCGGCGCGTCGATTACGAACACATGGCTCATCCGCCGAGCGGTTCGCAGCTTTTCCTCAGCGACGATCGCGCCCATGAATTCATCGGTGTGAAGGCTACCTTTCATCAAGGCCTCCACCTTGCCATCGCGGGCCAAAGCTACCGCTTGCGCTGCGGCCGCGTGGCTGTGTTCGGTCGGCACCAATTCATAGCCGGAAAGATCGAGCTTGGATTGTTCCGCCGCCGCACGGATCTTGGCCTCGGGCCCGATCAGCAGGGGTATGATGAGATGGGCCTTTGCGGCTTCGATCGCGCCTGACAGCGAGACCGTGTCGATCGGATGGACCACCGCGGTACGGATAGGTTTCAGTCCCTTTGCCTGCTGAACCAATCTCTGGTGGTGACGGCCTTTCGAAATCGGCTCGGAAGCCGGCGGTATGTTGCGTTCAGGCAGGACCTTCTCCGCGGGACAGATCACCTCCGCGATGCCATCGGCGACGATCTCGCCGCGTTGGTTCGTGGTGGTGCAATCGAAGAAGACGTGGTGATTGGAATTGTCTTTCCGGGAAACCTTGATAGTCGCCGTTACGGAATCGCCAAAACTGACGGGCCTTCTGAAGTTCAAGGCTTGGTGAGTAATTTCGGTCCCGGCTCCAGGCAACTCGGTGTGGAGAAGGGTCGAAACAAGAGCGCTACTTAGCCCATGCGACAAGATCGTGCGGAAGGAAGCGGAGCGGCCGAACTCGGCATCGATCTCAGTCCGGCCGAAAGCGCTGTGCATGGTCGCGACGAGTTCGACATCTTGGTATGTAAGCACATGGGTAAGGCTTGCGGAATCGCCGATCCGGAGTTCGTCGAAAGTGTGGTTCGCCGTGCGGTCCATCTACGAAGCTCCGATCGGTTAAGCGGTTTCGGCCCCTGGGCGCTAGATTTCGATGATCACCTTGAGCGCGCTTGTCTTGGCCGCCGCGCCGAAAGTGTCGTAGGCATCCATGATGTTATCGAACTTGAAGTGATGCGTGATCAGCCGCTTGGGGTCGATCTTATGCGATTGCACGGTCTTGAGCAGCATCGGCGTGGTGACGGTATCAACCAGCCTTGTCGTGATCGCAATATTGCGATCCCACAGGCGTTCCAGATGCAGATCGGCCTTGACCCCATGCACGCCGATGTTGGCAATAATGCCGCCCGGCGCAACGATATCTTCGCAAGTGAGAAAACTGGCCGGAACGCCGACTGCCTCGATCGCCGTGTCGACGCCGCGACCTCCGGTCATCTTCATGATTTTCTCGACCGCAGATCGGTTCCGCAAATAGTGGTCTTTACGATCTTAACGATTGCGTCGGTCGGCGCGGATATCTCGGGTTTCGGGCGGTCTTCGATCGCCTTTTTCCCCGGTCCATGATACACGAGAGCCTTCATGACATCTCCTTGCGTCGCGTTTGCCACGGCACAATGGGCTCTAGCGCATATCGAGAGTTGAGATGCATCAAGCCTTCGGTCAGGCCCACGTCACGATATTTTGACGTCGTTTGCGGAATTTTGTTCGCCCGAAACTCCCGCAGAGAGATTTAACGCCTGTGTTGCGTCGATCGGTTGAGCCGGCAGGGAAGAGCAGACATCGAACTTTTGATGAGAGCAGTCTGATCATTGGTTTCTGACCTCCTGCTTGAGCCATCTAGAGACTTCAGCCAGGAGCGAGTCCTCTTGGAATAACTGCCGGGCCGCTGGCGTGCAGCATTCCCTTTGCGCAATTCAGTCAGGGGACATTGATGAGCGAGATTTAGCAACTTTAAGCCAGTGAGCTATGGCCACGGCGCGGTTCCGAAAACCGCGCGATACGGGCTCTTGACCTTGGTTATGGCGTCATGACGCCTACATGCAGCTCTACCGCTCCCGCGAGCTATGGCTCTGATCGATAAGTGAGTCTGAGCAGGGAATCTGGTGGCGCGCGCTCGTTGAAATTGGCTGCTCGGGCGGGAGTTAAGGCAAGTAATGAAGACGCCGGACGAGGGTGCCAGGCATGAAAGGTGGATCGGCGCGGCGAGTGGCCGGCGCCAGAACATGCCGATCGCCACCGTCGTGCTAATTCTTTGCCTGGTCGCGGGCCTGCATTTGGCGTTCTGGGGTTTGGCAGAGCCACGTACGGCCGCGGCGCCGGTCGAAGGGAAGCTGCCGAGCGTCTCGTACAACCGATTTGCCAGACCATCTTCCGGGGATATGGCAGTGTCCGAGGCGCAGATCCGCGCCGATCTCACCGCGATTGCCAAACAGGCAAAGGCGATACGCACCTACGCTTCGACCAGAGGTCTGGAACATGTTCCAGAGATCGCGGCTGAACTCGGGCTGGCGGTCACGCTGGGCATCTGGATCGACAAGGACGAAGCCCGAAACGAGCGTGAGATCGCGACCGCGCTCGACTTGGCGCGGCACTACCCCAATGTCACCCGGCTGGTCGTGGGTAATGAGACGTTCTTCCGGCATGAACACACCGCGGCCGAACTTGCCGAAATTGTCCGCCGCGTGAAGCGGGACAGTCCGGTGCCGGTGGCGACCGCCGACCACTGGAGGACATTTCTCGACCATCCGGAGCTCGTTGACGCTGTGGACCAGGTCTTCGCCCATATCATTCCCTACTGGGAAGGCTTGTCCAAGAAAACCGCCGTCGAGGGATCGCTGGCGATCTACGACAAGCTGCGTGCGGCCTATCCGGGCAAGAAAATCGTCATCGGGGAGTTCGGCTGGCCGAGTGCGGGGCACAATTTTGAGCGCGCCGTCCCGGGTCCGCTCAGCCAAGCCAGATTGCTGCGCGACTTCGTTGCGGAGGCCGACGTGCTCGGCATCGACTACAATATTGTGGAGGCGATCGATCAACCGGAAAAGCTTTTCGAGGGCAACGTTGGTCCCTATTGGGGTATCCTCGACGCCTCGTTGCGGCCCAAATTTGCATGGACAGGACCGCTTGTCGACGCCGACTACTGGAAGGCGGCTCTGCTCGCCGTCCTGGTTGGCTCATTCTTGTCAGTCTCGATTCTGGCGCTCCCGGGAGCGACCATTAGCCAGGCAACGGTGCTTGCCGGCGCCGATCATTTGATCGGCGACTGGTGCGCGGGCGTACAGGTGTACTGGCACGACCACTACCTCCTGCATGGCGAGATGATCACGTTTGCGATCGCACTTCCGCTGCTGGGTCTATTGGCGCCGATTGTATTATTCCGGGTGCACGAGATGACGACTGTCGCTCTCGGGAGCAAGCCCGCGCGGCTGTTGAAATTACGACCGCCGGGACTGGACGCGCGCACGCCCAAAGTCTCGATCCACATTCCCGCCTATCGGGAGCCTCCGGAAATGCTGCTGCGTACCATCGACTCGGTGGCGCGGCTCGACTATCCGGATTTTGAGTGCGTGGTCGTCATCAATAACACGCCCGATCCGGCATTCTGGGAGCCGATCGAGAGGCGCTGCCGCGAGCTCGGCCCGCGCTTCAAGTTTGTTTGCGTCCAGAACCTTGAGGGATTCAAGGCCGCTGCGCTGCGACTCGCGATTGCGGAGACCGCAGCCGATGCCGAGATCATCGGCGTCATCGACGCTGACTATGTGGTTGATCCGCAATGGCTTAGGGATCTGGTCCCTGGTTTCGCCGACCCGGAGGTCGGACTGATCCAGGCGCCGCAGGATCATCGTGACGGGTGCCGCAGTTCGATCCACGCCGCCATGAACGCCGAATATGCGGGCTTTTTTGATATCGGCATGGTCGAGCGCAACGAGGTGAACGCCATCATCGTCCACGGCACGATGTGTCTAATCCGTCGGACCGCAATGGAGGCCGCGGGTGGCTGGTCAAGCGACACGATTTGCGAGGACAGCGACCTCGGGTTGACGATTTTGGAACTCGGGTGGCGTGCCCACTACACCAACCGCCGCTACGGCTGGGGATTGCTGCCGCAAGACTATCTGGCTTTCAAGACCCAGCGGGCGAGATGGGCCGGCGGTGCCGTGCAGATCGTGAAAAAACACTGGCGGCGGTTCCTGCCCGGTATGAGTCTGCTCGACCACGACCAGAAGCGCGAATTCGCCTTCGGCTGGCTCAGTTGGTTCGGGGCCGAAATCGTTGCCGTCGCGGCCGCACTGCTCAATCTGGTCTGGGTGCCGTTTGTTGCTTTCCAAGTCGTCGCCATCCCGGATCCGCTACTGATGCTGCCGATCGTTGCCGCCTTCCTGATATCCCTTCTTCATTTTGTTAGCGCCTATCGAACGCGCGTTGCAATTCCGTACCTGCAGATGCTTGGCGCCATGGTGGTGTTCATGTCGGTCCAGTGGACGGTCGCGAGCGCAGCCTTTGCGGCCGCACTTCCGGCGCGGAAAAACTATTTCCATCGTACCCGCAAGGGCAGGGGCGGCATCGCCCGCACCCGCTTTACGGCGATGCCGGAAGCGGTGCTCGGTGCGCTGCTGGTCGCGGGTGGCATCACGGTCTTTGCGACCAATTTTTACCGGCTCTTCGAGACCGACTTGTTCGCTGCGATCCTGATCATCCAGAGCCTCCCGTTCTTATCGGCGGTGGCACTCGAGGGGTTCGAGCGCATCAGCGAAGCCGGGAACAACGTGCCTGGTCAGCCCTCTTGAAGCGTATGTCCGCTCAGGGCTCAGGCGTTTCGCCAGGTGGTTACGCCGCCGCCTTGCGGTGCGAGCGATGCCGCTCGTGTCAGGCCACGCGATGGACGGGGTTCAATTGTTCGATGAGGCGACCAACGTCGGCGGCAAGACGAGGACGGCTGATATAATAACCCTGCACCGACGTGCAGCCGGCCTGGCGCACAAGCTCAAGCTGCTCAGCGGTTTCGACGCCTTCCGCAGTCGTCTCGACGCCAAGATTTGCACCGAGGCTCGCAATGGTGCGAACGATAGCTCCGCTCTCATGGGATTCGCCGAGCGTTCCAACGAAGGAGCGGTCGATCTTGATCATGTCGAAAGGAAATTTCCGCAAGTATCCCAGCGCGGAGTAGCCGACGCCGAAATCGTCCAGGCTGATGCGGACCCCAAGCGCGCGCAACTGGTGCAGGATGGCGACCGTTGCCGCGTCGTCTTCAAGCAGCGCGGTCTCGGTAACCTCGAGCTCAAGCCGCCTTGGGTCGAGGCCCGCGGTAGCAAGCGCGCTCGTGACCATGGTGACGAGACCGCGGGCGCGAAACTGCACTGGCGACAAGTTCACCGCAACCCTGATGTGGTCCGGCCACTTCGACGCCGTCGCGCAGGCCGTGCGCAGCACCCATTCGCCCAGCGGCACAATCAGTCCGGTCTCCTCCGCGATCGGTATGAACTCGGCGGGCGAAACCGCGCCGCGCGCGGCGCTATTCCACCGCAGCAGGGCCTCGAACCCGGTCAACTCATTCGCGCCGAGGCGAATCTGCGGCTGGAACGCGAGATGGAACTCGCCGGCCTCCAGCGCGCGGCGCAAGTCGGTCTCCAGCATATGCCGCGACCGCGCCAGCGCCTCCATCTCAGGCTGAAACAACTGATAGGCTCCGCGTCCCTTTGCCTTGGCCTGATACAGCGCGAGGTCGGCGCACTTCATCAGCTCGTCCGGATCAATCCCATGATCGGGTGCGATCGCGATCCCGATACTCACGCCGGTATGGACGATCTGATTTTCAAGCGGCGGTGGGTGGCCAATGATCTCGACCAGGCGGCGGGCAAGTTGTTCGGCCGATTGCGGCTGCCGCCCGCGCTGCAGCACCGCGAACTCGTCGCCGCCGAGACGCGCGATGGTGTCGTGCTCGCCGACACATTCCTGGAGGCGTTCGGCGACCCAGCGTAGCAGCCTGTCGCCAACGGCGTGACCCAGGCGGTCGTTCACGCTCTTGAAGTTATCGAGATCGAGGCACAGCACCGCCATCGTACCACCTTGCGATGCAACCTCTCTCAGCCCTTCGATCATCCTTTCCCGGAACAACACGCGGTTCGACAGATCGGTCAGCGCGTCATGTCGCGCCATGTGCGCCACGCGTGCCTCGACTTTGTGGCGCTCGGTGACGTCCTCGTAGGTGATGACCCAGCCGCCATGCTCCATCGGATGATGATCGAGCTTGACGATGCGGCCGTCGCCGAGATGGCGATGCAGCGTATGCCCGCCCTGCTTGAGCGTCTCGACATAGTCATCGTAGAGCCGTTGCGCGGTGGTGCCGGGATGATTGCCGAGCGCGCAGCTGTGCTCCATGATCTCGCGCATGCCGATGCCGGGCTGCACAATCTCGGGCGAAAGCCGGTAAATGTCGATATAGCGTTTGTTGCAGACGATGACGCGCAGATTGCTGTCCAGCATGCACAGGCCCTGTGACATGTTGTTCAGCGCCGCATCGAACCGCCGATATTGTTCGCTCAGCTCCTCAAGCGCGCGTTCGCGTTCGGTGATGTCGGCGTAAGTTGCGACAAAGCTGCCATCGCGCAGCGGGCGATAGCGCACCGCGAGCAGCCGTCCGTCGGACATGCGACGCTGTACCGTCAGATCCTTCATCCCTGAGAGTCGCTGGCGCAAGTCGTCAAAGAGATCGTCGATGGCGAAATCGGCGGGGTATACGCCATGCCGCATCACGGTGCGGATCAGGTCGGATAGATGGGTGCCCGGTTTCGCTTCGTGCGGCGCGAGGCCATAAATATCGAGATAATTCTTGTTGCAAACCAACAGCTGCATATCCTTGTCGTAGACGCAGAGTCCGTTGGCCATGTTCTCGAGCGCGGCGTCGAGCAGGACATTTTGCTGCTTCAACGCATCTTCCGAGCGCAGCCGTTCGGTGGCGTCCTCGCATGCGCTGACCCAGCCGCCATCCGGCATCAGCCGTGAGATCGCCTGGATGACGCGGCCGTCGGCGCAATCAAGAAATCCGGGACGAGAGCCGCCGTTGCGGATCTCGCTCATGCGCCGGTTGTAGAGGCCTTCCGCCGATTGCCCAGGCGCGTTTCCTCTGGAGACCCAATGCTCGATCACCTCGCGGTGGGCGATGCCGGGTTTGACGATTTCGGGATCAAGTCCATAGGCCTCGAGATATTGCCTGTTGCAGACGATCAATCGTTCGTCGGCGCCGAACATGGAGAGGCCGTGGGACATATGGGCCACGGCATACTCGATGCGTTCGGTCTGTACCCGCAAGGCGGCTTCGAGCTTGGCGCGGTGCGTAATGTCGTCGCAGAGGGTGATCCAGCCGCCATTGGCTAGTGGCCTCACATCGAGCGTCGTGACCACGCCGCTCGGGAGTTGTTGCTCGATGCTGAACGGCTTCCTGGCGGAGATCAAGGCAATACGCGTGCGCCACAGGTCTTCGACCATTTCCGGTACAAGATTGCCGCGTGCAGCGCTGTGTTCGAGCACCTCCCGATAGCTGATTCCGGGCCGGACAACGCTCGCCGACATGTCGAACAGCTCGAGGTAGCGGCGATTGAACAATACGACCCGGTTGTCCGCGCTATAGACGCAAACCCCTTGCGCCATGCTGTCGAGCGCTACCTGGCTGAGGGCGAGCAGGGCTTCAACCCCGCGCGCCTTGCGCGGGCGGGCCATCTTGTTGCGGGGCGCAGTCATCGGGCGAGCCGTTCCGAAGTCCAAAATAATTAGCACATCGTATCTGGTGGCGTTCGGAACCTAGCGACGATACGGGAATATTGTCTTAAGGATGGTAGTTTACGGAGCGTGACCGATGTCTTCTACTCGTGCCCGAGTGCAGCAATCCGCCCGGCGGTGAGCGACGCGCTGGGGTTGCGCGCGAGATCTTTGATCGGACCAAGGCGCGTCGGCAGGATCGGCTTGATCTCGCCAGGAGGTCCCGCTCACCTGGTGTTGGTATCGATGGCCGGAGCGGTTTCATAGGCACTCAAGAGGTGATGGCGCATGAGATCGGCAGCCCCCGCCAGGTCATTTGCTTTGACCGCCTGTATGATCGACAGGTGCTCCTGACACCAGGCCCTGACACGCCGCGAAGCAAAATAACCGCCGAATTCCAGAAGGCGCCTGAGACGATTCTGTTGCTGAATCGATTGAAGAAAGAACACATTCCCGCTGAATTCGACGAACATCTCGTGAAAGGCGGCATCGGTATTGAAAAGCTGGGCTTTGCTCACGGATGCGATATCGGGGTGGTTTAATAGATAGACGTGCTGCATGTGCGATCGCTCGATCGCCGCCGGATTGACTGCAAATGTCTTGAGAAGAAAACTGGCCGGTTCGATTGCCAGACGGAAATCGTAGCTGCTGCGAAGGGCGACGTTTGAATCGAGGGTGGGCAGAAAGGTCCAGCCATGGCCTTTATTACGCGCGACGATGCCGTCCTCGGCGAGGCGTGACAGCGTTCGGAGGGTAACGACGCGATCGACATTGTAGCGTTCGGCGACTTCGCTCTGGGTGAGTGAATTCGGTATTTTTCCGGCAAGCCGGTCCTTCACGATCTGTTCGTAAAGACCTTGATCGACGGTGGTGGGCACCTCGATCTCGATATGATGCAGGGCGTGAAAGGGTTTGAGGAGCATGAAGCCGTGATTTTGCCGTGCTTCGACGATTCCCTTTTCTGCCAGGAGCACCAGCGCGGCTCTGATCGGCGTTCGCGATACACCGAGCATGTCGCCCAACTGCTGTTCGCGCAGGTGATGACCGACCTCAAATCTTGCTTCGCGCGCAAAGTCCAAGATCTGGTTTGCAAGCAGAAAGCGGCTGGGACTTGAAGAGCGTGCCATGGAAATTCCAACAGAATCTCAGAAGTATAAGAGTGCAAGGCTTGTACAAATACTTCAAGCAGCAGGGAACAGAACAGATC
>JBKQRS010000526.1:0-42122 GCA_052143915.1 Bradyrhizobium sp.
GGGCTGTTCGGAACGGTGTGGGGCATCATGAACAGCTTCATCGGCATTTCGAAATCGCAGACCACCAATCTCGCCGTCGTCGCCCCCGGCATCGCCGAAGCGCTGCTCGCAACCGCAATCGGCCTCGTCGCGGCCATTCCGGCGGTTATCATCTACAATCATTTCGCCCGGGTGACGAAAGGCTATCTCGAACTGGTCGGCCGGTCGTCGGGCGCCGCGGGGCGGTTGCTGTCGCGCGACCTCGACCGTACCCATGTCAGCTCCCTTGCTGGCACGCATTCGCGCGTGGCGGAGTAAGCGGTCGTGGCGCGCGCGCATTTATCGCATGCGGTAAAATCTCTTTCGTATCTTCGAGGAACGCTGCAGGAGTTTGATGGATCGCTCCCGAAAAGCTGGGCTCTACCCGCGTGACGCTATCGGGCCATGCTCCAGTCCGGACGGATCGCTCCGGAAACGCCTTCGAACGCGCCATCGGCGAGCTCCGCCACCAGCAGGCGGCTGTAGTCGACCGGCCCAGGCATGATCGCCCGGCCCTTCGGCACCGCCTTGAAACCAGCGCGGCTGTAATAGGCCTCGTCGCCAACCAACACTACCAGGCGATGCCCTTTTGCCTTGGCATCCCTGAGCGCCCGCTCCAGCAGCGCGCGACCGACGCCGCGGCCGCGAAACGGCGGCTCGACCGTCAGCGGCCCCAGCAGCAAGGCCTTGGTCTCACCTATAACAATCGGCAACTGGCGCACGGACCCCACCAGCAGCGTGCCGATCCACGCGGTGAACGACAGATCGAGCAGGTGGTCGACATGCTCGCGAAGCCGGTAAGCGCTCAGCACGTAGCGGCCGGGGCCGAACGTGCGGTCGTGCAAACGTTCGATCGCCTGGGTGTCGTTGGCGGTTTCGGCCAATATCGTAAGAGAGAGATCGGTCATCGTAATGCGCGGGATAGCATCTGCCGGCCACGCGGTCCATTGTCCCGTCGCGCCGGATTTCCATCCCTGTCAATTCCTGCCGGCGGGGGCTTGAGACAAATAGGCCAATAGCTTCATCTCGCGGCGTCCGCGCGTCACCGTATCGAGCACCAGCCCCGATGATACCGAAAGCATCGCCAGAATCATCAGGCCCATTGACAAAACGGCTGTAGGCAGGCGCGGAACGATGCCTTCCTCGAGATAGGTGACGAGAATCGGGATCGCGAGGCCAACCGAAACCAGGGTCAGAAAAACACCGATTGCCGTGAAAAAGCGCAACGGCTTTTCCGACCGGTAGAGCTTCAGGATGGTGCCGAGAATCCGGAATCCGTCGCGCCAGGTATTGAGCTTGCTCACCGATCCCTCCGGGCGGGCGTAGTAAGGCGTTTCGATCTCGGCGACCGGCAGCGCCAGCTCGAGCGCGTGGACACTCAACTCGGTCTCGATCTCAAAGCCATCCGACAGCACCGGAAAGGATTTGACGAACCGCCGCGAGAACACCCGGTACCCGGAAAGAATATCCTTGAAGGCCTGGCCGAAAACCGACGACAGAAAGCCGGTCAGAATCCGATTGCCGGTGCGGTGACCCGGCCGATAGGCGGCCACAACCTGATCGACGCGGAGGCCCACCACCATATCGAGATGATCTGACAACAGCGCGCCGATCATGCGTGGCGCGCTGGCGGCATCATAGGTCGCGTCGCCGTCGACAAGCACATAGATATCGGCATCGATATCGGCGAACATGCGGCGGACCACATGACCTTTGCCCTGGCGCCGCTCACTGCGCACCTCGGCACCGGCTTCCCGCGCCACCGCCGCGGTGCGATCCGATGAATTGTTGTCGTAAACGAATATCTCGGCCGAGGGCAGCGCTTTGCGAAAATCGGCGATGACGGTGGCGACCGCAGCTTCCTCATTGAAGCACGGCACCAGGACAGCGATCCGCATCGACGATGGTATCATTGCTTGAGCGCCCGCTCCTTGAAGTCTGCCGACTCAGCTTTCCATAGCATGATCATGAGCCCGCTGCCTGCCCGATGAGACCGCCATCCCCCGCTTCCGCCGGCTCTATCAGGGATGCAAACAGCAAGCTCCACAACGAGAGCATGGCTACCGGTACCGTATAATAGGGCGTGAAGATGGGATGGCTGAGGAAGAATGCCAAGTTCACCAGAAGATTTCCAGCCGTGACGAAAGCGACTTGCCTCAGGCCCCCCGCCGGGTTCGAAAGCCACATCATCGCCGTCCACAGACCCGCGAGCAGCAGCAGGACGAACTGCATATCCACAACGTACTGCCAGACGATGAGAATGTCGAAATCCGGAGGCGTCACGTCAGGCCCGCCATAGGTCGTTGAGAACGGGCTGCCGGCGTTGACCGCGTTCGCAAGCAGCGTCGGCATCATTCCCAGCAAGAACGCCACGGCAAAAATCGCCCCTTGCACCCCCGCCGAGATTTTTCGGGACAACAAAAATGAAGCGCCGAAATACAGAAAATATCCGGACGCGAGAAACAGATTCGGCAGTCTGAAATTTACCGACAAGCCAATGACGAGACCGATGAATCCCGCCAGGGCAAGTCGATGCCGCGGCTGTGCGGCCGAGAAGAAGCTCGCCGTGAGCAGTCCCCCGAACGCACAGGCCACCATGGTCGGCGCCACCGAATAGCTGGCTTTTGCAGGATTGATCATCAGATAGACGGCCAGGCAGCCCAAGCCAGCCGTAAGCAGGACTGATGATCTGGAGCGCGCATAAAAAATTGCAAGCAACGCCAACCCAAAAACAATGACCGTCGCCGAAACATACAGCGGGATCACCTGAAACCCTTCCGGGAACAGCGCCAGCGCCAAACCCGTACCCGGTGGATATTGCATCACCCGCTTTCCCGATTCCGACATCAGCGTGTGACAGGGAGCCGTCGCCGGATCGTTCCAGGACGCAAAGCCCATCTCCTTCAATTTCGCGGACAGATAATGATCGTCATCGCGGGAAATATTCGTGTCGAAACCGCCCAGCCCAAATCTCTGGAAGAGATGAGCCTGCCGCAGATAGCAGATGTCGTCGTAAACACCGCGGCTTTCGCTCCAGCGCGACATCGACCAGACATTGCTGGCAAGAACGGCGAAGAGGACGAACCCGCAAACAGCCCTCAAATATTTCATCGCATTCCATTGAACTATACGCGAAGAGATCATCGGAACAATCGATTTTGGATTCGGCCGGGGACCCACAATATCCAAGCGCAATCAAAGAGCTACAGCAAGCGAACTACGATATGTTCCGCATCACGGCTCTGACGTGAGATTGCGCGAGACGCCCTTTCTGTCGATCTGCCCAAAGAATGAACACCCAACATCTCATTTCTCAAGAAATTTGCGGAATACATCCGCGCTCCGGGTCACCATGTATGTCGATCCGGCAAGCGTCAGATGAATGCGATTGGAATAGAGCCAAACCCCGTCTTTGACGACAGGGCACTCCGCGTCGCAAAAGTAGTCTATCGGCCGCAACAATTCGACCTTGTCGGGCCACTTGGCCTGGACGCTGGAGAGTACCTGGTCAATTCCAGCTGTAGACCGTTCGGCGTCTTCCCGTGTTTTCGGAGGACAAGGCGGTTGGGGTACGTGAGGAAGCGGCCCCTGCAGCAGGTGGGGACGATTGATGGGGCAACTGGGATCCAGCTGTTCGCCGATAATGAGGATATGCCTGCCATCCGCGGCGAATTTACCGATGGTTCGCTCGAGGCCCAGTTGTAGCTTGGTGAATGAATCTCCGCCGGACGCCGGGCTCTCGGGCGATTCCAGATCGTAGTTGATGGCAGCGTCGTTATAGAGACTCCATTTCTCCACCAGGATGATTGGCAAATTCGTTTGGCTCACACGCTCCAGCGTCTGGTCGCGCGCCTCTCTGCACTCTTCCTGGCGCAGCGATTTCAACGTCGCCCCGTAGAAAATGGGGCAGCCGGCGCCTCCCATGACGTGAACATTCACGTTCAGCCGCTCCATGATCGGCGCGAGGCCGAAAGCGTATTCGGCAGTCAGGGAGTCGCCAATCAATTCGAAGCCAACCGGCCCCTGAAAGCTTCTTAGGTCACGGCCCGACGGGAAATCTTCCAGGTGCTCCAACTGGGCTTGGGCTTTGGGCAGCCGCCATGCGAAGCCCTTCGATACAAAGGTTACGTGTGTGATGGCCGCCAGCGCCAGAACCACCGACCAAAAGCCGACGGCGTTGTTCCAGACATTGGCCGATCCGAGCCCGGAAGACTGAATGAACCTGCGCTCGATGAACGCATTCATGGCCGTCGCAACAACGACCATGAGAACCGCCATCGTCAGGATCCCCGTCCAACTGTTGGCCGCGTCATCGCCAAAAATGAAACGCGCGAAGAAAATGATGGGCCAGTGGCAAAGGTAGAGCGAATAGGAAATGGCGCCAACGGAAACCATCGGAGCGTTGGTCAGGATCGCGGATACCCGGGTCTTGCCGCCCGCCCAGATCGTCGCGGCCGCGCCCAGGCAAGGCAGAAGAACCGCCGCATCCAGGTGCGGCATATCCGACGTGAACAAAAGCACACTCGCCGCAATACAAAGCATGCCTATCGCCGAAAGGCATTCGGCGGCGGCCGGGCTGGGACGAAGCCTGCGTTCGAGAAAGAGAACCAGCGCACCGCAAGCGAACTCGGAAATCCGAAAAGGCATCAGAAAAAATACCGCAAGCGGATCCACTTTGGCCGTGAGGGTTGAAGCAAGGATGGAGGCAAGCGCGGCAAGCGCAATGCTTTCGAACGTGCGGCCGGCCTTCCAGGCGAGCACAATCAAGACCGGCCAGAGCAGGTAAAACTGCTCCTCGAGCGAAAGCGACCAGCAATGCAACAGCGCCAGCTCGTCCGACGTCGGGGCAAAATACTGATGGGATTCCCGCCAGTATTGAATATTCGAAATCGACAGAAGGGCGTGGGTGCCTTCCTTTGCCACGTCGAGAAACATGACGGGCGAGCACCACAGGGCTCCCGCCAGATAGGTGGCCGCGACGGTGAAGATCAGGGCGGGATAAATTCGTCGCGTTCTGCGCACGTAAAACTGACCGAACGAAAACCGTCCGGCCTGCAGATCGACAAGAATATTGCGGGTGATGAGATAGCCGGAAATGACAAAGAAAATATCGACGCCGACGAAGCCTCCCTGAAAGCCGTCGACCTTCAGGTGAAACAGCAGGACACTCGTAACCGCGACGGCGCGCAACCCGGCGATCTCTGCGCGAAAGGAATTAGCCATATGTCCCAGTCCGCTTATTGATGCCGGGTGGCAACAACCGCACCAATACCGTTCGAAATGTCCCTGACGGATCGAAGGCGCATTACCGCGAGAACGCGCCGTTTCTCCAACAACGGGCGCCGCGGTTTCGGTGCGGCTTCTACCATCATGAGTCCGTTGCAAACAAGCGAGTTTGCCCCGGCCTCGATTCGTCGTTCGGCGGTTGCGGCGACGACCGAAAGCCGCAAAAACGTCGCGGCGCGCCAAGCGTGATCCCTAGCGCCAGGTTGCAATCGGCTCACGACCCTCGATCACTTCCGATATGCGCAAGCGCGTTCCCCTGGTGGTCTCCGCGGGCAGCGCCGCCATCTCGAAAAACCCGCACGCGATAATCTCGCGGTTCGGCTCCGGCGAGCGATCCTGCTTGAAATGTCGGACCAAATAGACCGCAACATGATCGCGACGGGAGATGTGGCTGTTGAAAAACAGGCCGTGCAGATCCGGCTCGCCGGTAAGTTCGATTCGTCCCTCTTCCGCCAACTCGCGTCGCAAAGCGTCGCGGAAAGTCTCGCCAGCTTCCACGCCACCCCCTGGCAGGTGCCAGCCGCTGATATAGCTGTGCTTGACCAAGAATACGCGATTTTCATTGTCGAGCACGACCGCGCGGACGCCGAGCGTCATGCCGCGGGCGAACCGCCAATAGAAATGAAAAACCCGCCGCAGGGCCGGCTCGAGGCTGTTTCGCAGGCTCTGCAGGTTCATCGCGGAAACCTCTGAATACGCGGACATCGCGTTTGATCCTTGCATCGCGGCGGCCAGCTTGCCAATACATTCCGGGTTCTTCCGGGGTAACATGGAGCGATCGTGCGGCGGCTCTTTCGCGCAAGTAACAGAGGCGGACGTAAATGACGGCGGCATTCATCCTTGCCCATCTGTCCGATCCGCATCTTCCGCCGCTGCCAAGCCCGCGGTTGTCCGAGCTCGCGGGCAAGCGTGCGCTCGGCTATCTCAACTGGACCCGCAACCGGCATAAATTCCACAAGCGCGAGGTGCTCGACACGCTGGTATCGGACCTGCAGGCCCAAGTGCCGGATCATATCGCGATCACAGGCGATCTCGTCAATCTGGCGCTCGAGGCCGAGTTTGCACCTTCCCGCGCCTGGGTGGAGAGCGTCGGCGCGCCGGACCGGGTCACGGTGATCCCGGGCAATCACGACGCCTATGTTCGCGCCACCCAACATCGCTTCGCGGAAGCCTGGGGAAACTATCTCGCCGGCGACGATGCGTCCGATCGCGGCGTGGCATTTCCGGCCGTGCGCCGCCGCGGCCCGCTCGCGCTGATCAGCGTGTCCTCGGCGGTCCCGACGCCGCCGCTGATGGCGACGGGATGGCTTGGACGCAGCCAGTTGGACGCGCTTGAGCCCATCCTGGCGGACCTTTCTTCCGAACAGGCGTTCCGCGTCCTGCTTATCCATCACCCGCTGCGTTCGGACGCGCGCGCCAAGCGGCTGACCGATTCATCGCAGCTACTTGCGCTTCTGAAACAGCATGGCGTGGAATTGGTCCTGCACGGTCACGATCACATTCATTCCACGATCTGGATCGACGGGCCGAGCGGGTCGATCCCGGCGATCGGCGTGCCGTCGGCTTCCGCGCTCGCGCATGGCCGCTATCCGGCTGCCGCGTATAATTTGTTTGCAATCACGCGCGAGGGCGCCGCATGGCGCTGCCAACAGACGGTGCGCGGCATCGATGATGCGCGTCGGGTCCGACAAATACGGCAGACGCGGCTGATGTAGGACATCACGGCGTCATGCAGTGCGACGTCAGAGATTGCGCAAACTCGCAAACAGCGCCAGACCGAACAGCGCGACTGCGCCGAGGATGAAGCCGAGGGCGAAGCTCCAGAATCGACTTCCGCGCGGCTTTTCGACCACGGCTGGTTTGGCCACCGGGGTTGCTGCCAGCGCATGTTCACGCTCGATCATGCGGCGCGCGACATAATCGGTGACGGCGTCGACGATGACCGGGACATCGTGGGATTCGGCGATCACGATACGGCCGAAACGGGTATCCTGCACGAAACGATAGATGCGCTTGTCGCGCCCCATCAGGATGTGGGCCACCACGTCGATCCACAGCCGCGGCGTCTCGCCCTGGCTGATGCCGCGATCAAACATATCGACGGTGCCGGGGATTTGCGCAAACAGAGGATCCAGCGCCTCATTCAGGATTTCGAGCCGGGCCACTTCCGCATCGCGCAGGTCGACCACCACGCCGGTGCGATCGGCCGCTTCGATTCGCGCCTGCCGCAGCGCGTCGCGCAGCCGCATCGGACGCGCATCGCCGACGGCTTCGCTTCCGGTATTTTGTGCCTCTGACATCCGCTAGACCCGCCCTTGTCCTGATGGATCGGAACATGGTTAACCTATCAGTAACCAGGCCGTCCGCAAAGGCCGTTTATTCCCAAAGACTTACGCCCCTGCCCGCTCAAAACGTGAGCGGCCCCAGCCGGAAAACCGGATGGGACCGCTTCGTCCTTGGACGTCTTCTTAGGTAATGGGTCAGGCCGCGCGCGAGGGCTCTTCCACAATCGAGAAGCGCACGCCGGCCTTGTGGCGGTTCTCTTCCGAGACCGCGCGCCAGGCATCCTCGGCCTCCTTGCGGGTCTTGAACGGGCCCTGAACCTGGGCCGAGCCTTCCACCAGCTTGTGGAAGTTCATCGAGCCGAACTCGCCACCAATCACCCAGAAATTGCTGCCGTTCTTCATGAGAGCCTCCTTCTATTCAGCCGCCTGAATGTGGATTTGCGAACCCTGCGCCTTGAACTGCGCGGCTTCGGTCGAGTCGTGAAGCGCCGTGGTCGACGAGGTGCCGCCGGTGATGGTGGTGGACACCAGATCGAAGTAGCCGGTGCCGACTTCGCGCTGATGGCGCGTCGCCGAATAGCCGAACTTCTCCGAGGCGAACTCGGCCTGCTGCAGGCGGGAGTAGGCCGCCATGCCTTCGGCCTTGTAGCCGCGCGCCAGTTCGAACATGCCGTGGTTGAGCGAGTGGAAGCCCGCCAGCGTCACGAACTGGAACTTGTAGCCCATCGCGCCGATTTCGCGCTGGAACTTGGCGATCGTCGCCTTGTCGATGTTGGCTTCCCAGTTGAACGACGGCGAGCAGTTATAGGCCAGCATCTTGTTCGGATAGACCTTGTGCATGGCTTCGGCGAACTGGCGGGCCTCGTCGAGGTTCGGCGTCGAGGTCTCCCACCAGATCAGGTCGGCATACTTCGCGAACGCGATGCCGCGCTTGATGCAGTGAGCCAGCCCGGTGCCGGGCTTGAGACGGAAGAAGCCTTCCGGGGTGCGCTCGCCGGTGATGAACTCGCGATCGCGCTCGTCGACGTCGGCGGTGATCAGTTTTGCACTCTCTGCGTCGGTCCGCGCCAGAACGAAGGTCGGCGTGCCGCAGACGTCGGCGGCGAGCCGCGCTGCGATCAGGTTGCGCTCATGCGCCGCGGTCGGGATCAGCACCTTGCCGCCCATGTGGCCGCACTTCTTTTCGGAAGCCAGCTGGTCCTCGAAGTGAACGCCGGCCGCGCCCGCCTCGATATAGGCCTTCATGATTTCGAACGAATTCAACGGACCGCCGAAGCCCGCTTCCGCGTCGGCCACGACCGGCACGAACCAGTCGATCTTGGCGCCGCCTTCGGAGTGCTCGATCTGGTCGGCGCGCTGGAAGGTGCGGTTGATGCGGCGGCACAGTTCCGGGCCGGCGTTCGCCGGATAGAGGCTCTGGTCCGGATACATCGCACCCGCGGTGTTGGCGTCGGCCGCGACCTGCCAGCCCGACAGGTAGATCGCGGGCAGCCCGGCGCGCGCCTGCTGCATCGCCTGGTTGCCGGTGACGGCGCCGAGCGAATTGACGTAGGGCTCCTTCTTGAGCGATTCCCAGAGCCGGTTGGCGCCCTTGGCGGCCAGCGTGTAGGCGATCGGCACGGAACCGCGCAGCCTTTCGACCTCGGCCGGGCTGTAGGGACGGCTGATGCCGTCGAAACGCCCTGCGGGCGCGGGAACCAGCTGCTCAAAAGTCTTCGCCATGTTCATTCTCCAATCGACATTCGTGACAGTGCGTTGCGAAATGCGTGGCGAGAGCTAAACGCTAAACTTCCTAGTTCGTATAGATAGCTTGCATTCTAATGGTGATGTCATGTAACATATGAACTTGTCATAGATGTTATTTTGTAAAGATTGTCACAGGTCATCCAATTTGGCGTCATTCCGGGGCCTGCGAAGCAGGAACCCGGAAGATTCCGGATCGCCGCTCCGCCGTCCGGAATGACCACAGGGATCAAGGGAGCCTGTCATGGCCGGTGACTCCGGAAAGAAACTGTTTGTCGGCCCCCGGTTCCGGCGAATCCGCCAGCAACTGGGGCTGTCGCAGACCCAGATCGCCGAGGGGCTCGGCATTTCGCCCTCCTACATCAACCTGATCGAGCGCAACCAGCGCCCGGTGACCGCGCAGATCCTGCTTCGGCTGGCGGAAGCCTATGACCTCGATCTGCGCGATCTCGCCACCGCCGACGAGGACCGCTTCTTCGCCGAGCTGAACGAGATCTTCTCCGATCCGCTGTTCCGGCAGATCGACCTGCCGAAGCAGGAATTGCGCGATCTTGCCGAACTCTGCCCCGGCGTCACGCATTCGTTGCAGCGGCTCTACGCCGCCTATACCGAAGCCCGCCGCGGCGAGACCATGGCTGCTGCCCAAATGGCCGATCGCGACGAGGGCACGCGGTTCGAGGCCAATCCGATCGAGCGCGTCCGCGATTTGATCGAGGCCAACCGCAATTATTTCGGCGAGCTCGAAACGGCGGCGGAAAACCTGCGCGACGAATTGAACGTGCCGGCGGAAGGATTGTTCGCCGCGCTCGCCGCGCGGCTGCGGGAAAAACATTCGATCCAGACCCGCATCATGCCGGTCGATGTGATGCGCGAGACCCTGCGGCGGTTCGACCGCCATCGCCGGCAACTCCTGATCTCGGAGCTGGTCGACGGCCCCGGCCGCGCGTTCCAGCTCGCCTTTCAGATCGCCCTTGCCGAATGCGCGAGCGCGATCGAAACCATCACCGGCCGCGCCGGACCGCTGGACGATACGCCACGCCGGCTCTACCGGATTACGCTGGCGAACTACTTCGCCGCCGCCGTCATGATGCCCTACCAGCCGTTCCATGCGGCAGCCGAGCAGCTCGGCTATGACCTCAACGTGCTGGCGCAGCGTTTCAATGCCGGCTTCGAGCAGGTCTGCCACCGCCTGACCACGTTGCAGCGACCCAATGCGCGCGGCGTGCCCTTCTTCATGCTGCGTGTCGACAACGCCGGCAATGTCTCCAAGCGATTCTCCTCCGGCACGTTCCCGTTTTCCAAATTCGGCGGCACCTGCCCGCTCTGGAACGTGCATTCGACCTTCGACACGCCGGACCGCCTGCTCAGCCAGATCATCGAGCTGCCTGATGGCGTCAGGTATTTCTCGATCGCGCAAATGGTGCGCCGGCCGGTCGCACCGCACCCGCAAGCCCGGCCGCGTTTTGCCATCGGGCTTGGCTGCGAAATCCGCCACGCGGCCAAGCTCGTCTATGCCGGCGGATTGGACCTGGAGAAGGCCGAGGGCACGCCGATCGGCGTCAATTGCCGGCTTTGCGAACGCGAGAACTGCAGTCAGCGCGCCGAGCCGCCGATCACCCGCACCTTGATCCTCGACGAGAACACCCGCCGTGTCTCGTCGTTCGCGTTTTCCAACGCGCGGGAGTTGTGAGGGCAGTGCTCCACCGAGAGCCGTCACCCGTGCGAAGCAAGCTGTGCTGTCGTTACGCCAACGTGTGCACGATCACCGGGCCGGCGACCGCCGTGGCCGGTCCGACGAGGAGAGGCCCAAGGTCTTTCTCGATCCAGGCCAGGACGCGCCTGTTGGCCTCCTCTGCTCCCGCGAAATTGTTGAAGACGCTGATCGCGGTCACGGTGTCGTCGGGTGCGTAGACCACGTAGTAGGCCATAAAGCCTTCGACATCGCTGATGATCGGAATGGCGCCCTCCTTGATCCGGCGCGCCAGTTCCTCGGCCATGCCGGTCTTTGCCTTGCCCTGACGGATAGCGGCGTACATGAGATCTCTCCTTCCGGCTGCTTCAAAATCCTGGGCCGGTTGCCCGCTTGCGCATTGCCATTCTACGACTTTGGCAACGACTTCCCGACTCAAATTTCAAAGAGCCGGGACGCATCACTTCGCGATCCCGCGGCGCAGTCGCGCCCGAGCTGTGCTGAAATCTCTGCCCCCGAAGAATAGAGGGCGCAGGGAAGGCCGGGTGCGCGGCGCACCCGCAGCCTCGTGTGCAGTGTAGAAAGCACACGAGTTAGTCACCACAGGTTCGCCGAAACGCCCGGCCTTCCCTGCGCAATGGTTTTAACGGCTTCCTTCGCGCTCTCCTCGGCGACCGGGCTTTTTTGCCACCGTCGTTACGTGGGAATTGCGTCCCGCGAAACTTGACGCCAGCGTCGGGGCGTCAGGACCACACGACTTCGCCGTCCGCTCTCGCGCCGCTCGTCTTGCGGCGCCAAAACGTCCATCGCATCCCGCACCCAACGTTCGTGACGACGCGTACGCCCCTCTATTCGGGACGGGATGACGGAATCAGTAATGCTGCGTCTAGCAAATCGCGAAGCGAAATATTTTTCGAAAGAGGGCTGGACAGC
Source organism: Bradyrhizobium sp. (assembly GCA_052143915.1). Classification (GTDB taxonomy): domain Bacteria; phylum Pseudomonadota; class Alphaproteobacteria; order Rhizobiales; family Xanthobacteraceae; genus Bradyrhizobium. The sequence continues at coordinate 11,956 of JBKQRS010000526.1, forward strand.
CGAGGAGCAGCCAAGTCAACAGGCAGCCCGTCAGGCAAATCAGTCCGTCGCAATCTCGGCGATGTTGCCCCTGCGACCGCTCCGACGGCATACAGGGCGGATTACCGAAGTGTCATTGGATTGCGCGCGACCAGTTGGCTAATCCGGCCCACCGGCTATGGTGCGTTCAGCCGTCGCCGCATCTGACCCCTGAGACTGGATCCCCCAAATGTTCGTTTCATTCTTCCCCCGCCCCAAGCTGTTCTTCCTGTCGGCCATCGTCTGGACGGCGCTGGCGATGACGTTCTGGTATGGCTATGCCGACGATCTCGTCGGGTCGTCTGCCCCCGATATCGTCGGCGTGGCGCTGTTCTGGTCGGCGCGGTCGCTCTGGTTCGACCTCTATTTTGCGCTCAGCGTCGCCATCTTCGCCGGCGGCTGGATGGTATTTGCGCCGCATCCATGGGCGCCCTGGTCGATCATCGGCTCCGCGCTGATCCTGTTCACCTCTTACTTCCAGGTCCAGGTCAGCGTCGCCATCAACAGCTGGTACGGGCCGTTCTACGATCTCGTGCAGGCCGCGCTTTCGAAATCAAAGCCGGTCACGATCGAGGAGTTCTACAGCGAATTGTCGACCTTCGCCGGCATCGCCCTGGTCGCGGTCGTGGTCGGCGTGCTGACGCGGTTCTTCGTCAGCCACTACATTTTCCGCTGGCGCACGGCGATGAACGATTTCTACATCGCCAACTGGCCGCGGCTGCGCACCATCGAGGGCGCCTCGCAGCGGGTGCAGGAAGACACCATGCGGTTTGCGACCACGATGGAAGGTCTCGGCGTCAATCTGATCAGTTCCGTGCTGACGCTACTCGCCTTCCTGCCGGTTCTCATGCGGCTGTCCAGCAATGTCACGGAGCTGCCGCTGATCGGTTCCATCCCCTATCCGCTGGTGTTCGCCGCGGTGATCTGGTCGGTTGTCGGCACCGGCGCGCTGGCGCTGATCGGCATCCGGCTGCCCAGGATCGAGTTTTTCAACCAGCGGGTCGAGGCGGCTTACCGCAAGGAGCTCGTGCTCGGCGAAGACGATCCGGCCCGCGCCGATCCGCCGAGGCTGAGCGAGCTGTTCGCCGACGTTCGCAGGAACTACTTCAGGCTCTACTTGAACTTCATGTACTTCAATGTCGGCCGCATCGTCTACCTGCAAACCGACGTTGTCTTTCCCTACATCCTGCTCGGACCGACGATCGTTTCCGGCAGGATCACCCTCGGTGCGATGAACCAGATCCTGAACGCGTTCGAGCAGGTCAGAAGCGCGTTTCAGTATCTCGTCAATTCGTGGAGCACGATCGTCGAGCTGATTTCGATCTATCAACGATTGCGGGGCTTCGAAGCCAAGATCGGCGGCGAGCTGCTGCCGTCGATCGAGGCACAGACGTAGCCCGCGTCGTTGTGACACTTCGCGTCATTCCGGGGCGCGTCGAAGACGCGAGCCCGGAATCTCGAGATTCCGGGTCTGGTCCTTCGGACCATCCCGGAATGACAACATCGACGAAGCCGTGGTGTGGTTCCCTCGTTCGCCGCCTCTAACCCTAGTGGCGTTGCAGGGCGTGATCAGAGCGGCTGTAATGTCGGGCCATGAGCACCAAGTCTCGCCAGTGGATCTATGGGGGTGCGATCATGGGCGCGAAAATCCGCGCCCGGAACGCGCGCGAAGCGGCCAACCAGGCGCTTCGCGAGGCCGACCGGGCGGAGGCCGAAGCCTGGTCGATCCGGATGGAAGGCCATGGCGGGCCGGCGCAGCCCTCGCCGACCATCGCGCAATGCCTCAATGGCGGGCTCGGCTGGCTGGAGGTGGAATGCAACCGCTGCAAGACACGGGCGAGCCTGCCGCTCGATGCCATTCGCCGGCCGCGCGAGACGCCGCTATGGAAGCTCGAGGCATCGCTGAAATGCCGGTCATGCCGCAAGCGCCGTTATGCACCGCCGGTGCACATGATCAAGCTGACGGAGACGCGGGAAATCACGCCTTACGTTTGGGTGCATCCTGACGAAGAGCGGTGAGAGCGCCCGCATAAGCGCAGCGACATGCGGGGATTAGAGCATGATCCGAAAAAGTGGGAACCGGTTTTTCGAAAAGATCATGCTCAAACAAAGAGATGAGATCATGATCGGATTCAACCTGATCGGATCATGATCCAGAAAAGGAAGTCGTCGCTCCAACATCGCGCCGACGTGCACTGCGGACGTCACGCTTGATCACAATAATTTTGCCGTTCCGCCGCGCCTTCGATGCAACCAGTTCCCCGCCGCTGCCATTGGTTCGTCAGCCGATAGTGGTGAAACATCGGGTGGAGGAGGTTCTGATGAGGCAACAACTTCTCGCGGGCGCGATGGCCGTGGCTCTTGCAACGGGTTCGACGACGAGCGCGATGGCCTCCGGTCATGGCGATCGTGGCGGCTTCCACGGCGGCCGCGGCTACCACGGTGGCGGATTCCATGCCGGCTATGGCTTTCGCGGCACCTATGCCGGAATCCGCGGCGGCGGCCTAGGACAAGGCTGGAGCGGCCGGCGCTTCGTCGGCGGTTATGGCGGCGCCTATTATGAGGGCATTGCGCCCTTCGGCCATGCCGTCGGATTCGGCCCGGGCTACGGCACTTGTTCGCCCGATGATTACGGTTACGGCTATTGCGGATCGACCTTCACTGTCGGCTGGTAAGTTACATTGCAATCGCGGCGCGTTGATCACGCACGCGTCACGTCCCTGCTTGATAATAATAATTTTACCGGTTCCACGCCGCCTTCGATGCAACCGGTTCCCCGCGGCTGCCGTTGGTTCGCCAGCCAATATTGGTGAACGACAGAGTTGAGGAGGTTCTCATGAGAAAGCAGCTTCTCGCAGGCGCGATGGCCGTGGCTCTTGCAGCGGGTATGACGACCAGCGCGATGGCCTTCGGCGGCGGCCACGGCGGTGGCGGCGGTGGCTTCCACGGCGGTCGCGGTGGTTTCCATGGTGGCGGTTTTGGCGGCTTTCACGGTGGCGGCATGGGCGGCTTCCGTGGCGGTGCCTTGGGTGGCGGCTTTCGCAACTCCTATGCCGGAATTCATGGCGGCGGATTTGTCGGACGCGGCTTTCATGATGGCTGGGCTGGTCGGCGCTTCGTCGGCGGCTATGGTGGATATGGCGGCTATGGATATGGCGGCTATGGTTACGGCCCCTACTACTACGATGACGGCTATTATGGCGGCCTCGGCCTGCTAGGCTTGGGCCTCGGCCTGGCCACGGGCGCCGGCTATTGTTCGCCCTATGCCTATGACTATAGCTATTGCGGATCCAGCTATGTCGTCGGCTGGTAAGTATTCCGGCGTCGCGGCGCGCTGATGTGGTGAGGGCTGCCCGGCCCCGGGGGCAGCCCCTTTTCTCGCGCGCTCTTGTCCTTCGCGCGCGTCATGAATGCGAAGCGCCATCGCTTGTTTTCATGCGAGCGTGCGCCGGCGTATCGAAGCAGGTGCGCTTGTTGTGACGGCCTGCGCGATGCGTTGGGGTTCGTTGCGGAATGCGGCTCTTCTTCGAGCGAACCTGCTACTTGGTGTTGGCGCCGGTTGTCAGGCTATCCCCGGACCGGGCGGCGCTGCGCGTGATGCCGGCACCTTCCAGCACGCCGGCACGCGAGGTGGCCGCCACGCCCGGCTCGCCGTGGTTCAGCTTGGAATAGAGCGAGCGGTCCATCGCTGCCAATTCGAAATGTTTCCGCTGCTCGGCTGTCGCTTCGACATGCCGCCCGCTGGCGAGCGCCTCTTCTCGCGGCGTTGGCCGCGCCGTCGTCCCCCTGCTGCCGCCGTTGAAGCTGACGCGGAGGGCCTCGTTGTCGGCGGCGACCGCCTCATCGTAGACGCTCGCGATATCAAAAGATCCCAAATTGTTCACGGCTCGATTGTAATGGAAGACGCCGTTTTCCCAACGACCGCCCTGATACCCGTCGCCCGTATAACCGTAGCCATAGTCGATGCCGCCGTAGAAACCGACTTGCTCCGCCCAGTAACCGGCGTGAAAGACATAGCCACCGTCGACGCGGCTCCAATAGGCCGGCGTCCACAGCAATCCCTGCTGCGGCGGCTGCACCCACGTTCCCGGCACCCAATAATGGTCGGGGATCGGCTCGCGCCAGGCCCAGAAGCCGGGGACCCACAGATAGCCTGCCTTGGGGAGCGGTGGTTGCGCGTAGGACGGCAGCGGCGGTGGCGCGACGTTCACCTTTTCAACGGCGCCGGCCGGGCGCGGTTGAAAGTGCGGCGGAAACTGCAGGTATCCGCTGGCTGGAAATTTCGATTTGGCCACGCTGCCGGTGTCTTGTGCGAACGCGCCAGCTCCGCACGTCAGGGACAGAAATACCAGACCGGCGACGAGCTTTCGCATGCCTTGTCCGATCCTTGCTTGACACCGTCGTTTCTTCGCCGACGATCACGCAATGCGATGCGGAAAATCCGTTCGGTCGCATCGCTGCGTGGATTGCTTGATAAGCGAAGCAGCGCCAGGAAAGTTTCATAGGTTAGGGCGATATACGCCCGATCGATCTTAAATTAATCATTAGATTCACCGCTAGGTAGCTCGCGATCGCGGTAAACGCCGCGCAGCTTCGCCTCCTTAAACATTTTTTTAGTCGCGCCCTGCCCCACTAAACATTTCTTTAATTCGGCCAGCGAAAAGCCAGGGGTAGAATTGAATTATCGGCTGGCAACCCCCAGCGCATTTGTGGACTACCAACACCTTAGCCGCAGCCCTTTTTGCCAAGAGGGGGGTTGGCGAGGAACCCAACGGTCCATGTTGCGTCGTTTCCAGCTGGTGAATCACTTGCGGCGAGGCGCCGTGTGCTGCCAAGAGCACGGAGCCTCGCCGTATTGATTCCAGTTCGCCGCACTGATTATCATTTCGATTATCGTTTTGCGGGCGACAGCCGCTTTTTGCGGCCGCGACAACAGTCGCTCGTCCGGCGGCGCGATCTCAGTCACGAGATCGCGAATGAGTGCGTTTTTCGGCAAGGGCGCGAACGCCGTCGCGCCTTCCTTCGATCGTACCGTGCAGTGCGCCGGTTCATTCACTTCACTTCAATCCCGCCGCCGCCGATGCATGGCGACTGTCGCGTTCCCTTTCGATCAGGAGCTGCGCCGCAACGCCCGCCGCGATGACGCTGGGTTCCTTGTCCCTGATGTCGGGCAAACCAATCGGACAGACCAGCCGAGCAACCTGTTGCTCGGAGATGCCGAGTTTCTCCGCCTGGCTTGCGAACCGTGCCCGCTTGGTCGCGGACCCGATCAAGCCGACAAAGCCGAAGTCGGGGCGGCGCAGCGCCGCCGCCGCGATGGCATAGTCGAGCGGATGAGAATGCGTCATGATCACCGCGAAGGCGCCGGGAGGCGCGGCATCGATCTCGCGCTCGGGCGCGTCGGTCCTGATCGTGATCACATTGGCCGGCACGAAATCCGGAAAATGATCCTCCCTGGTGTCGATCCAGCGCACCGAAAACGGAAGCTGCGACAGGGCCAGAACGACCGCGCGGCCGACATGACCGGCCCCAAAGAGCAGGACCGTCTTCTGCACCTCACCGAACCGCTCCACGAAGCGCTGCTCGACAGCGCCTTTTCCAACTTCCGCGCGGTCAACGTCGCCATCCAGGATCTCGCGTGCGATTCGCCCCTGCGCGGTCATGCGGCTGATGGTGGCGAAGAGTCCGGCCTCCTCCGCGGCCGCGAGTTCGCGAATGCTGTCGAGATCGCTCGCATCGAAGGTCTCAATGAGGGTCGTCACCGATCCGCCGCAGCATTGGCCGAGATTCGGACCCAGTGGCCACACCCGCACCGACGCCATCAGGGTTTCCGCCGACAGCGCGGCCTCCGCAACGGCGAGCGTCTCGTATTCGAGCCGGCCCCCGCCGATGGTTCCGAAAAAGCCCGCGTCCTGTTGAACCACCATGCGCGCGCCGACCTCGCGGGGCGCCGAGCCATCGACCTTGATCACGCTGATCAAGGCGGCGCGACGATGCTGCTCAAGCGATTCTCGGATTCGTCGCCACACCAATTGCATTCAGATCGGTCCACTGCCGGGGATGCCGTGACCGGGGAAACCATGGCCGTTCGCCAATGCCGCCGCGGCATCGAAGGTTCCTACCGCCTTGAGGATCGATTCCGGCGTCGCCGGCGCGTCCAGCAGCACAGGCTTTCCGGGGTTGACCGAGTGGATCGCGTCCGCGATCGCGGCGAACACCGAGGTTGCCAGCATCAATGGCGGCTCGCCGACGGCTTTGGAACGGTAGATCGTCGGCTCGTGGTTTTCATTGTCGAACAGTGCGACGCGAAAATCATCCGGCACATCGGAAGCGACGGGAATCTTGTAGGTCGACGGCGCATGCGTCAGCAAACGACCGTCTTCGCCATAGACGAGTTCTTCGGTGGTCAGCCAGCCCATGCCCTGTACAAAGCCGCCCTCGATCTGACCGATGTCAATGGCCGGATTCAGCGAACGGCCGACATCGTGCAGGATATCGACGCGCTCGACTTTCATCTCGCCGGTGGTGACGTCGACGATCACCTCGCTGCAGGCGGCGCCATGGGCAAAATAGAGGAACGGCCTGCCCTTCCCTTTGGCGCGGTCCCAATGCAGCTTCGGGGTCTTGTAGAAGCCGGCCGCGGATAGATGGATTCGCGCGCCATAGGCGCGTCTCGCAAGCTCCCCGAACGAGACGCTCTCGTTTCCGATGAACACCTGATCGTCGCGAAATTCGACCATTTCCTCCGACACGTTCCATGTGGCGGCGGCAAACTGCGCCAGCCGCGCCTTGATCTCGCGGCAGGCGATCTGCACCGCCATTCCATTCAAGTCGGTTCCGGCGGAAGCCGCTGTCGGCGAGGTGTTCGGCACCTTGTCGGTCGACGTCGCCGTGATGCGCACGCGCTCAAGCCCGATGCCGAATTCCTCGGCGGCGATTTGTGCGACTTTTTGAAACAGGCCCTGGCCCATTTCGGTGCCACCATGGTTGAGATGCACCGATCCGTCCTGATAGACATGAACCAGGGCGCCCGCCTGATTGAGCACCGCGAGCGTGAAGGAAATGCCGAATTTGACCGGGGTCAGCGCGATGCCGCGCTTGAGGATCGGCGACGAAGCGTTGAACTTCTCGATGCCCTTCCTGCGGCGCCGGTAATCTGACGTTCGTTCCAGTTCCTCGCTCAGCCGATGGATCACGTCGTGGTCTTCGACGGTCTGGCCGTAAGGCGTGACATCGCCGCCGCTGCGGTAGAAATTGGCCTTGCGCACATCGAGCGGGTCAAGGCCGAGCTGCCGGGCGATCGCATCGATGACGCGTTCGATCGCGAGCACGCCCTGCGGCCCGCCGAAGCCGCGAAACGCCGTGTTGGAGACGGTGTTGGTCTTGACGCGTCTGGAGAGAATCCGGAACGAGGGGATGAAATAGGCATTGTCGGAATGAAACATCGCGCGGTCGACGACGCCGGCGCTGAGATCGGCCGAACATCCGCAGCGCGCGGCGAGTTCGAGGTTCACCGCCTGCATGCGGCCTCGCGCATCAAAGCCGACTGACCAGTCGACCCGAAAATCATGCCGCTTGCCCGTCATCATCATGTCGTCGTCGCGGTCGAGACGAAGCTTGCATGGCCGGCCCGTGGCGTGCGCCGCGAGCGCGGCGATCACGGCCCATTGCGTCGCCTGGGTCTCCTTGCCGCCAAAGCCGCCGCCCATGCGCCGCACCTGGCAGGTCACATGGGAGTCGGCCACGCCGAGCACGCGGGCCACCACATGCTGGACTTCGGAAGGATGCTGGGTCGATGAATAGACCAGCATGTCATGGTCTTCGCCCGGCACCGCAAACGCGATCTGGCCTTCGAGATAGAAGTGCTCCTGGCCGCCGATATGGAAAACGCCCTGCAGGCGATGCGGCGCCTGCGCGATCACGGCGTCGGCGTCGCCGCCGATGAAGGCGTAATCGGGCAGCACGGTTTCGCCGGAAACTAGCCCCTGCTCAACCGTGACATTGGGATTTTCGCGTTCGACCTCGATGACCGCCAGCGTCGCCGCGCGCCGCGCGATATCGCGCGTGGTGGCAATGACCGCGAAAATTGGCTGGCCATGGAACATTACGCGCTCGGCGGCAAACGCCGGCTCATCGGCGTTGGCGGGTGAAATATCGTTCTTGCCAGGAACGTCGCCGGCGGCAATGACCGCATGGACCCCGGGGCATGCGCGCACCTTGCCGAGATCCATTCGCACGATGCGGCCCCGCGCCACCGGCGAGCCACCGACTGCCACATGCAGCGTGCCCTCGGGTTCGCGGATATCGTCGATGTAGTCGGCGGCGCCCTGCACGTGCTTGAACGCGCTGTCATGCGGCATCGCCTGATGCACATGACGCAAGGACGGATTGCCCGGTTCAATCCGCGACATGGACAGCCTCCCGGGACTCGAGGATGCGCGTCACGGGGCTCGATACGCCGGCGATCTCGGCAAGCGCCTTGATCACGATATTCCGCGCCACGCCGAGACGATATTGCGCGCTCGCGCGCATGTCGGTCAGCGGGGTGAAATCGTCACCGACCCGCTCGGCTGCGAGCCGCCATGTACCGGCATCGTGCAGCACAGCCCCAACCAGCGCACCCTCGACCGCCGTTGCGCGCTTTGGCGTTGCGGCCATGCCGCCGAAGGCGATGCGCGCCGAGGCGATGCGGCCACCGTCGACGCCGATCCGGAACGCCCCGAGCACGGTGGTGATGTCTTCGTCGAACCGCTTGCTGATCTTGAAGGCCTTGAAATAGGTGGCGGCAGGCAGCCTGGGAACGATCAAGCGCCGGACGAATTCGCTCGCTTCGCGATCCTGTTTGCCGTAGCCGATGAAAAACTGTTCGAGCGGCAGCGCGCGCACTGAATCGCCCTTGCGTAATTCGACACTGCCGCCGAGCGCGATAAAGAGCGGCGCCAGGTCGCCGATCGGCGACGCGTTGGCGATGCTGCCGCCGACGGTTCCCGCCGCACGCACCTGCACCGAACCAAACCGCCGCAGGATTTCCGCGATGTCCGGACTAATGGACGCAAGCGGCGGTGTCGCGCCCGCCAGCGTGACCGACGCACCGATATGCAGTGCATCGGCCGCCTCCTCGATCTTGTCGAGGCCGGCGCGGCCGACATGAATGATCTTGTCGATGGTTGCAAGTTTCTTGGTGATCCACAGGCCGACATCGGTTGCGCCACCGATGATCCTGGCATCGGGATGGCGCTGATAAAGCGAAGCCAGCGAGGCCTCGCTTGCGGGCGCTGCGAAGAACCGCACGTCGTTGCCGACGAAGACATCGGCATGGTCCTGCAACTCGCGCAACGCGGCGCAGGTGCCGGCCTCGTTTGCCACGAAGCTGTCCATCGCGGGGCCGGCACAGGCTTCGCGGGCGGCATCGACGATGGACCGATAGCCGGTGCAGCGGCAGAGATTGCCCGCGAGGCAATCGTTGATCTTGCCGCGGTCGGTTCGCTCGCCCTCGCTATGGAAATGCGCGAACAGGCTCATGACAATGCCGGGGGTGCAAAAGCCACATTGCGACCCATGACCCGCCGCCATCGCCGTCTGCACCGGATGCAGCTTCCCCTGATGCGCGAGGTCCTCCACCGTGATCAGCTCGCCGCCGTCGAGCTGGCCAAGCGTGGCGATGCAGGCGTTCACCGGTTCATAAAGCAGGCGGCCCTCGTGCTCCCTGGCGATGACCACGGTGCACGCGCCGCAATCGCCCTCGGCGCAGCCTTCCTTGGTTCCCGTCGAACGCTCCTCCAGCCGCAGCCAGTCCAGCACCGTCGATTGCGGCGAGAACCGATCGAGCCGAACAACCCGGTCCTTCCTGCGGAACTGGATGCAGTTTCTGGTCATCTGGCCTCCGAACGCGAGCGCGACGTAAAAATAGAGCAGGAACCATTAATTGCGGCCTGGCGATCGCGATACGTCACGACCGCCGATCCAGACCTTCGCGATATTCGACTTCGACGCAGTATATATGATCTTCTGCAGGATGTTTTCACCTTGATCGAGATCGTCCCACAGCCGGATCGTGCCGCTTGGCGCGGCGGTATCGATCACCATCGCGTCGAATTGATAGCCCGGCGAGAAATGTCCGACCGGCAGATCGAGCGCGATGCCGCCGCCCGTGGTGGCCAGATAGAAGGCGTCGCGAAAGTCGATCCACACGCCGGCATGACGGCTGCGCTCGGCCGGTCCGAGGTCGGGGTCAACGCCGCTTTCCAACAGGCGCGCGACGAACAGCGCGCTGCGCATGTTGTCGAACAGCGATCCGCTCGGACCGCCCGAAATGTCGGTTCCGAGCCCGACATGCAGTCCCTTTTCGAGTGCCGCTTTCAGCGGGAACACCGCACTGGAGAAGTAAGCATTGGACAGCGGACAATGCGCAATGCCCGAGCCGCGGGCGCCGATGGTCTCCATATTGCGGGACGTGATCAGGTTCGAATGCGCCAGCACGGTGTGGCGGCCGAGCAATCCGAAACGGTCCAGGCTGTCGGTGTCGGTGATGCCGTGACGTTCGAGCACATAGCCATGTTCCCAATCGCTTTCCGAACAGTGGGTCTGGACATGACAGCCGCAACTCTTTGCCAGCGCACCAAGTCCCTCCAGCGTCGCGTCGGTGCAGGAGGGGATGAAACGCGGCGTCACCACCGGCTTCACCAGCGCCGCAGCGTTGGCTTTGTGGCTTCGGATGTAACCGATCAGGTCTTCCGTACCGCGCATGGCTTCATCCGGCGACGCGTCACGGTAAAAATCGGGACACTCATCGGCATTATCCATCGCCACCTTGCCGATCAGCGCACGCTGGCCGGCCTCCAGACAGATATCGGCGAGAATGCGCGTGGCCTCCTGGTGGATGGTTGCAAAGTACAGCGCCGTGGTGGTGCCATTGGCTATGAGGTCATCGACCAGCAGGCGATAGTTTTTTTGGGCGAAGGCCGCATCAGTGTAGCGGGCTTCAAGCGGGAAGGTGTATTTCTGCAGCCAGACCTCGAGCGGGACGTCGAGCGCGCTGCCGAGTTGCGGATATTGCGGCGCATGAATATGCAGATCGACAAAGCCCGGCAGCAAATAGGCGCCTTCCGGCAAGGTCACAAGCGCGCCTTCGGCCTTCTGCCTGTCCTTCTGCTCATCGTAATTGTCGTCGTGCGGGTGAAGCACGGAAACAATTGCGCCGTCATGGCCGATGGAAATCAGCGCGTTCTGAAAATGATCAATATTGCCTCGCTTGGCCGTATGGAAGCCCGATGCAATGATGGCCTTGCCGCGCAAGTGGTCCATAAAAAGTCCGACGCCCCGCCTGAAAAACTATCGCCAAATAGTGATTCTCGATTTGACTTGTGGCGGCTTCAACCGACCGCTGGCGACGATCCAACTATATTGAGTTTGCAGGCACGAGTCGCGGGCGAATCCGGTGCGTCTGGCATGATGGCGCGCTGACGCCCTGGGCATAACCTGCCGCAGGACTGGTCGTTTCGAGAAAGCCGGCATGACGGCGGGACCTGAATGGTGCTAGAGGACGACATCGAGTCAATTCACGTCAATCGGTAATTGAATGCGGACGTCTTCGACAATACGATTTTTATCAAGTGCCATTTGCCTGGCGATGCTGAGCCTATCCCAGCCGGCGCAGGCTCAGCTGCTCCCGCCTCTCGGCCAGCCTGCAGCTCCCACCAGACCACCTGCCTCCCCGCGCGCGGCCGCCTGCCACAACGGCGCAAGCTTCGAGCGCTTCCTCGCTGATCTGAAGCAGCAGGCCGTCGCCGCCGGCGTGTCGCAGCGCGCGATCGCGGAAGCCGCGCCCTACCTCGTCTACGACCAGGGCATCGTCAACCGCGATCGCGGCCAGCGCGTGTTCGGGCAGGTGTTCACCGAATTCGCCGGCCGCATGGCGGCACCCTACCGGATGCAACAGGGCCAGGCGCGGATCAAGACCTACGCGGCGGCGTTCGCGCGCGCGGAGAGGGAATATGGCGTACCGCCGGCTGTGATCGCCGCGTTTTGGGGGCTCGAAAGCGATTTCGGCGCCAACATGGGCAATCTGCCGACGCTGCGCTCGCTGGTGTCGCTGGCCTATGACTGCCGCCGCTCCGAGCGGTTTATCGGCGAGACCATCGCCGCGCTGAAGATCATCGACCGCGGCGATCTTGCGCCGGCCGAGATGATCGGCTCCTGGGCCGGCGAACTCGGCCAGACGCAATTCCTGCCGACGCATTACTTCAACTATGCGGTGGATTACGGCGGCCGCCGCAATCTCCTGCGCAGCCCGGAGGACGTGATCGGCTCGACCGCGAACTACATCGCCAACGGGTTGAAATGGCGGCGCGGCGAACCCTGGCTGCAGGAAGTGCGCGTGGCGGCTGCGTCCGGTTTTGCATCCAATTTTCCCTGGGATCAGGCCGACCTCACGATCCAGCTGCCGCGCTCGAAATGGGCGCAGCTCGGCGTCACCTATCCGGGCGGCAAGCCCTTGCCAAACGACGACATGCCGGCCTCGCTGCTGTTGCCGATGGGCCGCATGGGGCCGGCATTCCTCGCCTATGCCAATTTCGCCGCCTACACCGAGTGGAACAACTCGCTGATCTATTCGACCACGGCCGGCTATCTCGCAACCCGCATCGCGGGGGCGCCGCCGATGCTGCGTCCCGCCGCAGCCGTCGCGCAGCTGCCCTTCAACGAACTGCGCGAGCTGCAGCAACTCTTGGTGCGCGCGGGCTTCAATGTCGGCAAGGTCGACGGCGTGATGGGCCAGCAGAGCCGCAGCGCGGTGAAGGCGATGCAGGTCAAATACGGCCTGCCCGCGGATTCCTGGCCGACCGCCGAATTGCTGACGCGGATGCGGGGCGTTCGCGCGCAACCGACAGCCGCGGCATTGCCGCCTCCGCGATAGCCCCCATATCTCCTGAACTCAAGCCCGCCAACCGAAAAGAGCGTCACATGTCCTTCTACGACTCGACCGTCCCCGCCCTCCTGCAGATTCTCGGCAGCCTCTCCGGCCTGCTCAAAAAGGCCGAGGCCTATTGCGAGGTGAAGAAGATCCAGCCCGAGGTGCTGCTGGCCGCGCGGCTTTATCCGGACATGCTGCCGCTGTCGAAGCAGATCCAGCTCGCCTGCGATTTCGCCGCGAAAGGCTGCGCGCGGCTGACCCATAGCGAGGTGCCGTCGACGCCCGACACCGAAAAGAGCTTCGAGGAATTGCGGCAGCGGCTGGCGAAGACCATCGACTATTTGAAAACGTTCAAGCCCGCGCAGTTCGAAGGAGCTGATGCAAAGGACGTGACCTTCCCGGCAGGGCCAAACACCAACATCACGCTGAAGGGCCAGGAGTTCGTCAACCGCTTCGTATTCCCGAATTTCTACTTCCACGCCGCGACCGCGCACGGCATCCTCCGGCATAACGGTGTAGAAATCGGCAAGCGCGATTTTCTCGGGGTGAGTTGAAATATCCAATCCTCATGGTGAGGAGGCGCCTTTGCGCCGTCTCGAACCATGAGGCCGCGATCCAACCTCATCCTTCGAGACGCGGCGAAGACGCCGCTCCTCAGGATGAGGTTTGCCTCATTGGCTTGGTGTAAGTTTGATCTCCGGTAGCGAGGCTGAGAGGAACGTCCTTATCCTCCCGCTTCCAATTTCAAGCAAATCATCCTACCCGCGCGGTTCTGCCCACGCAGATAGCAGCGAGTCCAGCGGTATCGCGCGGGGCTCGCTTGCGATATCGTGATAGCTCACAGGCATTGCCGCGGAGGGTGGGAATGCACACGTGATTGTTTCCCACCTGTCCTGCCATTCACCGAAAGCCAAAAAAATGAGCACGCCATCCAGACTCTTCGAGCCCTATAAGCTTGGCCCGATCACGCTTCCCAACCGCCTTGTAATGGCGCCGCTGACCCGCAACCGCGCGGTCGAAGGTCTGGTGCCCAGTCCGCTGGCAGTCGAGTATTACGGCCAGCGCGCCTCCGCCGGCCTATTGATCACCGAAGCGAGCCAGGTTTCGCAGCAGGGCCAGGGTTATCAGGACACGCCGGGCATCTATTCGAAGGAACAGGTCGCCGGCTGGCGCAAGGTCACCGACCGTGTGCACGCGCGCGGCGGCCGCATCTTCATCCAGCTCTGGCATGTCGGCCGCATCTCGCACACCTCGCTGCAGCCGAATGGCGGGGCGCCGGTTGCCCCCTCGGCAATCCGCGCCAAGGGCAAGACATTTGTCGGCGGCACCTTCACCGATATTTCCGAGCCGCGCGCGCTCGAGCTTTCGGAAATTCCGGGGATCATCGAGAGCTTCAAACGCGGAGCTGCCAATGCGCTTGCCGCGGGCTTTGACGGCGTCGAAATCCATGGCGCCAACGGCTATCTTCTGGATCAGTTCGCCAAGGACGGAGCCAACAAGCGCACCGATGCCTACGGCGGAGCAATCGAGAACCGCGCCAAACTGATGCTCGAAGTCGCAAAGGCCGTGACCGCGGAAGCAGGCGCCGAGCGTACCGGCCTCCGCATTTCGCCGGTGACGCCAGCCAACGACATCTCCGACTCGAACCCGCAGCCATTGTTCGACTATATCGTCGATCACCTCAACGCGTTGAAGCTAGTCTACATCCATGTCATCGAGGGTGCCACCGGTGGCCCGCGCGATATCGCGCCGTTCGACTACGCAAGCCTGCGCAAGCGCTTCAAGGGCGCCTATGTCGCCAACAACGGCTATGATTTCGAGCTTGCCAACAAGACGCTCGCCGCCGATGGGGCTGACCTGATCGCGTTCGGCAAATTGTTCATCGCCAATCCCGATCTGGTCGAACGGCTGAAGCAGGGTGCGCCACTCAATGCACCCGACAAGGCCACGTTCTATGGCGGGGGCGCCAAGGGATACACGGATTATCCGACGCTGGAGGCCGCTGACGCGGCGGAGTAGGAAACTCGATGCGCCCCCTCTTCTCGCCTGCGGGGGGAGGTGGGCACCCCGACGTCATTGCGAGGAGCGAAAGCGACGAAGCAATCCAGCTTTTCCGTGCGACTTTGGATTGCTTCGCTTCGCTCGCAATGACGCTTATAATGTGCCGGACATGATCCAGCATACTCCAGAGGAAATCGTTCGCCGCGCCACGGCCGCGTTCAATGCCGGCCGGAGCGACGAGGCCTGTCAGCTCTGCGAACAGGGCTTGAGCCGCGCGCCCGGCGAACCGATGCTCAGCCATCTCCTGGCCGCCGTGCTGTTTTCCAGCGGCGAAATTGAAGCGGCACGCGGTCACATCGCGACCAGCCTGGCGAAGCGGCCTGATAACGCAGCCGCGCACCTGCTGGCGGCGCGCCTTGCCCGCGCCGCCAGGGATTTCGACGGCGCGCTGTCGCATCTGGATCGGGCGATCGCGATCGCGCCGCAGCGGGAAATATTTCTCGAAAAGGCGCGGACGCTCGATCAAGCCGGCCTTCGGCCGCAGGCGCGGCAGGCGTGGCGGGCGATCCTGGATGTCATTCCCGAGAACATCGAGGCCGCGGCCCGGCTGGGGCGGCTGGCGTGGGAGGATGGCGAGCATGCCACCGCCGTCTCCCTGCTGGAACGCGCCGGGCAAGGTGATGCTCCTGCATCCGTCTGGTTCGATCTCGGCCTCGCCTGCCAGGATTTGCGCGACCATGACGGCGCCGCACGGGCCTACCGCAAGGCGATCGAGATAAAATCCGACTACGCGGAGGCCGCGCTCAATCTCGGCGTCGTGCTGCAGGAAACCGGCGATCTCGACGGCGCCATGCGCGCCTATCGCGGCGCCTATCGCCTGCGGCCCGAGAGCTTCGGCACCATCGCGATGGCGCTGACCTCGGCGTCGCATGGCCGTCTTTGGCTCGATGAAGCCGCGCTGCGGAGGTTACTCGGAACCTAGACGTCCACGCCGCGCGCGAAAACGCTTGCGATAGACATTAGGGCTGGCCAGCACCTCGGCGACGGTCTTCTCATAGGCCCGCTTGTGCGTCTCATCAAAACATTCGAATTCAAGTTTTGGGGCGACGCGCGGCACCGCGAACACCTGCGCCACCGGCGTGCCCTTCGGCAGGACGCCGCAAAAATCCGGCTGTGTCCAGATCGCCGGAAAGTTGATGCCGCCGTCGTGAAAGCGGTCGGCGTCGACCAGTCCCGTGATCAGCCGAAACGGCAGTTCGTTGCGATTGACGGGATGGGTCGCAAACAGTGACCAGCCAGGCTCAAGCTCGATGGTCCAGAAGCTGTTGAACTTGATCGCCGCCTGCCCGTTCCCCGCAAAGGGCGTGTTCGGAAACTGCGCCGCGACGTGAAAGCTGAGAGGCGCGCGCGGATGTCCTGCAGTCGACGGCTCCGGGATGTCCCACGCCCAAGAAAACGAACCTCGATCGACCGTCACGTCGCAGGGTAGCAGGACCAGAACGCCATAGGCCATCGCGTCAACAAAGGGCGGGCACTGCTTCACGGTGCGGATGTCGCGTCCGTGAACCTCCGACGGCGCATGCGCCGGCATCGTTCGCAGCCAATCGGGAAGCATGCCGCGCGCCGGAACCGGCCGCGGCAGATGATCCGATAATGCCGGATCGCAACGAAAGATCATGCGCATGGCGGGACTCCGTGATTGGCGTGTGGAAGGTGCGGCGATGGCCGGCGACGGTCAATGATATTTGATCCATCATTCCGGGGCGATGCGAAGCATCGAGCCCGGAATCTCGAGATTCCGGGTCTGGTGCTAACGCACCATCCCGGAATGACGGAGAATGGATTGGTTCGTCGCTAAGCCTATCATCGGGCGCCTATTCGCCGGACCCGTTGGGTACTCACAGTGACGAAAGAAAAAGGCCGGGATCACTCCCGGCCTTCTGTCCTTGTCGCGCCTGTCTCAGTTCAGCGAGGCGCGCTTCGGCGGCGAGGCCGGCCACGACTTGATCAGCGTGTCGTAGTCGATGGTTTCGCCCTTCGGCTTCTCGTTCGCGAGCTTGCGCTGGGGCGCGATGTTGCCGTCCTTGGCGGACTTCGCGAACCAGTACTCAGCGGTTTCCTTCTTGTTGAGCTTCGGCCCGCAGGCGCCCTGGACGCCGGATTTCTCCAGACGTTCCATCACCGAGTCCTGCGCTGCGGCCAGCGAGTCCATCGCGGCTTGCGGAGTCTTCGCTCCAGACGACGCGTCGCCGATGTTCTGCCACCACAATTGCGCAAGCTTCGGATAATCCGGGACGTTGTTGCCGGTAGGGGTCCACTGCACGCGCGCCGGCGAGCGGTAGAACTCGATCAGCCCGCCGAGTTTCGGCGCGCGTTCGGTGAACGACTTGTCCCAGATGTCGGACTCACGGATGAAGGTGAGACCGACATGGCTCTTCTTCAAGGACACCGTCTTGGAAACGATGAACTGCTGGTAAAGCCAGGCCGCCTTGCGGCGGTCGACCGGGGTCGACTTCAAAAGCGTCGCTGAACCCACGTCCTGGTAGCCGAGCTTCATGCCGTCTTTCCAGTAGGCGCCATGCGGCGACGGCGCCATCCGCCACTTCGGCGTGCCGTCCGCATTCATCACCGGCAGACCGGGCTTCACCATGTCGGCGGTGAAGGCGGTGTACCAGAAGATCTGCTGGGCGATGTTACCCTGCGCCGGCACCGGTCCCGATTCGGAGAAGGTCATGCCTTGCGCCTGCGGCGGGGCATATTTCTTCATCCAGTCGAGATATTTGACGATCGAATAGACCGCCGCCGGACCGTTGACATCGCCGCCGCGCTCGACGGAGGAGCCGACCGGACGACAGCCTTCCATGCGGATGCCCCATTCGTCGACCGGAAGCCCGTTCGGGAGACCCTTGTCGCCATTGCCGGCCATCGACAACCACGCATCGGTAAAGCGCCATCCCAGCGACGGATCCTTCTTGCCGTAGTCCATGTGGCCATAGACCCTGACACCGTTGATTTCCTTGACGTCGTTGGTGAAGAAGTCGGCGATATCCTCATAGGCCGACCAGTTCACGGGAACGCCGAGGTCGTAGCCATACTTGGCCTTGAACTTGGCCTTGTATTCCGGATTGGAGAACCAGTCGTAACGGAACCAATAGAGGTTCGCGAACTGCTGGTCGGGCAACTGGTAGAGGTGGCCGTTCGGCGCCGTGGTGAACGACTTGCCGATGAAGTCGTTCACGTCGAGCCCCGGATTGGTCACGTCCTTGCCGTCGCCGGCCATCCATTCGGTCAGGTCGACGGCCTGACCGTAACGGAAATGCGTTCCGATAAAGTCGGAGTCGTTGATCCAGGCGTCGTAGACGTTCTTGCCCGATTGCATCTGGGTCTGGATCTTCTCCACGACGTCGCCTTCCTGGATGATGTCGTGCTTGACCTTGATGCCCGTGATCTCCTCGAACGCCTTGGCCAGCGTCTTCGATT
This sequence comes from Bradyrhizobium sp., assembly GCA_052143915.1. Classification (GTDB taxonomy): domain Bacteria; phylum Pseudomonadota; class Alphaproteobacteria; order Rhizobiales; family Xanthobacteraceae; genus Bradyrhizobium. Next base: position 30,365 of record JBKQRS010000526.1, read on the forward strand.
CATATTCGTGTACGGTCAAGGTTTCGGAGACCGCGTTGATCTCCATTCCCTTGAAGGGTGCGGCGGCCTTGATGAACCACTGCATTTCCTTCATCTGATCGTCTTTCGACAACGTCGAAGGTTGAAATTCGGCGTCGATCCATTTTTTCGCGGCAGCTTCATCCGCGAAAGCAGGCGTGGTGATCGCAGGCGATGCTGCCATCAGCGCAAGCGCGCTTGTCATCATCAGGATGCGTGTCCTTCTCGCAGGACTTTTGGTCATCTCCAAGTGTCGCATGGTGGTTCCTCCGTTGCAGCGACCGACATATTCAGGCCCGGGTTGATCCCGGATCTGCTCTTTTTCACTTCCCTCAAACGGTGCGGAATATTGCTACCGCCGAAACAAGCGAAATCAGGGTGGCGAACCAAAGGCTCGACAATTCAATTCCTTCTCCGACCGGCAGCGTCGCGACGGTGTCGACGCCCACAAGCCCGATCCACAGCAGGTGGATGACGGCGGCCATAATCAGTGAAATGAACAAACGATCGCCGCGCGTGGTCGGAATCCGCAGGATGCCGACGCGCTCCGCTTCCGGATAGGCGATCGCAAGCCACGTCATGACCGCGAGCGTTGCCGCAAGCATCGCGAAGAAGATCGCGGTCGGCAGCGTCCAGGCCATCCATGCGATGCTTTCCATGGGCTACTCCTTACGCCTGCGCATGACCACGTCCGAAAACCGGTATCCACTTTTCGGGGTCATGCGCTATACCCTGCCGAGCGCGAAGCCGCGCGCGATGTAATTGCGGACGAACCAGATCACCAGCGCGCCTGGGATGATGGTCAACACGCCGGCCGCCGCCAGCAAGCCCCAGTCCATTCCGGCCGCGGACACGGTACGGGTCATGACGGCCGCGATGGGTTTGGCGTTGACCGAGGTCAGCGTGCGCGCCAGCAGCAATTCGACCCAGGAGAACATGAAGCAGAAGAACGCCGCGACGCCGATGCCGCTGGCGATTAGCGGCACCAATATCTTGATGAAGAAGTGCGGAAACGAATAGCCGTCCAGGAACGCGGTCTCGTCGATCTCGCGAGGCACCCCGGACACGAATCCTTCCAGGATCCATACCGCCAGCGGCACATTGAAGATGCAGTGCGCCAGCGCCACCGCCCACGGCGTATCGAACAGATCGATCGCCGAATAGAGATTGAAGAACGGCAGCGCATAGACCGCCGCCGGCGCCATCCGGTTCGACAGCAGCCAGAAGAACAGATGCTTGTCGCCGAGGAAGCGATAGCGCGAAAACGCGTAGGCCGCCGGCAGCGCCACCGAGATCGAGATCACGGTGTTGATGACCACATATTTCAGCGAATTGATGTAACCGGAGTACCAGCTCTCGTCGGTGAAGATGCGCATGTAATGGGCGACGGTCGGCTGATGCGGCCACAGCGTCATGGTCGAGACGATCTCCTCGTTGGTCTTGAAGCTCATATTGACCAGCCAGTAGATCGGCAGCAGCAGGAAGATCAGAAACAGCGAGAGAACGAGGCGGCGGCCGGGAATCGAATGCATCATGCGACTCCCTTGGCTACCTGGCGCTCGGTGCCGGCGTTGGTCATGACGGTGTAGAAAATCCAGCAAACGATGATGATGATCAGGTTGTAGACTAGCGACAAAGCGGCTGCCTTGCCGAGGTCGAATTGCCCGAGCGCGATCTTGACGAGTTCGATGGAAATGAAGGTCGTCGAGTTGCCCGGTCCGCCGCCGGTCACGACGAACGGCTCGGTGTAGATCATGAAGCTGTCCATGAAGCGCAGCAGCACCGCGATCAGGAGCACCCTGTTCATTTTCGGCAGCTGAATGGCGGTGAACACCGCCCAGCGCGACGCGCCATCGATCTGGGCTGCCTGATAATAGGCCTCGGGTATCGACTTCAATCCGGCGTAGCACAACAGCGCAACCAGGCTGGTCCAGTGCCAGACATCCATCACGATGACGGTCGCCCAGGCGTCGAAATCGTTGGACACGTAGTTGTAGCTGATCCCGAGATGGTTCAGCACATAGCCGAGCAGGCCAATGTCGGGACGGCCGAAGATCTGCCAGATCGTTCCGACCACGTTCCATGGAATGAGCAGCGGCAACGCCAGGATCACGAGACACGCCGCCACGCTCCAGCCCTGCCGTGGCATCGACAGCGCGACCACGATCCCGAGCGGCACCTCGATTGCGAGGATCACGGCGGAGAAAAACAGGTTGCGCCAGAGCGAGGCCAAAAACCGCTCACCGAGATCGGTCGACGGATCGAGCAGCTCCTTGAACCAGCCGACGCCGTTCCAGAAAAACTGGTTGTTGCCGAAGGTGTCCTGCATCGAATAGTTCACTACCGTCATCAGCGGCAGGATGGCCGAGAACGCCACCACCAGAAACACCGGCAGCACCAGGAACCAGGCCCTCTGGTTGACGGTCTTGTCCATTACGCCGTCCCCTCGACCAGGAGGCTGTCGGCGTAGACGTGGACGTGCGACGGATCGAACACCAGCCCGGCGGAATTGCCGGGCACCGAGAATCCCGGCGGCACCTTCGCGGAAAATTTGGCATCGCCGATCCGCACCCGGGCGAAACGAACGCGGCCGAGATCGTCGATCCGCTCGATATCGGCCGCGAGCAGACCGGGGGCCGGCGGCGCGAGGTCGACGAATTCCGGCCGCACGCCAATCTCGATTTTCGCTTCCCGTGGCAGGCGGTCATAGCTGCGGTTCAGCGCAATGGTATGGCCGTCGATCCGCGCCTCGCGCCCTCTCACCTCGGCCGGAACGATATTCATGCCGGGAGAGCCGATGAAATAGCCGACAAACGTATGCGCCGGCCTGTCGAACAATTCCGCCGGCGTGCCGCTTTGCACCACTCGGCCGTCATGCATCACGACCACGGTGTCGGCGAAGGTCAGCGCCTCGGTCTGGTCGTGGGTGACATAGATCATCGTCAGATCGAGCGCGCGATGCAGCGCCTTGAGTTTCGATCGCAATTGCCACTTCAGTTCGGGATCGATCACCGTCAGCGGCTCATCGAACAGGATGGCCGCGACATCGGAGCGGACCAGTCCGCGGCCGAGCGAGATCTTCTGCTTGGCGTCGGCCGTCAGCCGCTGGGCCTTACGCGACAGATAGGGCGTGAGGTCGAGCAGGTCGGCGATCTCGGCCACTCTGTTGTCGATCTCCGCTTTGGGCACGCCGCGATTCTTCAGCGGGAATGCCAGATTTTGCCCGACCGTCATGGTGTCGTAGATCACCGGAAACTGGAACACCTGCGCGATATTGCGCTTCTGCGTTGACAGCGGCGTGATGTCGACACCGTCGAACAGGATCTTGCCGCGCGATGGCGCAACGATGCCCGAGATCAGGTTGAGCAGCGTGGTCTTGCCGCAGCCCGACGGCCCGAGCAGCGCATAGGCCCCGCCCTGCCGCCAGGTCATCGTGACAGGCTTCAGCGCGAAAGATTCCGGAGCAGCGTTATTGCCGCTGTAGGAATGCGCGAGATCGACGAGGTCAATGCGGGCCATGCTGCATATCCCTCACATCGCGCCCGGCGAGGCGACCAGTCGGTCGGCGGCGTCGAACACAAAGACATTGTTCGGATCGAGCACGGCGTCGAGCACATGTCCGGGCGGAAATTCGTGCACGCCCTGCAGCACGGCGACCCAGTTGGAGGCGTTGCGGGTCAGATGCACGAAACTTTCCGAGCCGGTGATTTCGGTCACCGTCACGGTGGCGTGGAAGGCGTGACGGCCTTCTTTGCCATTGGCCAGCTCCAGCTGGTGGGCGCGGAAACCGACCCGGTAGGGGCCGTCGCTCAAATCAGCGTAGAGTCCGGCCGCCGACGCCTGCACGCCGCCGGCATATTGCACCGAGCCGTTTTTCTTCTCGATCCCGACGATGTTGAGCGGCGGATCGGAAAACACCTGGGCGACGCGCAAAGTGTCGGGATGGCGATAGACTTTCGGCGTCGGGCCTGCCTGCAGCACCTCGCCTTCCCACATGCAGATGGTGCGGCCGCCCAGCAGTAGCGCCTCGGAGGGCTCGGTCGTGGCATAAACGAAGATCGCGCCCGATGCCTCGAAGATGCGCGGCAATTCCGTGCGCAATTCCTCGCGCAGCTTGTAGTCGAGATTGGCGAGCGGCTCGTCGAGCAATACGAGATCGGCACCCTTCACCAGCGCGCGCGCGATCGCGGTGCGCTGCTGCTGGCCGCCGGACAGTTGCAGCGGCGTGCGGTTCAGATAGGGCTCGAGCTTCAACAGCCTGGCCGCCTCCTGCACGCGCTTGTCGATCTCCGCGCGCGGCTTGCCCTGCACCCGCAGCGGTGAGGCGATGTTTTCATAGACAGTCAACGAGGGGTAATTGATGAATTGCTGATAGACCATCGCCACCGAACGCTGCCGCACATCGGCGCCGGTGACATTCTTGCCGTCGACCAGGACCCGGCCGGTGGTTGGCTTGTCGAGGCCGGCGAGGAGCCGCATGATCGATGTCTTGCCCGCCAGCGTCGGGCCCAGCAGCACGCTCAGGGTGCCGCGCTCGAGCGTCAGCGAAACGTCGCGAATGGTCGCAACGCCATCGACCGACCGCGAGACGCGTTCCAGCTCAACGCTCATGTCCGCCCTCCCGCTTCACGCAAGGGACTTTCGGGAGAGACACGATGGGCCGATATCCAGTCGTCAATGGCGGCAATTTCCAATGGCGTCAGTCGCAATCCAAGCTTTGATCGCCGCCATGCAATGTCTTCGGCGGTGCAAGCCCATTCGGTTTGCATCAGGTACCTGACTTCGGCCTCCGTCAAGCTGGCGCCGAACGACGGGCCGAGATCGCCAGCGGATTTCGCGTTGCCCAGGAGTTTGCCGGCGCGCGTGCCGTAGGCATGCGCCAGGCGATTGGCATGCGCCGCCGTCAGGAATGGATAGTTGCGCACGAGTTCTGCCGAAAGTGCGGCGACCGCCGAGACATCCATGTCGCCGCCGGGCAGCGGCGCCTTGCCGGTCCATCCTTCGCGCGCTTTGGTGCCTTTGAGATAGGGCGCAAGCTTTTCGAGCGCCTCTTCGGCGAGGCGGCGATGGGTAGTGATCTTGCCGCCATAGATCGACAGCAGCGGCGCGCCGCCGGGCGTATCGAGCTCGAAGACATATTCGCGGGTGGCGGCCTTGGCTTCGCTGGCGCCATCGTCATAGAGCGGGCGAACCCCGGCATAGGTCCAGACGACATCCTCAGGCCTGACCGGCTTTGCCAGATATTCGCTGACGGAGTCGCAGAGATAGCGGATTTCCTCAGGCGTCGCCTTCACCTTGGCCGGGTCGCCATCGTAATCGCGATCGGTGGTGCCGATCAGCGTGAAATCATCCTGATAGGGAATGACGAAGACAATCCGGCCGTCGCTGTTCTGGAACATGTAGGCGCGGTCGTGGTCGTAGAGCTTGCGCACGACGATGTGAGAGCCCTGCACCAGCCGTACCTTGGCGCGCGCGTTGACGCCCGAGCCCGCCGCCAGCACCTCTTCGACCCACGGTCCGCCGGCATTGACGAGGACGCGGGCGCGGATCAACGAGCGCTCGCCGCTTATGGTGTTCTCGACCGTGACCTGCCAGATTCCATCCTGCTGCCGGATCTGAACCGCGCGGCTGCGGGTGCGGATTTCGGCGCCGCGATCGGCGGCGTCGCGCGCGGTGAGAACCACCAGCCGCGCGTCGTCGACGAAACAGTCGGAATATTCGAAGCCCTTGCGATAGCGGTTGGGAACGAGCGGCTTTCCGACCTCGTCGCGGGAAAGATCGACCGAGCGGGTCGGCGGCAGCAGGTGCCGGCCGCCGATATGGTCATAGAGGAACAGTCCGAGCCGCAAGAGCCAGGCCGGGCGTAAGCCATCATGGTGCGGCAGCACGAATCGAAGCGGCCGGATAATGTGCGGGGCGATCTGCCACAGGATCTCGCGCTCGATCAGCGCCTCGCGGACCAGCCGGAACTCGTAATATTCGAGATAACGCAGCCCGCCATGCACGAGCTTCGTCGACCAGGACGAGGTCCCGCTGGCCAAGTCATTCATTTCACAGAGGAAAACTGAATTTCCGCGCCCGGCCGCATCGCGCGCGATGCCGCAGCCGTTGACGCCGCCCCCAATGATTGCGAGGTCGAAAATCCGATCCAAAGACGCTTCCCCGGCGCTTGCCTGTTTCGCTTTTGCGATTTGCTTTCGTTTTGGATTAAATCACAACTAAAAACGAAAGCAAGAGTGAAAGGAAAGCAAGAGAGCGAAAGGGAGAGTGAAAGAAAGCTACCGCCCGCCCACCGCGGCCGATGCGGGTTCCACGCCCGGCTCGTCCATATCCACCGACGATTTCGGCATCGCCTCGATCACCTGGATGCCGCGGGTCTGGCAGATATTGGCGAGCCCCGCCGGCAGCGCGACGTCGGTGACGAAGGTGTTGATCTGGCTGATATCGGCGATCCGCACCGGGGCGCTGCGCCGCAGTTTCGTGGAGTCGGCGACCAGCATCACGCTGCGCGCATTGGCGATGATGGCTTGCGCCGCCTGCACCTCGCGGTAATCGAAATCGAGCAGCGCGCCCTCCTCGTCGATCGCGGAAGCGCCGATGATGGCGTAGTCGACCTTGAACTGGCCGATCAGGCTGGTCGCGGTCGAACCGATCACCGCGCCGTCGGCGCGGCGCACCGCGCCACCGGCCACGATCACCTCGATACGCGGGTGTCGATACAGCAGCATCGCGACATTGAGGTTGTTGGTGATGACCAGCATATCCTCGTGCGAGGTGAGCGCGCTGGCGACCTCTTCGGTGGTGGTGCCGATATTGATGAACAGCGAGCAGCCGTTCGGGATCAGCGCCGCGGCCGCAGCCCCAATCGCCTTTTTTTCCTCGGCGGCGACGAAGCGGCGCGCCTCATAGGCGAGGTTCTCGACGCCGGAGGCAATGATGGCGCCGCCATGAATCCGCGTCAGCGAGCGGTGATCGCAGAGATCGTTGAGATCCTTGCGGATGGTCTGCGCCGAGACTTCGAAACGCCGGGCGAGTTCCTCCACCATCACCCGGCCATGGGCGCGGGCGATATTGAGAATCTCGGTTTGGCGGTGCGAAAGGACAGTCACAACGGCACCTTGAGGAGGCGAGGCGCCCATGGTGCGGCTGTTCCGTCATCCGGTCAACGCGGCAGTTTGGTCACAAGGCCCATCAGGGGCCGAAAGGGGAATCCTGGTTAAGGCGACTTGGTTAAGGCGACTTGGTTAAGGCGACTTGCGCCTCACATTTCTGCGAGCGCTCGGGAATGTTTATTTCGGCGCGGTGTACCGTCAGCGGGGCTCCGTACGGGATTGTCCCAACAGGAGAGGCGCATGAGCAAATTTGCGATAAGGCTTCTGATACTGGCCATGTACGCGACGGCACTCGTGGCAGTTCCCATGGTCACGCCAGCCAAGGCCGCGACGAACAGCAGCAAGCAAGTGAACAGCAGCAAGGAAGTAAAGAAGAAAAAGAAAATGACCCAAAGGAGCCCTGCAATTCGTGATCACAGGTCGGACAACCCGTTTCCTCCAATGGACGAGGATCCTGATCGAAAAGCTGGGGGCGGCGGGGGCTATTGAAGCCTGAGGCGCCAATGTCGAGTCTTGCGCGCAACCTTCTCGCGACCTGCGGCAGCGGTGATCTTTCGACCACGGCTGCCAGGCCTTGAGTCTAGCCGCCCTCCCCGACCAGCACGAACGGCGCCCAGGCCGACGGATCGGCGTTATGTGCCGAAGAGCGATCGGCGATCAGCGCCTGAATGGAACGCCGCAGCGCCTCGGCCCGGCCGATCCGGGGATCCTTGCTCAGTCTGGCCACCGCCCCGGTCGTCAGCTTGACGGCGGCATCGGACTCCACCGGCCAGTACGACACCAGAAGCGAGCGTGCGCCCGCATAGAAAAACGCGCGCGCCAGGCCGGACAGGCCTTCAGCGCCGGGCTTGTCGCCCGCGGCCGTATTGCAGGCCGAGAGCACCGCCCAATCCGCGTCCAGATTGAGCTTGGCAATGCGGCTGGCGGTGAGCAGGCCGTCGTCCTCCGCCGTCGGCTTGTCCGGCAGGCTCAACACCAGCGCCGGTTCGCTCAAGCCGCCGACCTCACCGGCAACGAGGCCGTGAGTCGCAAACTCGATGACCCGGTACTGTTCGAGCGGCGTCGCCTTCACGGTCGTGACGGTGGCAGCCACGCCAAGTTTCAGGTCGTCGTCGGATGCGCCGAGCTCGCGCGCCACGGCGCGAAGCTCGTCGCCGGTTTCGGGCAAGGCCGGCAACCCGGTGCGCAGACGGTCGATATCGACAACCGAACCTTTGTAGTAGGACTGATAGGGCTGCACGCTGCGTGCCGCCGTCCGCTTGCTCTCGCCACTGGGCCGCCGAAACAGCGGATCGCCGAATCCGATGAATGGCTTGGTCGCGTGCGAGGTCTTGGCGACGACGCGCAACGCGCGCAGGCTTGTCACCGATGGCAGTACCGTAATCGCCTTGTCATTGAGCAGCCATGCCGCCTGCCGATAGCGATCGCCGGGTGCAACCGCGGGATCCGGTTTCCTTGTCACGAGGACATGGAACGGCAGACTCGTCAACGCGCCCGTGGGCACCACGAGCAGCTTTGGCTTCTTGGCGATCGCGCCTTCAACCGGCCCCATCAGTGCGGTGTACAGATCAAACGACGCGGCCAGATCGAACGGCTTCGGCTCCGCATCCGGCGCGGGGTCGAACAGGCCGAGCCGCAATTTGCTGACGAGATCGCTGATCGCCTTCTGGCCCAGCGGAATTCGCTGCCAAACGCTGCCCTCGCGCGTCACCGCGAACACATAGCTTTTGTCGTTCATGATCAGGAATGAGACCAGCGCCTCATCGGGCTTGAGCAAACCTTGCGTCTGGGCGACCGACAGCGGCGCCGGGCTGGACAACTCGGCATAGGCCGGAAATTCGCGGGCGATCTGTGCCGATATCTCATCGAACGACTGTCGCGCACGCGCGCTCTCGGCGCGAAGCCGCGCCAGCAGCGCGTCGTTGCGCTTGCCGTCGGCAGCGCCGAGCTCACTGGTAATACGCTTGTCGAGACTGTCGAGCGTGGCCTTGAGGTCCTGCTGCCGGCGCACCAGGGAGGCAATCGCATCATTGCCGGCGCCGAACCGCGCGGCCATCTGCGACAGAGCCGCTCCCGCCTGCGTCTCGTGGGTGCGCTGGGCGGCGACAAAGGCTTCGCTTTTGGCCTTGTCGTCCGGCCGCCCGTCGGCGACATGCCAGACCGCTTCGATCAGCGCAGTGTCGAGTTCGGTGAAGCGCTTGAACTGCGCGGCATTTCTGCCGCCGGCTTCCAGGTCGCCCATCGCGGTGGAAGCGCGCCGCAGCATCGAAAGGGCATCCGCCCATTTGTTTTCGCGGCCGTCAATGTCGGCGAGATTGATCATGGTCGCGATCGTATCGCGGTGGCGCGCTCCGAGCTTGGCCTGCGCGATCGAGAGCGCCCGCGCAAGCTGCCGTCGCGCATCGGCATAATTTCCGGTCCTCATATCGAGATAGGCGATGCTGTGGAGATCGTTGACGAGTTGGGGATGCTCCGGCCCCAGCACGCGCTCGTTGATTTTCAGCGCACGATCAAAATCCTGCGCGGCCTCGTCAAGTTGCCCGACGTCTTGCCGCATTCGCCCCATGGAGTTGAGCGCCAGCGCGCTTGCGCCGCTGTTCTCGCCAAATTTACGCTCGATGATGCGCAGCGAACGCTCATACAGCGAAAGCGCCTCGTCTTTGCGCCCCAACTCGCGATAGCTGTTGGCGAGGTTGGTCAAGCTGCGGCCGACCTCCGGGCTGTCGGGACCGAAGACCTTTTCCTCGATCGCAAGGACACGCTGCCGAAGCCCCGCGGCTTCCAGGGGACGGTTCTGATCCGCATAGAGATTGGCGAGGTTGTTCAGACCGATGGCGGTCGTCGGATGATTGGGCCCGAATATCTTTTCATCGACCACGAGCGTTCGCTTGTAGAGATCCTCGGCCTCGGTGAAACGCGATTCGTTTTCCAGCACGGTGGCAAGGTTACCCATCGTCGCCGCGACATTGGGATGGTCTTCGCCGCGCCTGGCCCGTCCGACGGCGAGCGCCCGGCGGAGCGCCGCCTCAGCATCGAGCAGGCGCCCGGCGTCCTTGTAGAGGTTGCCGAGGTCGTTCAATATCTTGTCGTAGTTCGGTGCCGCCTGGGCGTTGGCGCCGTAGGCCTGATCGAGCAATTGCAGCCCTTGTTTCAACAAGCGCTCGCCGTCATCGAAACGGCCTTCCAATCCATAGAGGTCACCGAGGTCATCCATCGTGGTTGCCACTTCGAAGGGCGACGCATTCGGAAACCTTTGCAAGGCCGCCAGCGCCCGCTCGAAATAGCGCTCGGCCTCGCCAAAGTTCTCCTGATCGCGTGCCAGACCGCCGAGTGCCGAAAGCGTGTCGCTGAGCCGCGGGTCGTCCGGACCGAACGCCTGGGTTCCGATCGCCAGCGCGCGCTCGGCCACCACCGAGGCGTCGGCGCGCCGATCGAGCATTCCGAGCGCCGCGGTCAAAATATTGGACGTGCGCAGCGTAGAAGCCGGATCGTTGTTGCGCAGCTTGATCGCCAGCGCCGCATTCAGTTTATCTGCCGCCTCCTGATAGCGGCCGAGATTGTGCAGAAACATGCCCTCGTTATGCAGCACACCTGCGTAATTCATATTGTCGGCGCCCTGCTGCCGGCGGACCAGGCCGTCGAGCTTTTGCGCCAGCGCCAGTCCTTCCGCATTGCGCCCGGCCTGCAAGGCCTGATTCATCTGCGCGGCAAGCGTGTCGATGGCGTTACCGCGTTGAGCCCATGCCGATTGACCGGTGAAGGCAGCGGATATCAGGAGAATGATCGCCGCGATGACGCGAGCGCACTTCATGCCATGATCCATCACAAGCGTGTTTTAACGAGCCCGGCGGGTGATCATAGGCCACGCCGATGGTGCGTGTCGATGACGCACGGTTTCCTGCAACAGCGATGCTGCCGCGAAATCCGGCAAACCTCTGTGATGCCGCGCACAGTTCGATGACAGCCATCAGGGCAGGCGTGCTCGAACCTTTTTCGTTGACAGGACCGAACAAGGTTCAGAGATTCATTGCGCACGAATCTTGACCGAGGCGGGATAGATGCATTGTAACAGGGCTGTCATGTTCGCCACTTTGCGGATGCTTGTTGTGGCGATGACTTGCCTGGTGACGATGTCGGCTCTCAAGGCGGATCAGTGGGACGACCTCGCCCAAAAATTCGTCAACCAGGAAAAGGCAAGCTTCGTCCGCCGCGGCGAGGACAAGGACGGCATCGTCATTGTGCTGGCCCACCCCCTCGTGAGCGAGAGGGTCGTGCTGGCGATCACCGGGGGGAAACCGGCACTATCGTTTCAGTTCAACTCGTCGTCGGCACCTGGCGACGATGCTTTCGAACTTATGGCGCGGGGTGGACATCTCCTCGCCGGCACGGATACCGCCGCAGTGATGCGCAGTCTGCATCGGGCCCAGGCGGAGGCAGGCAAGGAAACCTACGGCGTGGGCTTCATCGTCGCAGACGGTCTTGCCATCAGCTGCGTCGCGCCACGCGATTCCAATACATTGAGCTTTCTGGTCGCGGCGGAGTGAACGTTGCCCTGGCGCTTTCACACCGAAGAGTGACGCGCCTCGGCCGAGGCTAGAGCGAGATGACTTTTCGTTGAATCGTCATCT
>JBKQRS010000527.1:0-2872 GCA_052143915.1 Bradyrhizobium sp.
TCGGTCGGCGTCTGGGCGACCAAGGATGCCACGGGACGAGACATGCATCGCGATATCCAGGCCGAAAAGGCCCAGCTCGCCAAAAACGGCGACCCCTACCAGAAGCTGGGCGGCGGCGTCTGGCAGAATCCTTCCGTCGATCTGGCAACCAACCGAATCTATTTTGTCGTCGGCAATCCCTCACCCGATCTCGATGGCTCTAACCGCCCCGGCGACAATCTGTATACGGACTCTCTGGTTTCGCTTGATCTCGATACCGGCAAATACGTCTGTCACTTTCAGTACATCGCCCACGACCTGTGGGACCTCGATGCTGTAAGCCCGACGGTGCTGGTGGACGTAAAGGGCAAGGATGGCAAGACCATCCCGGGCGTGATCCATGCCGGCAAGACCGGTCACATCTATGTTCACGACCGGAAGGATTGCAGCCTGATCCGGTTCTCCGAGGCCATGGTACCGCAGGAGAACATGTGGGTTCTGCCCACCAAGGAAGGGGCTCGCATGCTTCCGGGTGCAAACGGCGGTGTCGAATGGTCGCCGATCGCCACTGACCCGTCGCAGGAGCTTGCCTATGCGATCAACCTGCACCAGCCGATGACCTACCGGGTCGAGAACTCGCCGTATCCGAACGGCAAGTTGTGGCTTGGCGGCGCATTCACGGCGATCCCGGGCGAAAAGCAATCGGGCAACATCACCGCCGTCAACTACAACACCGGCAAGATCAAATGGCAGGTGAAGACGCCGGAGCCGATGATCGGCGGCATTCTCGCCACTGCAGGCGGTCTTGTCTTCACCGGTGAAGGCAACGGCAAGTTCGCGGCCTACAATTCGTCCAACGGCAAGGAATTGTGGAGCTTCCGCGCCGGTGCGGGCGTCAATGCTCCACCCTCCACCTATACGGTGGGCGGCAAGCAATATGTCGTGGTCGGCGCGGGCGGCAACACCCAGGTCAATTTCCGCCGCGGCAACAACATTATCGCCTTTACGCTCGATTGAACGAGCGGACGTTATATTGGTTACCAAAGCGGGGCCGGTCACGGCCCCGCTTCTGTTAGGGCTTAATTGGAATGAAATTGATGCGCGGCAAGTTGGGCTGGTTGAATCGCGGCGTGGTCATCCTCGGAGTATTGTTGGGCGCAGGCGCCGCGCCGGCCGTCGCCCAGGGCATCGCCGAAAAAGTGGAAGTCTGCGCTGGCTGCCACGGTCAGGACGGCAAGCCGGTCGACAAGACGATTCCCGTCATCTGGGGACAACAACTCGGATACATCTACATCCAGCTCCGCGATTTCAAACGCGGTGACCGCAAGAGCGAGATCATGCAGCCGATCGCTTCATCCCTTGAGAAGGATGACATGCTTGCGATCGCGGAATATTTCTCGAAAAGGCCGTGGCCTGACCTGGGCCAGCCCCGGTCGCCGAAGGACGTTTCGGCGCGGGCCCTGAGCGCCGACCGCTCGGTGGGCTGCACCGGCTGCCACCTCGATCAATTTCAGGGCGACGGGACTGTGCCCCGGTTGGCGGGCCAGAGCAGGGAATACTTGACCAAAACAATTGCCGACTTCCGCTCCCGCGCACGCGGCAACAATCCCGGCATGTCCGACCTGATGCTCGCCACCACGCCCGACGATCTCGCGGCGCTGGAGGAATTTCTGTCGGGTCTGTAAGCGGTCCTCAGCGCGGCGTCAGCCGGTCGCGCAGCGAAGACAGCACGGTGAGATCTGCAGCGCGTTTTCCGGCTTTGTCCCTGAGAGCCGGGTCGGCGTCTCGCGCCAGCAGTAAGTTGGCGATTTCGGCATGGCCGCCTTCGGCCGCAATCATAAGAGCCGTGCGGCCGCGGTCATCTCGATCATCGATATGCGCGCCAGCGTCCAGCAGATAGGTAACAACCTCAATCGCCTGCGCTTCCGGGACCTTCTCATCCGGGCCCGCCGCCCACATCAGCAAGGTGAGGTCATTGGGGTAGCGGGCGTTGACATCCATCTTTCGCGCCAACAACCGCTTCACGACGTCGAGCCGGGCGCCGGCCGCTGCATAGACGATCGGCGGTTTTCCGGTTTCGTCGGGCATCCGCTCGTCGGCCCCATTTGCGAGCAACGCTTCGACGATCGCATCGTTACCGGCGTAGGCGGCGGCAGCAACCGGAGAGATCCCGCTGCGTCCGGTGAGATTGACGTCGGCGCCGCGTTCGATCAGCCGCTGAGCGACAGACGTGCGGCCGCCTTCGGCGGCAAAATACAGCGCAGTGGCGCCGGCGAGATTGCGTGCATCGATCGGGGCGCCACGCGCCAGCAAAAGGTCGACCATCTCAAGATGACCGAACTTCGCGGCATGACTAAGCGGCCGGGCGCCAAACCGGTCACGCGCGTCGATAGACGCGCCGTAATCCAGTAGTTCGGACGCCAGGGCGACACAATTGCCGTCCGCAGCCGAAAATAGCGTCAACGACACTTCGATCGCGGTGATCTGCGGTTTCGCGGCTTCAAACCGGCGACCCAACTCCTGGCATCGTTCGGATTCGGCAGCTCGAGCGGCCGATGCGGCGCTGAGTACGGCGATCGCGATCGAGCATAGAGATACGACATGGCGGTACAGAGCGGTCTCCTCCCATGGCACGTTTGTTCAATGCAGTACGCCTGTGTCCAGGGTGGCACGGCGGCCAGCCCATGCCAAGTAGCCAGCCCATCTACGCTATCAACGGCGCCTACGCCGAGGTCTGAAAATGACCCATTACCGGACTCGGTTCGACGTCGCTGGTACAAAAAAGCCCCGGACGATGCCGGAGCTTTGAATTTGCTGGAGACAGGAAGTTAGTCGTGTCTCGCAGACGCGTGTCCTGACCTCGCCCTCCGATGGTCTTGTAGAGCGTTTTGGT
>JBKQRS010000528.1:0-2693 GCA_052143915.1 Bradyrhizobium sp.
CCTTCGACACGTATGGCCACCTTTTTGCAGATGCCGAAGGCGACCAGCGCGCCGCCGAAGATATTCAATTTCGGCTTCTCGGCAGCTAGTTACAACACCACTGCAACATAGGTCGCCTAAGTCTTTGATTTGATTAACAGTCATTCGGACTTCGAATCCGAGGGTCGGGAGTTCGAATCTCTCCGAGCGCGCCAGCCCCACCCAGAAAATGCCATTGAGGACACGGCGGTCGTTCACCCGAGGAACGCCTCGCGGCTTGTTCGGCAGCATCGGCTTGATGGTAGTCCGGCGAGTTCGTAGCGCATGATTCGAGCCCCAGTTTGAGAGCTTGAATCACGGGGATCTCGCTAAATGCAACGATCCCCTTGGGCCAGCCAGCCCAGGGTTTGCGCTTATGGGCAGAAGCGGACATCAACCAACCGAACCCCCTGCCGAATCCGTCGAAAATGACCCGAGACCGACGTCAGCCGATGGAGGGCCTGTCCACAGGGGACCGGCCTAACCGAGGAAGGAAGACGAAATCTTCTTTCCCAATTCATCGCGACCCAAACCGTTTTTTGGCGGCTTCGCTGACAGGCGTGTAAAGTCCCACGAGCGTTCCTTCGGGATCGCGAAATTGAGCAGCGCAGTTTCCCCAAGGCATCAGCCTCGGCTCGTGCACCACCTCCACTTGATCTTTCAATCTCGCAAACTCGGCCTCCACGTCATCAACTTGGAACTCGATAATAGCGGTTCGATTGGCAGCAGGCTCTGCGCTCCCCTCCTTAAATAGCCCTACCGTCTCGACGCTACCGAAGGCGAGCGTTGCCGAAGGGGTGACTATTTCGGCGAACACAGGCGCCAGCCACTCCGCCGTTTTGCCTGTCACATTCTCGTAAAAACTGACAAGCGCCTTGATGTCAGCAGCAATCAGACGGGTCGAAGCAAATTTCATGCGATCTCCTGCAGGTTCCGTATGGCTCCCTTGCGACAATCGCCTCGTAACACCGTGCTGCTGACAGCGTCCTGTCAGCAGCAGTCAGCATCGATGCGGCGCGCATACTTTTCGGCGGCACGAGCCACGGCAGCTTCTGGCCCACCGCGTCATTTGCTGCGGTTGCACAAAGGCGGTCGGTGTCGGTGCGAAGCGGACATCCATGAAGATTTATGAGTACGCACTAGCACTACTTTGGCAGATTTTGGCGATTGATTGGCGAAACTGGATTCCCGAATCAGATTTTCAATGATTCATGGGTGGTCGGCTTTTGGAGGGCCGACCATGGTGGACACGAAGTCGAAGTGGGAAGACGAGCTTGGACGCTGGCTCAAGCCATTCCTGGATCGTTTAGGTCACAAGGCGCGGCGGCGGATGTGTCCGCTTTATATCTCGGGATTGATTGGACCGGGCGATCGCAAGAGCGTCCAGCCGATGGCGGCGCGGCTGGCACCGGGCGGGTATGACCAGTTGCACCATTTCATCGCTGATGGCGTCTGGGATGCGGCGCCATTGGAGGCAGAATTGCTTGTTCAAGCCGACCGTCTCGTCGGTGGCAAAGATGCAGTGCTGGTCATCGACGACACGGCGATGCCGAAGAAGGGCGATCGTTCGGTTGGTGTCGCTCCACAATATGCCTCGTCTCTCGGCAAGACGGCCAATTGCCAAACATTGGTGTCGCTGACGCTTGCGCGGGGTGAAGTGCCGGTCATGGTGGCATTACGTCTCTTCGTTCCCGAGAGTTGGACGAGTAATCCGGCGCGTTTGAAGCGTGCGGGCGTTCCAGTCGAGCACCGCGCAGCGCGGACCAAGCCAGAGATCGCCCTGGCGGAGATCGATCGCGTGATGGCGGCCGGTATGCGCTTCGGCTGTGTGCTGGCGGATGCCGGTTACGGCCTCAGCGCGCCGTTCCGTCAGGGGCTCACGACACGCGGCCTGGCCTGGGCCGTCGGTATCCCTCGTCACCAGAAGGTTTATCCGGTCGGGGTAAAACTGATCTGGCCGGTTGCCGGTCGGGGTCGTCCCCGCAAGCGGCACATTCCCGATGTATTGTCGACGGCGGCCGAAGACATGCTGGCCAATGCCAAGTGGCAAAATGTGAGTTGGCGAAACGGGACCAAGGGCCGGCTGGAAGCTCGCTTCGCCGCGGTTCGCGTGCGGACCGCTGATGGACCTCCGCAGCGGATCAAGGACAAGGGCCAGCAGCATCTTCCGGGGGACGAAGCCTGGCTCATCGGCGAACACAGAACGTCGGGAGAGAAGAAATATTATCTCGCCAATATGCCGGCCAAGACGAATCTGCGCACGTTAGCTGCCACGATCAAAGCGCGATGGATTTGCGAACAGGCCCATCAGCAGTTGAAAGAGGAACTCGGGCTTGATCACTTCGAGGGACGATCCTGGCAGGGCCTTCATCGTC
Source organism: Bradyrhizobium sp. (assembly GCA_052143915.1). Classification (GTDB taxonomy): domain Bacteria; phylum Pseudomonadota; class Alphaproteobacteria; order Rhizobiales; family Xanthobacteraceae; genus Bradyrhizobium. The sequence goes on from JBKQRS010000528.1 coordinate 2,394, forward strand.
ATGCGCTCATGACCATGATCGCTTACGCATTCCTCCAGCATCGCCGTCTCGCACAAGCGGGGCGGAAAAAAAAGAATCAACGGTCCACCGCCTCAGCCGAGCCTGCCGGCCGTACGCCAAGCCATCGTCGATCTCATCGTTCAACCACGACCTCAGCGATGCCCGTACTGCAGAAGACAAATCGGCGGAAAGCAGCGGCGTGAATAAATCTGCCAAAGTAGTGCTAGGTCGTGGTGACGATTTAGGGATTTGGGATTCCCAAGAGGGGGCAAATCAGATTCAACGCTGATTTTGGGGGAT
>JBKQRS010000529.1:0-29346 GCA_052143915.1 Bradyrhizobium sp.
CATGTGGCGTAGCATGATTGCGCTGCCGGAGCGCGGCCGCATCGGCATCTTCAACCGGTCCTATTATGAGGAATGCCTGGTGACGCGGGTGCACCCGGAATTCCTCGCCGAGGAGAAGATCCCCCACAAGCTGGTCACCAGGAACATCTGGCGCGAGCGGTTCGCCGATATCGCCGCGATCGAGCGCTACCTCGCGCGCAACGGCACCGTGATCCTGAAGTTTTTCCTCAACGTCTCGAAAGGCGAGCAGCGCGAGCGGTTTCTCGACCGGCTGGACCTGCCCGCGAAGAACTGGAAATTCTCGATGAACGATATCAGCGAGCGCGCGCTGTGGCCGCGGTACATGGCGGTGTACCAGGACATCGTCCGGCATACCTCGACGGCGCATGCGCCATGGTACGTGGTGCCGGCCGATCATAAATGGTTCGCGCGGGTCGTGATCGGCTCGGCGATCGTCAGCGCGCTGGAGACCCTCAACCTGCACTTTCCCCGCGCCGACAAGGCCTCGCTGCAGGAGTTCGAGCAGGTGCGGAAGGCGCTGGAGAGCGAAGGCAAGGGCGGAGGGGAGGGCGGAGGCAAGACGGCGACAAGGAAAGTCAGTCCGAGAAGGCCGGTCAAGAAGTAATGCTCGGACATGCCGCGATGAATTGCTCGCCGCGTGATCCAGAGTTAAGCACGTCTCTATCATCGAACCGGCGATCCGAGCGGGAACGCCGAGCCGGTGCTGCCTGATTGGTCCACCGCGTGGGATCGCAAATGCAATAAGGTGAAATGAGCTTGGCTTATCGCCGATTGCACGGGGCCGCGAGGCAAAGCGCACTTGACACTCTGAAGTGGACGTTCAATTGATCGAATGATCAATTTGATAGATGACCGCAGCCGGAGTGCCGCGGCCGGTCCCGGAGAAAACATGAAACTGAAGCAGATCGCTGCCGTGTGGCTTGGAATCAGTTCTTTGCTGCCGCCGGGCGCCGTTTTGGCGGCAAATGTCGAGATCACCGCGCACGACATCGGTGGCCAGGTGATCGGCGAAAAGGGACCCGAAGCGGGCGTTTGGGTGATCGCGGAGACAAAGGATCTCCCGACCAAATATGCCAAGATTGTCGTGACCGACGACCAGGGCCGCTTTGTCATCCCCGATCTTCCGGATGCGGGCTACAAGGTCTGGGTTCGCGGCTACGGCTTGCAGGACACCAGGCAGCAGGAAGCTCGTCCCGGCAAGCTGCTCGACTTCAAGGCGGAGCCTTCGCCTTCCGCAGCCGCCGCAGCTCAGCTCTATCCCGGGATGTACTGGTATTCGATGCTCGACATCCCGGCGCCCGAGGAGTTTCCCGGGACCGGCGACAAGGGCAACAGGATGCCGGAGACCATGAAGTCCCAGGCGCAGTGGGTCGATACCGTCAAGAACATGTGCCAGTCGTGCCATGGGCTCGGCACGCGCGGCATCCGTGAAATACCCAAGCAGTTCATGGAAGGCACCGATTCGGTTACGGCATGGGCGCTCCGCACGCAGGCGGGGCAAGCCCAGGGATACATGGCGACCGTGCTTGGCAGCATGGGACCGGACAAGGTCTATTCGCTGTTCTCCAAATGGACCGACCGGATCGCAGCCGGCGCGCTGCCTTTCGACAAGCCTGAGCGGCCGAAGGGCATTGAACGAAACGTCGTCTACACCGAATGGGATTGGGCAACGCCTACGCATTACCAGCACGACGCGATCTCGACCGACAAACGCAATCCGACGGTGAACGCCAACGGCCTGATCTACGGCTCGCCGGAAGAAAGCACCGATCTCATTCCGACCCTCGATCCCGTCAAGAACGTCACCTCGACCATCAGGGAACCCTATCTCGATCCGAAAACCCCATCATCGGAGGACGCCCCGCGCGGTCCGTCAGCCTATTGGGGGGACGAGCCCATCTGGGATGGTCACACCAGCATCCACAACGTCATGATGGACGAGGCCGGCAAGGTCTGGTTCACCGCGCGGCTGCGGCCGCCGCAAAATCCCGATTATTGCAAGCAGGGGTCAAGTCTTCCCTCTGCGAAGGTCGACCCGCAGGCGACCTCGCTGCGCCAGCTGTCGCGGTTCGATCCGGCGACGGGTAAATGGGACCTGATCAATACCTGTTTCACGTCCCATCACCTTTATTTCGCGCACGATGCCAACGACACGCTGTGGATGAGCGCCGGCGGCCCGGGCCTCGGTGGCGGCATCGTCGGATGGCTCAACACCAGGAAATTCCGCGAGACCGGCGACGGCGTCGCCTCGCAGGGCTGGACTCCGCTCGTCATCGACACCAACGGCAATGGCAAGCGGGATGCCTTCGTCGGCGTTAAGGATCCGGTCGATCCGACCAAGGACAAGAGGATTCTGGCCTCGTTCTACGGCATCATGCCGAGCCCCGTGGATGATTCCATCTGGGGGCAGGCGATGGACCGCGGCTTCTCGCGCATCGATCAGCCCGGCTACATCGTCCGTGTCATGCCCGGGCCCGATCCGGCCAACACCGCTTTGGCCGAAGTCTATCAGCCGCCCGAAGGCACCTTCGGCCCGCGCGGCATCGATATCGGACTGGACGGCGTGGTCTGGACCGCGCTGTCGAGCGGGCAGCTCGCGAGCTTCGACCGCAAGTTGTGCAAGGGGCCGCTCGCCGGCCCCACCACTGCGGACGGCAAGCAATGTCCGGAGGGCTGGAAGCTCTATCGGCTGCCCGGCCCGCAATTCAGGGGATTGGACCCCAAGGGCAGCGCCAACCACGCTTATTACGTGTGGGTCGATCGCTACAACGTTCTCGGCCTCGGCGCCAATGTGCCGATCGCCGAGGCGAATGGAGGCGAGTCGTTGCTGGCTCTGGTGAACGGCGAATTCGTCACCATGCGCGTGCCTTATCCGCTTGGATTCTTCACCAAGAATGTCGACGGGCGGATCGACGACCCGTCGGCCGGCTGGAAAGGTCGCGGCATCTGGACCACCTCGGGCACACGCGCGAATTTTCACAGCGAGGGCGGTACCGAGGCCTATCCAAAAGTCTTCAAGGTCCAGATGCGGCCGGACCCGTTGGCCCACTGACTTTCCAACCCCGTGGTCGCTGAGCCCGGACTGCACCACGGGGTCCCGGTCCGGCGCGCACCGGGCAGTCGCTGATCAGCGCAATTTGAGCAAAGACCCCCGGCGCTCCCCATATCGGCGAGGAACGCCGCCGGCTGTCTCGATTATGCCGCAGTTTGGCTGCCATTATACGGCGTTTTTTGGTGAGTCTCGCAGGTGGTTCTCCAAGGCGGCGAACCGGGGGAATGGATGGCCTACGTCACGGGGAAAGCTGGCATAGTTCCGTCGGCGGAACGTGGCTTTTCATTGTCCGGCACCATCGCATTGGGCATTGGTGCATTCGCATTAGCCTCGGGGATGGCGGTCTGGACGGAAGATTTCGATCCGGCTGCCCGGGCGTCGGGCGCCGCTTCTCCGAACGAAATCCATTCGTCATCGTTTGACGACCGGTTCTCGGTAGGTCCGGCGCCCAGCCTGCCTTCCACGGACAGCCCGCCGCGTTCCCTCGTTCGTTCCTTTCCTTCGGAACTCGAGATCAGATTTCAACAGGCCAAAGACCATCTCGCCCGGAAACTACAGTCTCAGGACTGGCAGGCGGCTGTTACCGAAGAACCGAGGCCATCGAGCGGCCCTGCCGTTCCCCTTCCGAGGTCCCGTCCGGTCGAGGCAGGCCTGGACTTGAAGAACGACATCGCCAACGCGCGTGCCGAAAATCGTGCGTTGGACAATCGCACTTTATTGGACAAGCTTTCTGACCTGTTGCCGGGGCGCATCACGCTTGCCTCGCTGGTTCCCGATGGCGGCCTCCTCGGCAGGGGGCCAGACCTCGCGTCGCTTGGCTACGACAACGCTACCGCCGTCTATGACATCTCGGCGCGCGCCGTTTACATGCCGGACGGATCAAAGCTCGAAGCGCATTCAGGCTTTGGTGGCCTGATGGACGATCCGGCACACGTGAACGAGCCGAATGTCGGCGCGACGCCGCCAAATGTCTATGACTTGAAGCCGCGAGAAGCATCATTTCACGGTGTCCAGGCGCTGCGCATGATCCCGGTGGGCGATAATGGCACGCTGGGGCGGTCCGGATTGCTTGCGCATAGTTATATGCTTGGCCCCAAGGGCGATTCAAACGGCTGCGTGTCGATCAAGAATTATGAGAAGTTTTTGAAGGCGTTCTCAAACGGTGAGATAAGGCGCCTCGTCGTTGTGCCGAAACTTGAGGAAAGACGACCTGAAGAAAGAAGGCTTGGCGATGTGAAGCCGGCGTCGCGGCAGTCAACCTGATGGCAGGGCGGCTGCCCCACATGAAGTAGCTGGTCTCACATAAAGCAATGAACGGCAGCGGGAAGATTTCGAATTGCTTTCGCCGCTCCCGTACCACGACCGGGTCATGAGCGAAGCATCAAATTCCGACACGCCGCTGATGACGACGTTCAAGATCAGCCTGAACGGCAGGCCGGTTTCCATTGGCACTGTCGGCCAGGCCTATCGGTTCATAACAAATCTGAGTTCCGTCGAGTGGATGGAGTTCAGGTCGCTTCATGAGGATGCGGTGGGCTGGCTCCAGGATGCAGCCGGCAATGCGATGCTGACGGTACAGGCGACAAACGAACGCCTTGCGCGTGCTGTTTGTCCGCGCCAAGCTGCTCTGAACGGAAAGCGCGCCGGTCTGCCTTGATTTCTGCACTATTCGAGGAACAAATGACGGTGAAGTCACGCTTTGGAGGACAGGCGGTGCCGAGGTCCGGGCTCGCGTTGTTGGTCGTGGGGCTGCTCGGGTTGGCGCTCGGCGGTTGCATGCAAGCGACGCTGTCGCCGTCGTCGGATGCGAATCTCACTCCAAGGGACCGGCAGTTGCTGGCCGATGCGCCTTACGCGCGGGCGGACATTCCGGAGCAATATCGTCGGCACATTGTCGACTATCCGTACAAGGAGCGGCCGGGATCGATCCTGGTCGATACCGACGCGCGTTATCTCTACTACGTGCTGGCCGGGGGCAAGGCGATCCGCTATGGCGTGGCGGTGGGGGAGGAAGCGATGGCCTTCTCCGGCGTCGCCACGGTGGGCCGGACGGCTGAATGGCCTGACTGGATCCCGACGCCGGATATCCAGGCGCGTCTCGGCCCTTATCCGCCCCGCATCCCCGGCGGCCCAGCCAATCCGCTGGGCGCACGGGCGCTCTACCTTTACCAGGGCAACAAGGATACCCTGTATCGCATACACGGCACCAACCAGCCGGAATATATCGGCCAGGCCATATCATCCGGCTGCATCCGCATGACCAACGAGGATGTCATCGATCTTTTTGATCGAGTGAAACAAGGCGCGACCGTCGTCGTCCTCGCCCCGGGTCAGAGCGGATGGACCGGCGCAGGCCGCCGCAGCTGATCAAAGCCCACTGGAGGGTCGCGCCCCACGACCCCAATATGGCGCCCCCGATATGGCGCGTCTCCAATACGGCGTCGCCGCGAAAGATCCCTGAAGCCGCGGCGGACGGCCGGCAAAACCGGCAACGTCGTCCACGGACATCGAAGCCGCCGTCTGCGCATCGACATGCCATCACATCTTGATGTCGGCCTGGACCAGAACGCGATGGTTGCTCAGCGTCAATAAATCCTGCAGGGCTTGCAGCGCAGCTACACCGCAGGCGGTATCCTGTTCGCCGTTGCCGCCACTCAAGCCCACGCCGCCGACGACTTCGTTGTCCACGACGATGGGAAAGCCGCCAACGAAAACGGCGAACTTGCCCTCGAAACTCCATTGAATGCCGAACGCTTCGTTACCCGGCAGCGCCGGACCGTTCGGCATCTGATTGAACAGATGCGTCGCGCGCTTGTGCCCGGCCGCGGTAAAGGCCTTGTTCCACGCGATCTGGGGTCCGGTCACCCTGGCGCGGTCCATGCGTTCCAGCGCCAGCGGATAGCCGCCTTCGTCGACGACGCAGACGGTTTGCAGCACACCGATATCCTTGGCCTTGCGGATCGCCGCCGCGACCATGTGGCGTGCTTCCTCTAGTTCCAGCTTGAATGAAGGTCTCATGGCGTTGTCCTGTCGGTTCGAATGGCAAGAAGGGAAGGGTGGTTCGAGCCGGCCCCATCAGCAGCCGCGATAGATCGTCTTGATCTGGGTGTAAAACTCCAGGCCCGTGCGTCCGGACTCGCGGAACGTCGAGGTGCTGGATCGTTTCAGGCCGCCAAACGGCGCGTTGATCAGGTTTCCGGTGGTCGTGCGATTGATCTTGACGGTTCCGGATTCGATATCGTTGGCGAAGTCGTGGATGTAGCGCGGATTGCGCGTCGCGATTGCCGCCGACAGGCCATATTCGGTGTCGTTGGCCTTGGCGATCGCGTCCGCGTAGCTCGTGACCTCAATCAGGGCGATGACCGGGCCGAAGATCTCCTCGCGCGCGATCCGCATGGCGTTGGTGACATCGCTGAAGATGGCGGGCGAGACGTAATGGCCGCTTTCGTAACCGGGGCCGGTCAGGCGCTCGCCGCCGCACAGCAAGGTCGCCTCCCGCTTGCCGATCTCGATGTAGCGCAGCACGGTCTCCAGCTGCCGTGCGGTCGCCAGCGGACCGATGTCGTGGCCCGCGACCATGCCGCTGCCGATCTTCAGGGCTTTCACTTTTGCCACCAGCTTCTCGATGAAAGCAGCCTTGATCTCTTTCATGACAAGCACACGGCTGGTTCCGGTGCAGGCCTGGCCAGAGAGCGACAAGCCGCCCTTGATGGCCAGATCGACGGCCTTGTCGAGGTCGGCATCCTCCATCACGATCAGCGGGTTCTTGCCGCCGAGCTCGAGCTGCGTGCGGGTGGCAAAGCTCACCGAGCGATGGATCTCTTCACCGGCACGGGTCGAGCCGGTGAAGGATATCGCGCGCACCTCGGGCCGCACCGTGATGGTCGGACCGATCTCGGCCGCGCTTCCGGTGATGAAATTGAGGACGCCCTTCGGCAGCCCTGCGGCAACAAAGGCCTCGGTGAGACGCATGCCTGAGAGCGGCGCATCCGACGACGGCTTGAATACCACCGTGTTGCCCGCGATCAGCGCCGGCGCGATCTTTCGAGCCGGTATCGAGATTGGAAAATTCCATGGCGTGATCACCGAAACCACGCCCAGCGGTTCGCGCTGCGTATAGACGATCATGTCGGCATCGTCGTTGGGGTAGGTCTCGCCCGCAAACGACTGGCCTTCGACGGCATAGAAGCGCAGCGTCTGCGCCGAGCGCAGGATCTCGTCCTTGCTCAGATTGAGCGCCTTGCCCATTTCCCGCGTCAGTTCCGCGGCGAAGCGCTCGACGTGGGCGTCGAGATAATCCGCAGCCCGGTTGAGAATCCTCGCCCGGGTCGAGATCGGCGTCTTCTTCCAGCTTGCAAAGGCTCTCGATGCGGCGCGGACGGCGGCCTCGGCATCGGCTTCCGATGAAGCGGGAAAGCGCCCGACGATGTCGCCGCTATCGGCCGGATTGACGTCGTCGAACTGCGCGCCGCTCTCGGCGGCCGACCATTGTCCGTCGATATGGTTGCAGAACGCTTCGATCTCGGTGGACGCCGTGCGGGCGCTCGCTTCCCGCGTCGCGGTATTGGACATGACGATGGTGCCTTTCTCTAGATCATGATGCGATTAAGTTGAATCGCATCATGATCTCATTTCCTTGTTTGAGCGTGATCTCCTCGGAAAACCGGTTTTCACTTTGCGCTAACGCGGCCCTTCGGGTCCGAATCATGCTCTAGCTCCAGAACAGGACGGCGCAGACGGTCGACACGAACAGGCCGGCCAGCACGGGCAGCAACAGCGCCCGCACCGTGTCCAGCACCGACACGCGGGCGAACCCGGCCACCGCGATCAGCGACGACCACGCGATCAAGGTGCCGCCGCCGGTCCACACCGCGCCCATCTGTCCGACCGCGCACAGGGTGGTCACGTCAAACCGCACGGTGGGTCCAAGCGCGCCCGCCAGCGAACCGGTGAGCGGCAGACCCGCGAAACCGGAACCGTCGACGCCGGTGATCATGCCGACGATCAGAACGCCGAACGCCACCAGCACGTGATTGTGCGGAATCCATGCCTGGGCTGCCTGGATCAAATTGAACAATAGCGGCGGCGCTTCGCCGACCGGGACATTGAGAACGCCGGCGGCGAGATCGCCACCCGCGCCCATAAAGAAGAAACCGGCGATCGGCAGGACCGACCCCATCGCCTTGAAGGCGAACACAAAGCCGTCGGTGATATGGTCGGCGCAGACGTCGAGGCTCCGGCGCGGGCCTTCGGCGGCAAGCGTTGCCAGGATCATCAGCGCGGCGCCCATGCCACCGACCAGGGCGGCTGCGTCGCCGCCCTTGAGCGCCGGCAGAAAAGCGCCGCCTGCACCCATTTTCGGCAGCACCATCACCGCGATCACCGCCGCGAAACCACCAGGCGTGAGAATGGCGAACAGTTTTGACCAGCCCGCGCGACGCTTGCCCATGAGCGGCAGGTCGGTCCAGATCTGGGTGTCGGCGGCGGGCGGCTCTTCATAGCTGGCGCCGGTGCTGCGCGCGATCTCTGCCTTGTCGAAGCTGCCGACGGCTTCCAGCCGTTCGAGTTCGCCGTTGGTCGATTGGCTCTGCCAGCGCACCAGCAAGGCTTCGCTGCCCGGGCGAATGAGTTTGCGTATGGAGAGATAGGCGAGCAGCAAGGCTACGCCGCCTGTGATCAGCGACAGCGACAGCGCGCGGTCGGCGACCGCTGCGGCGCTGACCGCGGCACCCGCGGCCTTGGCGCTGATGCCGGGAGCGACGCCGATGACGTAGTCGGACGACAAGGCCATGCCCTGACCGGCGATCGCGATCGCCATGGCGCCTGCAATCGGCGGCAGGCCTGCGATGATCGCCGCGGGCAACAGCACCGCGGAGACCAGCGGAACGGCCGGCGTCGGCCAGAAGAACAGCGAGATCACGTAGGTCACGGCAGAAATGACGAAAAACGCGGTATGGCCATTGGTCATCACGGTCCGGAACGGCTGCACCATCAGCACGTCGGAGCGCAGCGACTTCAGCGCGTTCAACAGCGACGTGATCAGGGCGATCACGAGAAAGATGTTGAACAGCTCCTTTGCCGCGACGAAGCTTGCATTGAAGATGCTGCCAAGCGCGCTCACCGGGCTGTGCGTCCACACCAGCGCGACAGCGAAGGTGGCGACGATCGAAGGCACCACCACGTTGGCGCGCAGCACCATTGTCAGCACGACGGCCATCACGCCGGCGAGATAGACCCAGTGAGCGGCGGTGATCGTGACATGCTGACTCATTCTTCCCCCTGGCTGGAACCGGCCTGCCGATCCATATTTCAAGGATTGTATACTGTATCCGTCGGCGCAAGCGCTATTTTGAAGTGCTTTATTTTTAGGCCTTTCCCTAGGATATTGCGCGCAAGATGGGCAACGCACCGATTGACAGTTTTTACATATTGTATACACTTTTTGACCTGCCATCCGGTGCCGGTTCTTCAAGCCGCCCGACGTCCACAAAGGAGCGCGACGATGCCAGAATTGATGAATCACGTGGAATTCCGCACGGCTCTCGAGAATGCAATCAAGGGCAAGAGCGCCAACAAGGCACCGTTCAGCATCGCCTGGGCCTCAGGCAAGCTGAGCCGCGCGCATCTCGCCAAGTGGGCGGAGAATCACTATCACTACGTCGGACCGTTCGCGGACTATCTGGCTTACATCTACGCGCGGATGCCCGAGCATTACACCGAGGCCAAGGATTTCCTGCTCGCCAACATGTATGAGGAAGAGATCGGCGGCGACCGCCATACCGACCTCCTGATCCGGTTTGCCGAAGCCTGTGGCACGACGCGCGCGCGCGTCAAGGATCCCGACAACATGACCGCGACCACGCGCGGCCTGCAGAGCTGGTGCTATTCGGTGGCGATGCGCGAAGATCCGATCGTCGCGGTTGCCGGTCTCGTGGTTGGCCTGGAGTCGCAGGTGCCGTCGATTTACCGCAAGCAGACGCCGACGCTGCGCGAGAAATACAAATTCACCGACGAGGAGGTCGAATTCTTCGATCTCCACATCGTATCCGACGAGATCCATGGCGAGCGCGGCTATCAGATCGTGCTCGAGCATGCCAACACCGTCGAGCTGCAACAGCGCTGCCTGAAGATCTGCGAGATCGGCGCCCAGATGCGGCTGTTGTACACCACCGCGCTGTACTGGGACTATGTCGCCAAGGACATTCCGATCAGCGAGATCGAGAACGTCGAGCCGAAAGTGCAGCACAGCGAACGCCAGCTGCTGCAGGCCTGATTCTGTGCCGACCATCACCTTTCATCGGGACGGCCACGCCTATCAGGGCGAGGTCGCGGAGAACACCAATCTCGTCGTGCGGGCGGGTATCAAGCAGTTTCCCTTTCCCCATCTGCGATTTGGGTGCGGGATGGGCAAGTGCGGGAAATGCGCCTGCCGTGTTCTCAAGGGCGCCGAGCAATTGCCTGAGCCGAACTGGAAGGAAAGGAAGCGGTTGGGTCCAGGGCTCGACGAAGGCTACCGCCTGGTTTGCCAGCTCTGGATCAGCCACGATGTGGAGCTGGAGCAGGACAAGATTCCGATTGAGCCGGCGGCGCCCGCCGTTCCGTAAGGCTCGCGGCCGCTGACGACGCGTTGCGAACGGTGTGTTGCGAACGACATGTTGCGAACGACAAAGGGGAATTGCGATGTATGTCATCCTGACGAGCAAGCCCGGGCAGTTCAGGACCGAGGCCGCCCGCGGCCTGCGGCCGCTGGAAGCCTATGATTATCTGTTCTACGGGCAGACCAAGGCGCATTTCGTGATTGCGGAACTGCTCGAGGAGCGCACCAAGATCCGCGTCATCGAGGACGACACTGCAATCGTCAACGACGTGCCTTCCAAATTCCTGGAAAAATTCGAGACCACCGAGCAGGCGTTCGACGAGCTCCGTCACCTCACCAGTTTCGGTCACATGCAGACGGAGCTGCGCAAGACGGCGCTGCCTGCAAACTGATGCCATCTTGGCAAATGCATGATTCTGGCACGACATGATTCGAGTCACATTCCTGACGAACAACGGCAAGGTGGCCAGCGCGCCGGAGAACAGCAATCTGCTGCGGGTTTCGCTGCGCGAGCAGGGCGGCATTCCCTTCAAGTGCGGCGGGGGGCTGTGCGGCACCTGCAAATGCAGGATCGAGCAGGGGCTGGAGCATACCGATGCCATCAAGCCCAAAGAACGCAAGCATCTGACCGAAGAACAATTCAAGGCCGGCTACCGCATGGCCTGCCAGACCTTCCTGAACGGCGACGTCAGCGTATCCTGGGTGCCGCTGGCGGAGCGAAATGCGTCCGCCCCGCGCGGCGAGCCGGCGCCCGTGGAGGCGGCGACGCCGTCCGAGCCGCCGCTACAGTAGAGGGCAGCGAGCCGGCATCGTCACGCAGGCGATGCCCGCACTCCCGCATGCGCCGGCAGCGGTGCCGGCCTGCGACTTCCGGACGATGGGCCATCGCAAAGCGCGCGGCAAGCACGATCGGGCCGCGCCGTGACGCGCAAGCCTTCGGAGGCAAGCCTTCGGAAGCAAGCCTTCGGAAGCAAGCCTTGGGTGGCAGCGGCTGGCATAAGCAACGGATTGCAGTAGACTAGCGAGTCGGCAAGCTGCATCGAGGTCAGCGTCAGACCAGCGAGCATTTGATCCGCCTCAATGCATTGCACCCTGCGGGCGCGCTGACTATGATTTTATGGAGATAGATTGACGACATGGCGCCCACGACCGGAATAACCAGGCGTCGGCTCGGCGAGGAGCAATCTCCGCTTCACGACCGGGTGGTCATGGAGCTGCGTCAAGCCATCTTGTCCGGGCGATTGAAGCCGGGCGAACGTCTGGTCGAAGGCCACCTTGCCGATGAGTTGGGGGTCTCCCGCAATCCCGTGCGCGAGGCGATCCGGGCGCTCGCCTCCGAAGGCCTGATCGAAGTGACCGCGCGGCGCGGTGCTGCGGTCGCGACCATGACGGAACAGGAAGCGCGCGAGACCATCGAGGTGCGGGCCCTGTTGGAGGGGCAGAATGCAAGGCTCGCGGCGCGCCGCCAGGACGGGCAGATCATCAAGCGCATCGAGGCGGTGCTGAACAAGGGCACGGCCGCGGTCGCGGCCAAGCGCTTCGATCTGCTGTCCGATCTCAACCAGCGTTTCCACGGCGAACTCGCGGCCGCCGGACAAAACACGGTTCTGGGCGACATCTTGCAGAGGCTGCGGGAGCGCACCGCGATGCTGTTCGCACCGATGGATCCCACCCGGCAGGCCCGTTCGTGGGAGGAGCACGCAGCGATCCTGCGCGCGATCATCGAGGGCGACGAGCGCACCGCCGCCACGCTCGCCGCCGAGCACGTGATGCGCGCGGGAATGGACTTTCTGGTCGGGCTCAACAGCGGGGGAGATACCCCACTGCTTGTGCTGCCCGAAAAAAGCAGAATGCCCGACGGCGCCAAACGGAAAACCCCGGTATCGCGCCAGCCGTCTCAGCAGAAATCGTCTGCGAAGGCAAACAAGCGGTCGGGAGGAGCCCGTCTGCGGCGCAGCCACGACAGCAGTCCCGCTCGCCGGTCGAAGCCAAAAGCCACAGCATCCTCCTGATCGACCAGGCTTCGGATATTGCTCCGGGTCACATGCGATCGATCAGGAGTGTCCGTTTCGCGGCAACGGCGCATGTTCCCTGAACTATTTTTGACCTAGGCGGTGTGAAAACGGCCCGGATGCTATGATTCTCCAGCGATTTTGCCGGAGGATTCGTTGACGCGCGTTGTCGTTGTCGAGGCCGTCAATCTGTAACTGCCCGTTGCGTCATGTGTCGCCGGCGATCCACGGTCCTGCAGCGCCGCCGCCGATCAGCGCTACAGTGATATCGCCGCCGCCTTATGGCCAGGCGGTTATCGGGATCGGCACATCACTCGCCTGCGAGAGCGTCGCCACCGAGACATGGGGCCATGTCAGCCCGGCGAAGTTGAGGAACACCACCTGAGAATATTGGATCTGCGTCGAGAACACCTTGATGGTGATGGGCGCCGGGATCTCGCGCGGCGGCTTACCGGTGAACACCGGCCCGTTCATTCCGGGCCTGCCCGGGATTCTCAAAGGTCCCTCGCCGGGCTTGAAGACCGGAATGTGGATCAGATGCTCCACGGTCTCGATCCAGAACGTCGCGTTCATCCGGACCGCATTGGCGTTGGCCGACGTTCCAGCGGCGTTGCCCTCCAAGAAGGCGATGTTGGCCGTTCCTCCGCCGAATTCCGGCGGCGGCGGCGTCGTGGAGACTGTGAAGACGATCGTCTTGGTGATCGTCTGGCCCGCAATGGCGTTGCGCAGCACCGTATTGGGATCGGTCAATATCGCCTGATTGATCTCTCCGGACGCGATGAAATTCGTGAGGTCCTGGGGAATTCGCGGCGTGTCTTTGTTCGCCGCCGTTTGGCTGGCGAAGGTGATGAGGTGCGGAGGGCTGCTGCCGATGACGAAGGGCGTGATGCTCACCGACGGGATAGTCGGCGGGCCGTTGATGACTGTGGTGGGCGCCGGTCCCTGCGCGTTGATGGTCGTCCCATGCGGGATCGACGCCATGCGGACGAGCGAATTGGCGAGAACGGGGACGTTCGCCGTCGCCGGAACGTTCAGCCAAATGCCGGGTTCGAAGTGAATGCCCTGAGCCTTCCCGTCGCCTTTTCCCGTCGCCGGATTGGTGACGTCGCTGATGGCTTGCACATAGGGCACGCCATTGAGGAAAATGTCTTCCTGGGCGTTACCATTGGCGGCCACCGGCATCCCTAAGCCGCGATTGGGCACTCTGCCAAGGGGTGCCGAGAAAGTGAGGGTCTCCGTCGTCAGATTGAGTTCGAGGACATTCTCGTTCGGCGCCGTCAGGATCGGCGGCGGCGGGATCGGGTTGGTGAACGTCGTCGTCGTCGGCGCCGCGCCATTGGGGCGGAAGATCGTGTTGAAGCCAGTACCTGAGAACTCACCAGTGAAATTTTCGAGGACACCGAGAGGGGGCGTCGGCGTCGGAGGGGCGCCAACGATCCTCTTGACTTCGTCGATCCGGAAATCGACCGGCAGTGAGATTCTTGCACGGAGGGGCGTTTCATCAGCCATAGACGTGATCCTTTGCTGAACATTGTTGACGCACGACTTGTAGGGAGACGAGTGAGTAACGCGTTCTTCTTGTATTGGGTGAAGCTGAGCTCGGCAGCTCCCATGGAATCGTCTCGGCCGTCAGTAGATGCTGCCGCCCGGGTCCTGGTAATGGACGCGCCATGCAGTGCCGCCGAGGCCGGAACATGTGAGATTATTACTTGGCATCGTTCAGGCCTTCCGGGATCAGTAACATGAAGCCATGGGCAGAGATGAGGTCGGCCGACACATCCTTGGTGCCGGCGCCTGGAGCAGTGGCATTGAGCGATAGCGAGCGGCTACCGACTAAGCGAGGCTCTCTAGAACTCTAGCGCTGCGGTGCACTGGGCCGCTGTGAGATAATTCACATCCGGCAAGAAATTCCCTCTTTAAACCCTGCCAAGCTCATCTGCGTTTTTACACAGTCTGGACCCCGAGCAGACGTCGCTCGGCTTGACAGTCATTGCTCCGCACGAACACAGTTGCCTCCGGCAAACGCATCGTTATTTGTTTCGAGAGGATGATCTGGATGGTGTCTCGTCGGCAATTCGTCACTTCCATGCTCGCCGCTGGTGTGGCGATGGCATCGCAAAAGACGACCGCCCAGTCGGCCAGGCGCACCATCGTCGATGCCCAGGTGCATCTGTGGAAGGCGGAATCGGAGGATTGGAAATGGGTCCCCGGCATGAAGCCGCAGATGCCGGAGCCGTTCACCATCGAGAAGCTCATACCGTTGATGAATCAGGCCGGCGTCGATCGCGTCGTGGTCGTGCCGCCGTCATGGCCGGGCGACCGCAACGATTATGCGCTTGACGCGGCGAGGCGTTATCCCAACCGCTTCGCGGTGATGGGGCGCATCCCCCTGAAGAATCCGCAAGCCGCGGCGCTGCTGCCGAAGTGGAGGGAGCAGCCGGGCATGCTCGGCGTGCGCCTGACATTCCTTGGTCCGGCGCAGGCGTGGCTGACGGATGGCACGCCGGACTGGTTCTGGCCGGAAGCCGAGAAAGCCGACCTTCCGGTCATGTTCCTGACAGATGGCCAAAATGCGCAGCTTGCGCGCGTTGCGGAGCGCTATCCGCGGCTGCAACTGATTGCCGACCACATGGGCATCGGTGGCAACACTCCCAGAGAGGGCCGGATCGCCGATGCGGTCAGCCAGACCGCTTCGCTTGCCAAATATCCAAACGTCTCGGTCAAGCTGTCGGCGGCGCCGAACTATTCCTCGGAACCCTATCCATTCCCTGATTTCACGCCGCATATCAAACGGCTTTTCGATGCCTATGGACCGAAGCGCTGCTATTGGGGAAGCGACATGACCAACGGCTTCGACAAGGCGACCTACAAGCAGCGCATCACGCATTTCACCGAGCAGTTGCCGTTCCTGTCCGAACAGGACAAGGACTGGGTGATGGGCAAGTCGATCCTTGAACGGCTGAGGTGGGGATAGCTCCGCACCTCGCCGCGAGGGCAAGCGTCGCGCGGGCAGCGTGGTCGCGAAATGGCGCCGGGATTTTCCGGCGCTATAGCGGCATCAATGCGGCGCGTCTCAATGCATTTCCAATTTCGGTCCTAAATTTGCCCCCGACTCAAATCACTCTTGCCGCGGATAGGTAGACTGGGGGCGCGTACGGCTACCTGAATTGGGGATTGGCCATGGGACCCGCATATCCGCCGCAGAGCATGCAAGTTCGCCTTGAAGGATCGTCACTTGAGTGTGACGAAAGTGCCCACGACGAGCACAATGACGACATTGTGTCGCTGCTTGAAGAGAATGCCCGGCTTCGAAGCCTTGTGGTCAAGCTGTCGGAACTCGTCCTTAGAAACGTCGTGGACGGAAGATGACGGCGCCTCGCCGACCGATGACCGAAAGCAAAGATGTTATTGCCGCGGTGCATAAGCGCCGGGCTTGACCGGCTGCTTCCAGCTAGGCCTTGCTCTTGCCGCTGCCGCCTTTCTCGGTGGCGCGGCGCAAGGCTTCAGCGAGCGCTCCGCCGTCGGACTGCTGTGGCGGCTTGCGGGATGCCGACGACGTCATCGACGGGCGGGAGTTGTCGCGCGCGGCGCCTTTTGCAGGGCGCTCGCTTCTGCCGCCGGGTTCGTCATCGAGACGCAGCGTCAGCGCGATGCGCTTGCGGGCGACCTCGACCTCGATCACCTTTACCTTGACGATGTCGCCCGACTTCACCACCTCGCGCGGATCCTTGATGAAGGACTTCGACATCGCCGATATGTGCACCAGCCCATCCTGATGCACACCAATATCGACGAAGGCGCCGAACGCCGCGACGTTGGTTACGGTGCCTTCGAGGATCATGCCGCGTTTGAGATCCTTCAGCGTTTCGACCCCCTCCTTGAACACCGCGGCCTTGAAGGTTGGGCGCGGATCGCGGCCGGGCTTCTCCAGCTCGCGCAGAATGTCGGTCACGGTCGGCAAGCCAAAGGTGCCATCGACGAAGCTTTGCGGCTCGAGCTGGCGCAGCACTTCCGCATTGCCGATCAGCGCCTTGATGTCGCTCTTGGTCGCGGCAAGAATCTTGCGCACGATGGGGTAGGCCTCCGGGTGGACGCCGGAGGCATCGAGACGATCGTCGCCCCCCGTGATGCGCAGGAAGCCGGCGCATTGTTCGAATGCTTTCGGCCCGAGCCGCAGCA
This sequence comes from Bradyrhizobium sp., assembly GCA_052143915.1. Classification (GTDB taxonomy): domain Bacteria; phylum Pseudomonadota; class Alphaproteobacteria; order Rhizobiales; family Xanthobacteraceae; genus Bradyrhizobium. The sequence goes on from JBKQRS010000529.1 coordinate 16,862, forward strand.
CCTGCTTGAGCGCCTTGCGTGACTTGAACGGGCCATTGGCGTCGCGATGCTGGACGATGCTTTGCGCCAGAACCGTGCCGATCCCCGATACCCGCGCCAGCAGCGGCGCCGAGGCGGTGTTGGCATCCACGCCGACGGCATTCACGCAGTCCTCGACCACGGCATCGAGCGAGCGTGCCAGCTTGCTCTCGCCAAGGTCATGTTGATATTGCCCGACGCCGATCGCCTTCGGATCGATCTTGACCAGCTCGGCCAGTGGATCCTGCAGCCGCCGGGCGATCGACACCGCGCCGCGCAAGGTGACGTCGAGTTCCGGCAGTTCCGCGGATGCAAAGGCCGAGGCCGAATACACCGAGGCGCCGGCTTCCGACACCACGATCTTCGACATCTTCAGGTCCGGCAGCAGCTTTACCAGCTCCATGGCGAGCTTGTCGGTCTCGCGCGACGCGGTGCCGTTGCCGATCGCGATCAGCTCGACGCGATGTCGCTGCGCAAGCGCGCCCAGCGCCGCCAGGGCTTCGTCCCAGCACCGCGCCGGTTCGTGCGGATAGATCGTGGTGGTGGCAACCACCTTGCCGGTCGCATCGACGACGGCGACCTTGACGCCGGAACGGAAGCCGGGATCGAGGCCCATCGTCGCGCGCGCGCCGGCCGGGGCTGCCAGCAAAAGGTCGCGCAGATTCGACGCAAACACGCGCACGGCTTCCTGCTCGGCTGCGGTCCACAGCCGCATCCGCAAGTCGATGTTGAGATGGACCTGGATCTTGGTGCGCCACGCCCACCGCGCGGTTTCCACCAGCCATTTGTCGCCGGGGCGGCCCTGATCGGAAATGGCGAAGCGCTGCATGATCTTGCGTTCGTACGCGCTGATCGCGGCCGGCGTCGCGGCGGCCGGCTCCGGCAGGAGCTGCAGGTCGAGGATCTCTTCCTTCTCGCCGCGGAACATCGCGAGGATGCGGTGCGAAGGCAGTCTGGTGAGCGGTTCGCTGAAGTCGAAATAATCCTTGAACTTCTCGCCCTCGGTTTTCTTGCCGCTGCGAACGGTGGCCGCCATCAGCCCGTTCGACCACATCTGCTCGCGCAGCGCGCCGATCAGGTCGGCGTCTTCGGCGAAGCGTTCGACCAGAATGGCGCGCGCGCCATCGAGCGCCGCCACGGCATCGGCCACTTGCTTGTCGGCGTTGATAAAGGGCAGGGCCACGGCCTCCGGATTGCTCTCCGGTTGCGTCAGCAGTAAATCGGCAAGCGGCTCCAGCCCCGCCTCTTTGGCGATCTCGGCCTTGGTGCGGCGCTTCGGCTTGAACGGAAGGTAGATGTCTTCGAGACGACCCTTGCTATCGGCCGCGAGAATGGCCGCCTCCAGCGCGGCGTCCAGCTTGCCTTGCTCGCGGATGGAATTGAGAATGACGATGCGACGTTCTTCGACTTCGCGCAGGTAATTCAATCGCTCCTCGAGCGTGCGCAGCTGCGCATCGTCGAGCGATCCGGTGATTTCCTTGCGGTAACGCGCGACGAACGGAACAGTGGCGCCGCCGTCGAGCAGCGCCGCCGTCGCCTCGACCTGTTGTTCGCGAACGCCTAGTTCTTCGGCAATCTTTCGATAGATGTTTGCCACGTGCAATCTTTCTGGAGCCGTCGCGGCAGGTGAATCGACCGCCGCGGGGAGGGAGGCTTATGGACCATTGCCGATGGCCTCATCAACCCGCAGCACGAAACAAATTGATCTGTGGATGGACGGCTGTTCGTGTTCCAAGTCAAGCAGCCGGCCAAGGATAAGCCGAGCAGCGTCCGCCGCGGTTTGCCTCCGTCTCGCTTTCGCCACATCGGATATCGACGAGAACGGCCGCCTCATGCCAACGGCGGCTGTTCCCTGCAGGCGCGTTTCGACCCGGAACGGAAATGCCCTGCTGCAACGATGTTAGCCCGGATAGGCGCAATGATGGCGCTGCGGCGGCACACCGCAAAAGCGGAAGCTGCAGCGCGTCGGAAACCGGCCAAAGCCTGCAGGATAGTTCGACGGCAATCTATACAATTTTATGCTTTTTTGCTCGCAATATCGAAAAGTTTTGCGGGAACCCGATTTAGCACCCTTAAATAATTTGGGACTAGGCTTCGGTAGGTCGGGGACCTTGGCCGCGCGTGCGGCGACCCACCCTTGGAGCATCACATGACGCGTTCTTTTTCTAAGTTTTGGAAGGATGAGTCCGGCGCGACCGCCATCGAATACGGACTGATCGCAGCGGGAATTGCGCTTGCGATTATCGCCGTGGTCAACGGACTCGGCAGCAACCTGAACACCATGTTCAGCTCGATCAACAGCTCGTTGAAGTAACCGTTTGGCGGCTCGGCATCGCCGCGTCGCCAGCATTGATGGCCACCTGATCCGCAATCATCAGGTTTGAATTGAGAAGCCGCCTTCGGGGCGGCTTCTTGATGCCCTCGGGAGTTCGCCGCATTCCTTGCCGGCTGAAGAACTTCATTTCGGGCAGGCCGGGCTTCACGATGCCGACAAGGTGCTTGCGCATCATGGCGGCAATCCCCTGGATTCTCTCGATCGGCGCGGTACTCGAAACCGCCAACGTGTCGTATTCGAACGCGGTGAAGGTATCGCCTGCATTCGGCGACCGGGCTGATGCCTGGACCCACGGAATAGGTCGATCGGAGCCGCAGCCCCTGGATCAGGCGACGATGGATGCCGATTGCGTCCGGGATGATGGGGTCGGAGGCGGCGGGATCGGCTTATACTTTTGTTCCAATGGCATCACCAGCCGATAGGCTCTCAGCTTGGGTTCCTGCCAGGATTCCAGGAGCTTGCCGCAGACGCTGCACTCGGCCCGCCCCGGCCTTCCTTGCGCCGACAATGATTCGGCAACCTCGTAGACCGATGCGCAGGATGCGCAGGTAACGTCTGATATTTTCATAGCGATACTCTACACGCTCGCCGACCAGACCGAATTGTCCTGGATCAATGCGGCGCTACTAAGGTCGGCGTCGCAGGATCATGCTCCCGATTATAGGGTGCAAGAAGCATGTGCCACTAAATAGAACATTAGACGGGACGTTGCTTCGGCGGCCTTCCCGTTTCGTCCGGCGGCGAAAACAGACCCGGCGATTGGGTGGGCGCTTGTTTCGAACCTCACGTGGCGCGATGAAATAATTTGCCGCGGACGTCGGTTGCGGAAATGGCATTCACCGAGGCGTCCAGCTCGATCTTTTCGATCGCGTAGCCGACATCGCGCCCGTAGAAGACGTGGGTGACGTTGGGGAGAGGCACAACGGTGTAGCTTCCCTCAAACTCGCGCAAGGCATGCTCGATCCGGGCGCGAATGTAATCAAAGCTGAACGGGTTTTTTTCATCGGTCCCGCCGGTGTCGCGGACCGCGACGCAAACCTGTCCCACGCGACGGAGCCCCTCGGCGATCAGCGCCTTGTGACCGTCGTGGAACGGTTGATACCGACCGATGAAAATGGCGGTGGGCCGCTTTGGGTCGAAAACGGGTCGCACGCGCTTGGCGATCTGTTCCGCCCAATAGTCGGGGGTGCCTTCCGCCGAGACCCTAAGATCGAACTGCGCCGGCGGCACGAACATCCGGTTGGTATCCTCGAAGCGGCCCGAGGACACCCGATCCACCCAGACAATGAACGCAGGCCCGCCCCGCGTGAACGCCGCGCGCGTCTCTTCGGTGGGACAAATGAAGTCAGCAACGGCAAAACACCCGGTCCCGGTGACTTGATCGCACAACCAGCCCATGCGGCGGGCATGCTCGATCCGGTCGGATTCGGAGAATCCGAGATCGGCGTTGATCTCGCGACGGACCTCGTCGGCATTGAAGTGGACGGCGTTGAGTCTGGGCGCCAGCGCGCGCGCCAGTGTCGTCTTGCCCGCGCCCGGCAGCCCCATGATCAGGATCTTGCGACTCATCGGCGGCAATTTTACTTTGACGTTGAAGGATAATCTAGAAAAAAATGGTTCACGCCAATTCCGCTTCCGGAATCGCGCGCGCCAGCCGGGCGCGCAGCGGCGCGAGCCGTTCGGCGTGGTGCCGCCATTTGCCGACCGACGACGAATAGATCGGGCGGCGGACCTGGACGGCGCTTGCGGTTGCAGAAGGCGCCGGGCTTTCGTGAAATCGCAGAACCTCGCCGTCCCAGGGAAGTCCGGCGAAGCTGATGATGCGGCGGCTGGTGGCCGCTTGATCTCGTACGATGTCCTCGTAATTGATTTCCAGCAGTACATGCGGCGGCAGGGTTGCCCGCCAGTGCCGCGAAAGCCGGCGATAGGCCAGATAATATTCCGCCAATTCGATCTGATGATACGAGAACGAGAACTTGCCTTGAAAGTGGGCCTTGTAGATCGCCCAGCAGGCGTCCAGCGGATGCCGCTGGATCAAGATGATTCTGGCCGCCGGCAGCGCGGCGTGAATGAGGCCGCAGTAAAGGTAGTTCTGCAGGGTCTTGTCGACGAAACGAACATTCTTCGGTACGCGGAACGCCGTTACCGAATCGACGTAACGCTTGCCGATGCCGGCGAGATCGGCTCCGCTTGGTTTATCCTTCAAGGCGCGGCGCATCTCGGCGGCAAAGGCGCCGGTTTCTCCGGCTGAATCCATCGCAGGGTGGCTGGCGATGATCCGCTCGACCAGCGTCGTGCCGGTGCGCGGCAGGCCAGCGACGAACACCGGCGCCGCCGCGGAATAGCCCGATGGCGCGGCGGCAATCCAGTCTCTTGTATGGGTGTGGATGATCCGGTCGACCTCCGCGATCTCGGCGGCGGAATCGTGGGCTATCGAGCGATGCTGCAGGTTGCAGCCGGCATCGACATGACCGAACGCGCGGTCGTGCATCTCCAGATCTTCGGATTCCTTGCCGAGCGCGAAGCGCAGCATGACCTCGCTCGGCCGCGCCAGCCTGCCGTCGCGGATCAGCGCTTCCATTTCCTCGATATGATTGCGATCTGCGGTCTGGACGCGGAGGTCCGAGCGCAAATAGTGCGCCAGACCATAATGGCGGTCGAGAGCGATGGCGGCGTCGCAATGCGCTTCGGCTTCGTTCAGCGCCCCCGTCATTCGCTCGGTGGCCGCCAGATTGAAGAGGTATTGCGGCACGTCGGGGCGGGCGGCGACCGCGCGCTGGAAGAATTCCTTCGCCCTCGGATGCAGGCCGAGCAGGCCGAAGATCGCCCCGCAGGCGTCGAGCGTTTCGGGGGCGGTGCCGATCAGCTTTGCAGCGGCCTCTGCCGCCTCGAGCGCAGCGCCCGCCTCGCCGGTGACGAACAGGCATTTTGCCCGCAGGATGAGCGCGATCGGATCCTTCGGCATCAATGCGACCGCGCGATTGGCGCAGATGATCGCGGCCTCCGGGCGCCCGCGCTGCAGCGCGGTTTCCGTCAACAGCGCCCAGGCGGTTCCGTCATCCGGCGCGCGCGCGAGAATCTCCGAGCAAATTCGTTCGACGGTCGCGAGGTCGCCATTGGCGAATGCGCGTCGGGCTTCGTTGGTCGACGGCAGGTTGGCTTGCCGCGGAGCGGGTGGTGGCAAGAGGTTACTCCACTATGAAGGCCGGGCGCGAAGAATCGCCCGGCCGTCTCTGTTCATGCGTGCGGGTTGGTCAGCGAAGGCTGCTTCCGTTGCCGGAAGCAGTCCTCCGTCGATCAATGGTTATCGCCCCAGCCCCAGCCGTGGTCATGACCGCCGTCGTGATCGTGATCGGCGAAGTTGAAATTGCCAAAGAGATCGCCGAGCGCCGGCCGGTTCACCGGAACGTACGGATTGTCATCCGAGGTCTTCGGGTTCGGCAGGTTGTCGCGGCCAAGGGCCGAGAGCTTCGGCAGATCCCAGTTGCGTTCGATGAATTTCGGGATCGAGGCATGATCGGAATATTCATGCGAGACGCGTCCGCCTTGCGAATATTTCGACACGACGATCAGCGGGATGCGGGTTCCGTCGCCGAAATAGTCCAGCGGCTGGACGTAACCTGAATCGTAGTAGCCGCCGCCCTCGTCGACGGTGACCAGGATCGCGGTCGATTCCCAGAGCTCTTCATGGGACTTGACCTGCTCGACGATCTTCTTGGTGAAGGCCTCGAACAGCTCGACCTTGGACGAGGCCGGATGGCCGTCGTTGAAGGTGCTGGGCTTGACGAACGACACGGCCGGCAGAGTACCGTCTTCGATCGCGTTATAGAGGTCGAGCGTATCCTTCATGTGCGCATCGCGCTGCGATGCGTTGGTCATGACGGACGCAGAGTAGAGGAACGGATTGCAGATATTGCAATACAGGTACGCGACCGGATCGAGCGATCCGAAATTTGCGCCCTCGCCGGGAGCGGTCTTGAAGTCGTTCCAGCGCTCGCCGAAATACGCCCAGGACACGCTGGCCTGGGTGAGGGCATCGCCGATGTGCTTCTGCTTGATCACCGGCGGCAGCGTGAACGGTCCGTTGTTGATCGGATCGGTGGCGCCGCTGCCGATGAAGGCCGGGACGTAGTTGTTGAGCAGGTAATAGGCGTTCGGCGCGCACTGCGGCGAAACGTGCATCGCGTTCAGATAGGTGACGACCGGGGCGACACCCGGCTGCGAGGGATCGGAGCAGTTGGTGTAGCTGCCGCCGCCATATCCGTCATTGGCGTACCAGTTGTTGGTGCCCGGCGCCGGATTGGGATTCTCGACCTCGTTGACGTAGACCGGCGGGTTCGAGCCCGGAACCAGAACATGGTTGGGGGTCGCGGGATCGCCGTTCTGGTCGGCGTAATAGAGTTCGGCGGCATAGCCGATCATCATGTGGTTGGCGTAGGTACCGCCCATCGCCGCCTGATGGTAGTTGTCGTTGAGCGTGTATTCGTTGGCGAGCTTGGTCAGATAGGGCATGTCGCCGTTGGCGACGTTGTAGAAGCCCATCGCGATATTGCCTTCGGCGAGCGGCTTCTGCGTCGGATTGCCGTTGCTGCCGGAGGAGACGGTTGTCTCGACGAAGGGGAACAGATCGGCCTGGCATCCGCTCGGATTGCGACCGGTGGCCTTGGTGACGTCGCAGTCAAGCTCCTGCCACATCTGATAGAAGCGGTGCACCGGGCTGCCGCCGTAAGTTTGATACAGGCTCGTGGTGGCATCGCCGCCCGGCGGCAGCGTCACCAGCGGATAGGGGCCGTTCGGCAGGTTGGCGTAGTCCAGGACGCGCGTATCCGGCGAATTCCCGGGTATGCCGGTCGCGCCCGTCGTCAGCTTCGGCAGGTCCTGGGGGAGCAGGCCATAATCGGCCTGGGCGGCCAGCGCCACCGTGGACAAGCATCCCGGGCCGTCGAGAGCGGCGGTATTGATGTCGGTATAGCAGGTCTGTGGCGCGTAGGACGTTCCCGGCGCCTGCAGCTTGTTGGTCGTGGTGTTGTAGGGGACCTTCGGGGTGGGGTTGATCGAGTAGAAATTGTTGACCGTGGTCGAGAACTGGGTCGCCTTGGCGTAGTTCGGACCGGGCGAGCCGTCCTTGTTGATGATCCCCTTGGACAGAAGATTGTCGACGTGCTCGCCGTCGCGCGGCACATAGGTCGCGAACAGATGGTCGAAGGTGCGGTTTTCGCCGATGATGACGATGACGTGCTTGATGGGGCTATCGGTCTTGCGGTCGTTGGTGCTCGCTCCCCCGATCGGGGTGCCTCCTGCGTAGACCTGGCCACTCACCAGCGACAGGATTGCCGCGGTTACGACGGTGCGGTCACGTAGGCTTCTCGTTCGTTGCTTAAGCATTATGCGCCTCCTTGATTTAAAATGCGAAATCAGCCGATGTTGGCCAGCATCAAGTGGCGCGGACGCTAGATATGTTCCGTGTCATATGTGCATCGCGCACATGTCAGTTCTGTTAAGGGACGATGAACCGAACCGAAAACGGGTGGGTCATCGCTCGCGGGCGATGCCACAGGGTTCGCACTGCGGAATTGGTGTGGCTCAAGGCCGGACGCGGGCGGCGTCGGGGGCGCGGAAGCGCCAGCCGTTAATGGCCGCCAACATCCACATCGAGATGAGCCGCCCTCAGGGCGTCGACGGTTGAAACAAGATGAGATCGGTCTCGGGTTTCGATGACGACCTCGAGCAGTACCGCCTTGGCCGGCAGATCGGTGAAGATGCGATGGTGGGACACCTCGACGATGTTGGCGCCTGCCTTGCTCAGGACGGCGACGACGGTGGCGAGCTGACCGGGCCGATCCGCGATGTCGAATCTCAGCTGGGATAAGCGACCCTCCCGCGCGAGCTGACGGGTGAGCACGCTTGACAGCAGCCGCGTGTCGAGATTGCCGCCACTCAGCACCAGGCCGAGCTTGCGTCCCCTGAAGCGGTCTTCATTGCCAAGGACCGCGGCCAGGCCGGCGGCGCCGGCGCCTTCCGTGACCGTTTTCTCGATCGTGATGAGAAGACTGAGCGCATGTTCGAGCTGCGGTTCGGTCACGAGCACAATATCATCGACCAGCGCGCGCACGATTTCGGATGTGATGCGGCCGGGCGCCTTCACCGCAATGCCCTCCGCCAGCGTGTCACCGCGCATGGGAAGACTTTGTCCTTTGATGAGGTTGTACATCGAAGGATAAAGAGCGGCCTGCACGCCGATGATCTCGATATCGGGCTTCAGGGTCTTGGCGGCGACAGCCATGCCGGAGATCAGGCCGCCGCCACCGATCGGTACAATCAGGACGTCAAGGTCAGGCACCGAAGCGAGCATCTCGAGCGCGATGGTGCCCTGACCGGCGATGATCAAGGGGTCGTCGTAGGGATGGATGAACGTCAAACGCTCCCTGCGGCCATAATCCGCGGCGAGGGTGGCGGCTTCCTCGAGGGTCGCTCCGCCTTCGATCACGTTCGCGCCATGCCGGCGCGTGTTCTCGATCTTCACGGTCGGGGTTCCGACAGGCACGAAGATGGTCGCAGGTATGGAAAGCCGGGCCGCGTGATAGGCCACGCCCTGCGCGTGGTTGCCTGCGGAGGCGGCGATCACGCCCCGCCGCCGCTCGTCGGCAGACAAGGCCGATAGCCGATTGAGCGCCCCGCGCTCCTTGAACGTCGACGTGAACTGCAGGTTCTCGAATTTGAGCCATACGCTTGCGCCGGTGATGTCCGACATCGTGCGGCTGTGATCGAAGTTCGTCCGCTTCACGAAGTCGGCGAGCACACCCGCCGCCGCCTCGATATCGCGCAGCGTGACCGGCAGGCGGGCAAGCGAATTCGCTGACATCTTACGCATCCTCATCGGAGTCTCTGGCTGCATTCTTGCCTACGGCCGGCGTCCAGGACACGCCAATCGGTGGCGAGGAAGCGCCTTCTCCATCAGCCGCATACAGTAACGCGCACCGATCTCGATGTCTCGATCGATGCGGCTCATTTCATCATCTCAATGACGGAAATGCCGGGCAATGGTGGTCGCGCCGAGGAAGGTGCCGGCGTTTGCCAAGAGCGAGGTGACGAGAATTGGCCAGCCCAGCCGCCGGAAGGCGGGCACGTCCTTGGCGATCGTGAGGCCGGCAAACGCCAGCATCGGCGTCGGCAAATGCTGCCGCAAGTTCGGCTTGCCGGGCAACATTGACCGTCGCCGGATAACGTCTCCGGTGGGTTATTCTGGTTGTCGCGGCCCTCAGTTTGGCCCTCTTCGACCATCGAAGTGGCTCGGAAGCGCCCAAATATGCCCTCAAAGGCAGCCGCCAATGAGGGGGACCAGCGCTCACGACAAATCATGCGAGTTAGTAAAAACGGTACGTCATGATCCCAAATCGATGTCTGAGGCCGAGCTTTCCCCCCTTCACGAACCGGTCGCCGCAGATTCTGCAGCGATCGCCGACAAATTTCGTGAACAGTTGCACAGCTCAGAGCGGCTGAACGAGTATTACAATCAGGTGGTCGCCGAAATCCGCGCTTCCTTGGAGCGGGCTGAAGACGAAGAAATCGGTTCGAGCGCCTGAGAAGCTGGCGGATCGGACATCGCAGTGAGGGCTGTCGTCGTTCGCCGATAAACAGCTGAATGCGTTCCACTGCCGTTGGCCTCCCGTGCTCTGGTTCGGGAGGCCAATTGTTTTGACAGGCCTCCAATTCCATTAAGCCTTTATGTCTGCGCTCTGCCTTCGAGGGGGCTTGAACGGGCACGCCGTGTGCGCGACCGCGCCGGATTTCGCCCGACCACATGAACGCCGCGTAAGGAACAAGCCAGAACCGCGATTTCATCGCAAACATGGCGAAGTTCTGACGTTTGGTCTGATTTTGCAGTTCAACGGAGTTCAGCAATGTCGACGACGCAGCAGGACCAGGACAAATCGAGCGGCAAGCCGCGCCAGCGCGGCCGCAAGGCGGATCAGCGGGGCAAGAAAAATGACCAACAGCAGAGCCCGAAGCTCGATCAGCCGGCGGAAGGCCAAATCGGCGCAATGGTCGCGTCGACTGAGACGCCGGCGATCGAGGTAGCCGCGTCGACGGCGTCGACTGAGACGCCGGCGATCGAGGTAGCCGCGTCGACGACGGCGCCCTTGATCGGCGAAGTCTTGCCGCCGGATGTCGTCGCCGTCGGCGCCGCCGCCCCGGTGGAAATTTACCCGGTCAGCCTTCAAACCATCGCGAATGCCTACGCCGGCTACACCATGAAGTCGATCGAGGAGAGCAGGTTCTTTGTCGAGAAGCTCATCGGTGTGCGGTCGTTCGACAAGGCGATTGAGGTTCAGAGCGAATTCGCAAGGCAGGTTTGCGCGAACTTTGTCATGGAGTCGCAGAGGATGTGCGAACTCTACGGCGCACTTGCGAGGCAGATCTTCTGGCCCTGGGAACGGTTCGCGGCCAAGCTGACCGGGCGCCCAATCCTGTAGGGCGCATCAGCGCCGGGGTCGTGTCTTGCACGACCCCAATGGCTTTTCGTCATGTACAGCGGATTGCCGCTGTTTTTGCCAAAACGTGGGCTGTTGCTCGTCGGCACTCTGTTCGCGTTGTTTTGTCTTACGCTTGAGCTGGATCGGTTTGGAAATGCGGTTGGCGGCAACCGACCTAACTGAGCGGGACGGCGTGTGCCCTGACCCAATCGGCAAAGAGCCAAGGGAGAAGGGAGATTTTCCTGTCAGGCATTGGACAACCGGATCGGCTGCTTCGGCCCGGCCTCAGTCTAAAATTTATGTCGGGGCGGCAAACGATTATTGCGATGGATCAACGAAGTCCGCGATTCGCGCAGTAGGTATAAAAGAGCATTTGCCGAGCGGCACGAGGGCGCTGTTCCGGTGTTTGCCAGAGGCCCGGACACCCTCATTCGGGCCTCGCCTTTTTGACCGGGCAGGAACTGCTTCTCGACCGAAATCCGGCGTGTGACTTGCCCGTCGGGCTGCGTCCGCGATCTTGCGTCCAGCCCTCGTGTTCCCTTGCGGTTCTGGTCGCGCTCAAAAACCAAGCAGCGCAAGGCCAACCCAACTGAATGCAAATAGGCAACAGACCGTCGCCGCGACTGACGCCATTGTTGCAATGGCTTTTGCTAAGAGCATGACCTGAACCCTTCTAGGCCCCCAGCAGGTTCTGTCCGACGACTTGTGCTCAAAAATGGCGAGAATTCGCCGGGACAAAAAAACCAGACGGCTGTGGCGGTGCTGCAACATCGGGCAGTGCTTGCCCGCAAAAACCCGCAATCGCTCGCCCTAGTGAGGGAGCCGGAGGGGATCGCTGCGCATGAGTCGCTTGGGGAACGCGGGCGCAATGATGCGCCTATCAACGCCTGTCGTGGGAGCTTTGCTTGCCCTGGCCGTCATCTGGATGGGTTTTTACTTGTCTTCGCCTCAGCTTGCCCGGGATTTTGAAGAGTGCGTCGAACTGGTTCAAGAACAAAGCCCATCCAATGATGAGCGCAATGCCTTGATGACGGGCTGCAGCGCGCGCTTTGCGGGGCGGCGAAAGCCGGATGGCGGCTATACCTATTTCGACTTCATGCAGGATCGGAATTTCGACATTGCGGGACCTAATCCGACGGCAGCGGAACGCAAACAGATCGATCGCGCCTATATCGGTTACCTGGATGCGCTGCGGCGGGAAGCCGTTTCGGCTGAATTGGCAACAAGACTGAACGAGCAGCTCCGGGCGGATATGGAAGGGGCGCGTCAAGCTGTTGGACCGCCGATGGCACTGACGCCGGCAAATTCACCTGCCACAGCCGCAAAACGCCCGGCCGATCGACCGAAAGTGACGCGCTGCGCCGATGATTCACTGGCCTGCCGCTGGGCAAAGTTATCGACGGTTGTGAAGAATGCCTTTGCTTCGTCGACCAAGACCAAGCCCTGAGACGACGAATCTGCGGCGCAGCCGAAAACCGCAGGGCTCGCTGCCGGCCGAAGCCCAAGGCGACAGCATCCTCCCGACCAACCACTCTTCGGCGGTTGCAACGCTGCGAAGCCTTTGCCCTCTGGACACCAACCTGCTTGCAATGTCCAAACTCGGCTAGTGTGGTGGTTCAGAAGTTGTCTTGATTGCCGCGGCGAGTTCGTCAAGAGAA
>JBKQRS010000530.1:0-13111 GCA_052143915.1 Bradyrhizobium sp.
AGCCGCGTTCTTTCCTTTTCTTTGAGCATGATCTCCGCGCAAACGCTGCGCGTTTGTCGCGAGGAAAAACCGGTTCCCACTTTTCCAGATCATGCTCTAGTTAAGCGGCAGCCAAACGATCTCGCACGGCGCGTTGCAAAAGTTGCAGTGAGCCGGCTGGGCGAAGGTGTTGGCCAGCTCCCATTCCTGCGCTTCGTTGCTCCACTGCGCGGTCGCGTGCGAGATGATGTCATCCGAGCGGCAGTGAGAGCAGACAGGCGTACACCGTGTCGCCCGTGCCGCCCGCCCGTTGACGTTTTGGGCCTGTTCTTGCTTCGAATAGAACGGATTGAGAAGTGAAGGGTGTGTCATGCGTTCCCCGTCGTCCCCCACGCAGTCACCCTGAATTTAACGACTGGATCGATTTTGTCTTCACCGGATGTTTGCTCTTGCCTCATTCCGTTGTGGATTGTGTTATTTTCGCCGAGCTTCCGGCGCGGGTGGTCCGCTGAGGCTCAACTGCCAAAGGAAGGTGCCGAAGGAACGCGTCAAGGAAACGCACCAACGGGAGCGCGCCAGCGGAAGGGCTGCCTCCCCGATCCGCTTCCAAAGCAGGGATTGCCGGGGCGAAGTCCGTAAATCTACGGCTCAGGGCCCTTTGCGGACGGTCACAATCTGGATCTGCTGATTGACCGCCGCCTTCGGATGCTCGGCATCCAGCAATTGCTCCTCGCCCAGACCGACCGCCTGAACGCGCTTTGGCGAGATCTTGAAGGTCGTCGCCAGCACGTCGCGGATCGAGTCGGCCCTTCTTTGGCTCAGCGTGAGATTGTAGTCACGTTTGCCCGTCGCGTCGGTATGGCCGACGATCAGGAAGCCAAACGGCAACAGCCTGAGGTCGCTGAGGGCATCGGCGAGGCGCCCGAGCGTCCGATAGGAATCGGGCCTGATTACCGGAGAGTCGGGATTGAATTGAATATCGAGGTCGAGATGCGGCAATCTGAGCAGCGCGACGGCGACCGGCGGGCGCTTCAGCGCCACGGCGTCCGCCTTCGACTTGACGCGATCGAGCACCTGCTGGCGCAGGGCGGCGACATCCAGATCGGCGGTCGCTTCCAGACCGGCGAGCTGACCGACCATGTTATCCGCGGTGGCGGCCGGCTGCGCGAGCGCTGAGGCGATTGGCATCGCGAGCGCCAGGCAAACCGTCAACACGGTTATGTCGAGCCGGCCGCACTTGCTTGGCTGCATCAGCGATACCCCGTGTCGCTGATCGCCTGCTTGCAGCTTAGCGTCATCCCGTGCGGCACTTTCGACAGGCAGGTGATAACTCCACCGAAATCGTATTGCGGGTCGGCGCAGAATCGTTTTCTGTCATATTCGCAATTCCTGCGGACGTTGGCGCGCGCCGTCAGGCGCTTCTGGATCGCGTCGAAGGCTTTGACATAGTCGGTCCTGCACTGCGGCGAGACGGTATCCTGGTTGCGGGTCAGGCACTCCCTCAGACGGGGCGCATCGAAGTTGACGCCAAAGCAATTGGCGTCGATATCCTTGCCACAGCTTTCGCCCAGTATCGCCGCAGCGTTTTCAAAGCTCATCGTCTCTGCGAACGCCGGCGATGTCGCGGCAATCACAAGAATAAGCGCAATCGGTCGAGCCTGGATCATGGGAGCATCTGAACTGGCGAAGTCCCCGATCGTCAAGGCCTGAAACGGGAGCCGGCGCCCAAAGACGGCCCAATTCCGCTTCTGGTGGATCAGCCGGCGGCGTAACCGCGGACAAAGGCCGAAAGTCCCGCCGCAAGGTGATCGAACAGCAGGCGGACCCGTCCCGTCGACCGCATGTCCTCGTGCATCGCGACCCATACCTCGAGTTCGAAGCGAATCGCCTTTGCCAGCACCGGCACCAGTTCCGGAAAGCGCCGGGCGATGTTGTGCTGGCAACCGCCGATCCCGACGCCTGCCTTCAGCGCCGCGAACTGGGCGAGGTCGCTGTCGCAGCGAAAGCCGAAATCATCCCGCGCGACCTGCTGCGGCAGCTTGCCGAGGCTGCGAAGCGCCAGATCGTCCCGGTCGAAGCCGATCAGACAGTGCTTCTCCAGTTCCTCGATCGCGTTCGGAAGGCCGTATTTTTCCGCGTAATCTCGATGCGCATAGAGTCCGATCGCGCTGTTGCCGATGCGGCGGGCGACCAGCGACTTCTGCCGGGGACGCACCATGCGGACGGCGATGTCCGCATCCCGCCGCAGCAGGTCCTCGTTGCGGTTATTGAGCGCCAACTCCAGCGTGATGCCGGGATGGCTGTCGCGAAAGCTCGCCAGCATCGGCGGCAGCACCTCGCATCCAACCATCTCGCTGGCGGTGACGCGGACCGTGCCGCGATCGGCCTTGGCGCCGCCAGAGGCCGTCCGGCGCAGCGCGGCCGAGGCCGCCGCCATGGTCTCGGCGTAGCTCACGAGCTCCAGCGCGGCGGGGGTCGCCTTCAACCCCTGCGGCGAGCGGGAAAACAGCGTCAGTCCAAGGGAAGACTCCAGCGCATCGATGTGACGCCCGACGGTCGGTTGCGTCAGGGAAAGCTTCCTTGCCGCGCCCGACAGGCTGCCATCGCGAACCACTTCCAGAAACGTGCGGTACAGCTCCCAGCCCGGCTCGGCACTCATCATACATAAATGTATAGCATAGATACATGTTATCGCAATTTGCTTTAGCTCTGGCGTAGCCATACTCCGGCGTATCGAACAGCTCGCAGGGAGATGCGCCATGACGACGACCTACCGCGCGATTGTCATCACCAAACCCGGCGGGCCAGATGTGCTGCAGCCGGTGGATTTGCCGGTGGCCGAACCGGGTGCGGGCGAAGTGCGGGTACGCGTGCGCGCCTGTGGCGTCGGCGCGACGGACTTCATCATGCTGGAGGGAAAATACCCCTTCGCGCCCAGGATCCCTTTCGTTGGCGGTTACGAGATCGCTGGCGTTGTCGAGGCGATCGGCCCGGGCGTGACGGGTTTTCAGGTCGGGCAGCGCGTCGCCGCGCTGACGGTCCATGGCGGCTTTGCCGAACGGCTGGTCCGCGGCGCCGAGCATTTCGTGCCGATCCCCGATGAGGTCTCCGACGTGGAGGCTGCCGCCGTCATCCTCAACTACGTCACCGCGTGGCAAATGATCCACCGCGTGGCGAAGGTGCAGGCCGGCGAGAGCGCACTCGTCACCGCTGCCGGCGGCGGCGTCGGGACCGCACTCCTGCAGCTGCTCAGGCTTGCCGGCGTCAAGACCTACGGCGCCGCCTCGCTGCGCAAGCACCAGGTCGTCGCCAGATTGGGCGCGACGCCGATCGACTACCAGGCTGGCGCCGTCGACGGTCTCGTCCGCGCGCTCGAACCGTCGGGCGTGGATGTCGCCTTCGATGCGATTGGCGGAGCCAATATTCGCAAATGCGTCCGAGCGGTAAGGCGCGGCGGCGCGGTCGTCGCCTATGGTTTCATGGCGGGCGGCGGCCGGCTTGCGCAGGCACGCATGTTTTTCGACATCTTTGCGGGCAGTCGCCTCTGCGGGCGCCGCGGCACGTTCTACGGCATCACGCTGTCGTACCGAAGGGACAACAAGCCCTTTCTCGAAGACCTGCCGAAAATCCTGGCGCTGGTCGCGCAGCGGAAAATCGAGCCGGTCATATCCGCGGTGTTTCCACTGCGTGAGGCAAGGAAGGCGCTCGAGCGCCTCGCCACCGGCACCGTGGAAGGGAAGATCGTTCTGACCTGCGAGTGAGCCTTGTTACCAGGCCCCCGGTATCAGCCGATAGCGCACCGTCTCCCGGTACGCGACATAGCCCGGCAGGTTTCCGGAGAGGAATTTTTCCTCGTCGAACAGGCGCCATATCAGCGCGGGCAGGATCGCGACCAGGACGAGCACGCCCCACCATGAGCCGAGCGCAATCGGCATGCCGAGCAGCATGACGAGCGCCCCCGCATACATCAGGTGCCGCACCCACGCGTAAGGCCCGGTCGAGATCACCTTCTGGCCATCGACCACCTCGATGGTCGAGAAGCAAAACCGGTTTTCCCGGAAGACGAAAAAGATGGCGATCCAGCCGATCGCCATCAACCCGTCTCCAGCCAGCGTCGCTTCAGGCGACATCTGCGACCACCCAAAGCGATGGTCGAGCGCGGGCACCACGATGAGAGCGATGAACCCCACCGACATGACGGACATGATGATCTTCTGCGCCGTTTCCTTTTCGGCCCTCGGTCCTCCCCGCATGCGGCGCGCCAGGAGTTTCGGGTCCTGCACCATGAGGTAGACGGTGATCGCGACCGAGGGGATAAAATAGAAGACGAGGAACGTCCACGCCTGCCAGTAGTGAAACGTGCCCGCGGGAATGAACAACAGCGCCATCGTCGCAGCGATCAATAGCACAAGGCCTGCGAGCGCTTTTTGATTTTGCGACATGGCATTCATCGTGCAAGCCTAGCACGATGGCCGAGAACTCGCACGACGTCCGGCACGCCGTGGCGATCTCGTCAGCCTGCCCTGAACTTGCAAAACGCGCGCGGCGTGCAACGTCGAACCGTGGTTTGCGGCATCAACATCAGCCTAAAGTCTAGCCGTCTTCCTTCGCCCGCGCGGGAACCCGGATCAGGCTCACGCGTTCAGCGCTGGATATGCAGGGATTGAAGGCCGGCTCTGCCCGGCCAATCCGGGAGAATGCTACATGCGAAAATGGCGCGCTGAATCGGTCCTCGATCTGTACAATCTCGTGCTCGCGATGGTCCTGTTTGCGTCTCCGTGGCTGTTCGCCGCGCGCGCCAACGGAACCGCGGTCATCGATCTGCGGGCGAGCGGCGCGGCGATCGCCCTGCTCTCGCTGCTGGCCGTGGTCTGGTTCGCCAATTGGGAAGAATGGGTCAACCTGCTGCTCGGTGTCTGGCTGATCGCCTCACCATGGGTGCTGGGCTTTGCCCACACGCGCGCGATGCATTTCAGCATTGGGCTCGGCGCGGCCGTCGCATTTCTGGCCGCGCTTGAGTTGTGGCTGGTCTATGACGCGGCCCATCCGGAGCCGCCGCCATCCCACGCGCAAGAGAAAGGCTAGCCGGAAAAGCCAACCGGACAAGCTGGCCGGAAAAGTTAAGCAGAAACATTCGCGTTGGTCGCTCGGACGACCCGCGCCCGCCGCAACATACCCGCCCCCGGCCCGTGAACTCAAACGCGCCCAGGTGCGACCAATGCCGGGTCGCGGTCACTGCCACGCCGTTGCAACGGCGCCTTGCGGCCGGGTCTCACGACATAACGGGCATCATCCAACACAAAGGACCGATTCGTGCTTCCCCAGCGCAATATTCTCAAAGTCTGTTCTCTCGCGGTTCTCATGCTGGCGTCCGCGCAAGGCGCACAGGCACAGGAAAACAAGACGGACCTGTTCAAGGTCATCACCGTCAAGGACGAAATCATCATCGGGCTCTCCACCGACGAGCTCAAGGCGCTCGGCGGGACGGATGCAAGCGCGGTGGCGCATGCGCTGGCGCAAAAAGGCGACATGGCGGTTTGGCAATACAATGTGCATCGCGGCCCGAACGGCGAATTGCAGCAGGCGCGACCGCGAAAATCGGACTGATCGCCAATTCATCGCTGCGGGTCGAACCCTACACCACGCCCTACGCGATCGTGCCGCATCAATGATACTTCTGAAATCGTCAAGCCCGGGCTTGCCCCGGCAAGCGCGACTTTGCCGGCACCGCAGCCAATGAGCTGGGCATAGCGATTGACCGTCCCCGCGGGCTCGCGGTTGCCGCGGCCAATGGTCGCCGTCGGCACGGCGCCTGCGACAGACAAAACCCCCGCCGGATGAGATCCGGCGGGGGCAAGGCCATGTGTCGTTTGAGTTACCCCCTGAGAAGGAGACCGGGTGTCATTTCAATGAGCTATTGATCGAACTGAACATGGTATTGAGGTTAGAACCCAGACCGTTCACCACCGCTATGATCGCGAGCGCGATGCCGGCGGCGATAAGACCGTATTCAATCGCGGTGGCGCCCGATTGGTCGGACAAGAACTTCATGAAAACGCGCTGCAAACCCGCCTCCTTTTTGGGAATGGTGTTGAAATCATCCAGCGCGGGGGATATATCGGAATCGATCTAAGGTTGCATAAATTAACCTGACACAATTTTAATCACATGTCCGTCAGCCCGGAATCGGCATTGCGCTGCGCGGTTATTACGCAGCGGCCGGCCTCCCTTTGAGGTGTGTCGCACGATTGTCATGTTGCGGTTTGCCGGTGGCCCGATAGCTTCAAGACGGCGAATGTGCATCGCCGACGGCAGCCACTTGCGGCGGCGTCGCCCGGGCGAGCTGGAGGTTCGTCAGATCCTGTGCATGCGCAGTCGCGAAAGCCATCGCCGCGACGAGCATGAACCAACGCATCCGAAATCTCCTCTCTGAAAACACGAGGAGACGATGCAAGTCGATTGGAAGGGTCACGTGACCCGGCCCACCGGCAACAGAGCCGCAGGCCCGCCGGCTTCGAGACGGCCGGCTATTTCAGGGAGATCACTCGCTCGCGAATTGCGATGGCGTGGAATGGAAGACCCCGGCCCCCGAAACCTGGGAGGCGATCAGGAAGGCCGCAATGACGGCCGGCACGCTGATGAGTCTCAAGAATTGATCCACTGAAAGCATCGTTGTCGTCCCCCAAAACGATTTCAATTCGTGGTTTGCACCGCGCGCTCTTCGCTGGTCAGAATCTGGTCTGAAATCACCGCTCCGGATATCGTGAGCAGCGCCAGAAGCGCGATGACCGCCATGGTTTTCATGGGATCAGCGTCGCTTCCGATTGTGGCCGAAAATGTCAGAGCTTGGCGCATTTTCAGGACTAAGCCGGGAAACAATCATGGCCGTGGGCTTATTTTTCGCCCGGGCCTGGCGTCTTACGGATTGTCCGCCGTGCAGGTCCAGTTCAGACGCGGGCCGAGGGAGGCGGCCAAGCCATCGCGGCAGATCGGCCTGGTCATGACCAGCCAGAAGCCAAAGAGAACGGCGATCAGCGCCACGCTGAACAACAGCCGGAGCTTCACCTTGAACCCCTGCTGCTCGCAAGCGATTTCGCATGGCGGCGGCCGCAGCCCATCGCGATCATGTTCAATGCCCTCCGCGCTCGGCATAGATCTGATAGAAGGCGATCACGATCTCGAACGCGATCAGGAACACGACGATGATTTCGAGGCGAAGCGAGCGCCGCGTGTCGATGATATCGGCGAGCGTGTTGGCGGTTTCCGCGACCACGGCAAGCTTGCGGTTGAGCGCCTCGACCCGCTGCTCGAGTTCGTATTCGTCCTCCAGACGCGCATAAAGCCGCTCCAGATCCGGTCGGTCCCACAGCGCATCGGGCTTCTCCGCGATGGCGACGCGGCCGGACACATTGTGCTGCACCAGGAGCGCGTCTCCGATCAGCTTCAATATGCCGCGCCGGCTTCGCTGGGTTTTCCCGGAGCTGGCCAATTCCCGCACAAAGGGGTCGATGATTTCGAACACCTTCGCCACCTCGCGTTCGTCGTGGGCGAGCACAACGCTCTTGGCCAGAACGTCGGAAACGACGAGAAGCCTTGCCAGAGACATGTCGCGGACCTGGATCGGACCTCCCGCGGCAACCTGATCCTCGCCTTCGCTTGCGAGCTCGACGGTTGCGGTTTCCTCCTCGGGCTGCGTCAGCCTGCCGCCGATGCGCGATGACAGCCTTTCCAGGAACGCAGCTTCGTCTTCCGCGGACATGCCGATAAATACCGCCGCGCCGTAACGAAACAGAACCACGATGCCGTCCTTTCCAGCCCGGATGGTGAGCGGAACGGCCGAGAGCGCCTCCTTCTCAAAGCCCGCCGTATTGATCCGATCGCCCACATTGAGCGCGTGCGCAGTGACGCGGTTTACCTGCTGATCGGATCGAAAGACGGAATTCTTCATCGGTGGCCTTGGCAAGCGCAAACCACCCTCGACGAGCGGCGGAGAACGAGAAAGCCTATCATGATGAGCACATCCGTGCGACCCGCTGGCTGATCTGGCCCAAGGTTGCAAGCCTGGCAAGTCGCTCAAGCCTGACAAGTCGCGATCGTGCAAATCCGTCGTGGACACCGCCGCCGCTTGCCGTTCCTGATGGGCGAGCGTGTTTCCAGGTCCCGGAAGCCGCCAGAAGCTCACGCTCTATCGGGTGACAGGTTCGTCCAGGGGACGATTAAGCATTGGTTTCCCATAATTTTTATTTCCCATAATTCTTAAAGGGCAATTCAAACATCACATTCACAGTAACCGCGCTTGGTCGGCGGCCCGGGCGCCATTGCTACACGCGGTTGGTAGTGCGATGTGCGCGGCGTGCGAGAGGCTACTATTCGCCTCACTCTCGCATGGTGGTCGCAATCAAGCCCGTGTCGGCGATCGGATGAGCTTGGAACGCGCAACTCGAGTTGCTGTGCGTTTTAATTTCGTAACCACATATCACGGTTCGACCACAGCGATGCACGACAATTCCGGGATATATTCGCGGCGGATCACGCGCCGAGTGTCTGCTGCCTTCAGGGCGGCGGTCACTTGCGCAGGGGCGAAATTCCGCTCCGCGCCGGGCTTCGTCCAAC
Source organism: Bradyrhizobium sp. (assembly GCA_052143915.1). Taxonomy (GTDB): domain Bacteria; phylum Pseudomonadota; class Alphaproteobacteria; order Rhizobiales; family Xanthobacteraceae; genus Bradyrhizobium. Next base: position 8,593 of record JBKQRS010000530.1, read on the forward strand.
CGGGCACGAGTGGTTTGGGCCGATGGCCCGCGCGCCCATCAATACATTTGATCCTCTGCGCCCTTACTTGCGTGATGGCGGTTTCCGGCTGTGCGCCGCCCGACCCGAGCAGGGCCAGTGCGGCACCAAATCCCGGACCGCAGGCCTGTCGCCCAGATAGCGCCCTGCTTACGCCACAACCCGCGCCGGATTGTGGCTTCGGAAGGTCGGACCTCAAAACACTCGATCCCGATCAGTGGGCGCGGCTGAAGCTCGAATACGAGCTTAAATGCTATAAAGAAGCGGAAAAGATCGCCCGCAAGCGTTTGCAGCAGCTGCAAGCGGCAACAAAATGCGCGATATCGCCGGCTCGATAACCGCCCTCCGCCAGGACGCAGATATCTCATCCGGAAGCGCTTCGAGGCGTTCCAATAGTCATTTTTTTGCCGCACTGGATCAACACTCTGTACTAGCGGTGAAATTTGGTTAACGCGTACTCCGCAGCAAATTCGCAAGCTGGAATTTCGTGCGGAGACGAGGATCCTGCAGCGAGAGCGGCAATGGACACGCTTTACGATTTGCTTGGCGCTCTTCCGCACGACGATGCCGAAGATCTCAGAGCCGCGTTCCGCAGAGCCGTCAAAGGCGCCCATCCCGACCTCAGACCCGGCGATCCGGACGCTGCGCTGAAATTCAGGCAGATCGTGCGCGCCAATGAGATCCTTTGCGATACCGAACAGCGCGCGGCTTACGACCATCTGCTGGTGCTCGCCCGCCGGGAGCGGCGGTTGGCATCCCTGCATCCCGTCGCCGCCAGGATTCACAGTCTTGCCTCCACCGTGATCGCGCTTGCCGGCGCCTCGATCGTGGCTGTCGGGGGCTATTTGCTGTTCATGCAGATGTCGACGGCATCAGTTGCTCCGACAAGCCACGTTGAAGTCACGATGCGCGCATCGCCCGAAAGCGCGACCGTCCGCCCGCCGGATTCTCCGGATCCGGCCGACCAAATCACCATCCTCGCGAAACGCGAGAAGGCAGACATTCCCGCCGACGCCGTCGTGCTACGAAGCGCCGGCACGCTCGCAACCAGTTTTGATAGTTTCCCGGCACCCGCTTTCGTCGTGGCTCCTGACCTCGTCCTGAACGACGCCAGATTTTTTCGCGCGCGGGGAATTTCCGCCTACCACAACGGCAATCTGAACGGTGCAATTGCCGACCTCGATCAGGCGATCCAGCTCGATCCGAATTTTTCGGCTTCCTACATCGACCGCGGAATCGTGTTTTATCGCTTGCGAAAATTCGACCGCGCTTTCGCCGACATCGAGCGGGCAAGACAGATCGAAAGGGAAAGCCGGCCCAAATCCACGCCAACAATGGCATCCACGCCAACAATGGCATCCACGCCAACAATGGCGCGCAAACCACGCTCCGATCAGCCCGAAATCGCGCGTTCGACAACGCCCTTGCCGTCCCGGCGATCGACTGCGCTAAATTCATCGCCAGAAGAGGATTTTGCGCGGCTCACATTTCAATGAATCGTAGAGCGACTCCCTGGCGGCTCGTATAGCTGCGACACCGACACTTATTTTCTTGCTTTCTTGCTTGCCCCACATTTCGATCAACACGATGAAACTCACCGCCCGGCCCACGAGCTGAAGCCGTAACGCGAGGCGCGATAGCGGCGCTCGACCCAAAGCCCCGGCCGCCTCGGGGGCTTCCTTGAGCCGACGAAGTGAAATGCCCGCTTCGTTTGCGAAAGCGAAAGGAAGCGAAGACGACGAGGGATCAGATCGGCTCTTCGAAATCCTCGGATGACATGCCGAACGCCGACAAGGCCTCCTCCAGGTAGTCCGCAAGCAATGGCGTGCCGATCAGATACGCTGCCGTACGGTTGTTGTGGGCACGCGACGCCTCTGCGCGCAACTCGCGCCAGTTGTCGAGTTCGCCGTCACCACGGCCGAGCCACATCAGGGCGACGAGATCGATCTGCTCGTCTTCGTTCAGGCCACGGATGAAGACGGAAAGCTCGGAACGCTCAGTCCGCTCGCTGTGATCCTCCGGCATGTCGTCGCCCTCATCCGACCCCAAATCCAGCCCGGCGGCGCTGCCTTCGGACTGGCGGGATTTCGAGATGATGAAAAACACCTTCTCCGGAGAGATCGACAGGTTCGGGACTTTTTTCATCACAGGCTCTCCTCGGGAAACAGGCGCAAATCGTTCAGGCGCAAATTGTTGGGGCATAAGGCATTCAGCCGCAAGCCTCAGGGTTTGAACCTAAGGCTCGCGGCGAAAGCCACCTTGCGCGAGATCAAATATCGGCCGCGCCCCCGGGTGATTGGGACGATGGCCGGGGAGCCGCGACGGGCAAACCCTCCCAGCCTATGCCTTGATGAAACCGATGAGGTCCGCGTTGAGGCGATCCTTGTGGGTCAGAAAGATCCCGTGCGGCGCGCCCTCGTAGACCTTGAGCTGCGCCTTCGGGATCAGCGCGGCGGTCGGCCGCCCGGTCAGATCGATCGGCGCAGAGACATCCTTGTCGCCGTGGATGATCAGCGTGGGCACGGAAGTCCCCGGCAACTCTTTACGGAAGTCGGTCGCGGTGATGCGCCGGTTGGTCTCGATCGCCACCGGCAGCGGCGTCGTCAGCATCAGCTCCTTGACCCAGTCCTGCAGGCTCGGCGAGGTTTCAGCGACAAAGAACGCCTTCTTGCCGTCCTCCAGCCATTTCGGAAAATCGGTCTGCAAGACCTTGGTCCGGAAGAACTCCAGCTGTTCGGCGGGAATGCCATTTGGATTGTCCTGTGTCTTCATCACGAAGGGCAGCGCCGCCGGTGCGATGAGCGCGATTTTTGCGACCCGGCCGGCGCCGTGCCGGCTCAGATAGCGCACGACCTCGGCACTGCCGAAGGAATGACTGACCAGCGTCACGTCATGCAGGTCGAGCTGCGTCAGGAGTGCAGACAGATCGTCGGCGAGCGTGTCGCAATCATAGCCCGAGCCCGGCTTGCTTGAACGCCCGTGTCCGCGGCGGTCATAGGCGATGCAGCGCAGGCCCTGTCCGGCGAGCGCACCGATCTGATAGTCCCACATCGGCGAAGGAAGCGCCCAGGCGTGAACGAAGACGACGGGCCTTCCGGTGCCCCAGTCGGTAAAAGCGAGTTTTACGCCGTCCGGCGTCTCGATGAAATCGCCCGTACGCGGCCTCAAAGGTAGCGAGGCGGCATGCGCCTTCAACGCGTTATCGGTCATGCCTCCCAAAAGGCAGGCACTGACCGCACCTGACGCGGCCGATCTCATTAAGGTGCGTCGATCCATGGCTTCGATCCCCTGATCAAGTTGCTGATGATCACGATCTTGGCCGGCTGTGTGAGGCGTTGCGATTACCTCGGGGGTAAAAGTTTTCGAACGCCGCCGCCGCGCTATCGGACATCCACATCGATCAGCGCCAGCTGGACTTTCGCAGTGCCGCAAAGGCGCCGGCAGACAAACTGGTTAACGGAGACGGCCGCAAAATTGCGCTGGTCCGTCTTGCCGGAAGACTGCGGGTTCCCTACGTGATCAACAAGACATACGCCCCCGACGCGGCCGGATCGGTCGCCTGACAGTCGGAGTGTCATGCTCGCCCGCCGCTGACGTATGCCTCTGGTCAAAGGAGGTTGCGATGTGGGATTTTCGGTTTTTCAACACTCATCGAACATGGGAAGACGGGCTCGGCATGCTGCTTGGCGTGCTGATCGTGCTGTCACCCTGGTTTCCCACCCAGATAGGCCATGAAATTGCCGATGCGGACCGCAGCTATGTGGTTCTGAATGCATTCGCGGTCGGCATCATCGTATTCGGTCTCGCCCAGCTTGAATATGTAGTCCTGCAGCGCTGGGAGGAGGTAGCCGGAATCCTGCTCGGGCTGTGGCTGATCGCCTCGCCCTACATGTTCGGCTATTCCGGCGACGGTCTGCTCCGATTCTACCATTCGACCCTCGGCAGTCTGGTGCTGCTGCTGGCGGCGCTGCAGCTCTGGCAGGACTGGGACCTGAGCGATCAGGACCTGCTCAAGCACGGGCATTAACGCGATCAGGCCCGCCGGATCAGAAAACCCGAGCGGCGGCCTTTTGATCGAACTCATGCTTCTCTGTTCGGAGTGATGATCATGGACACTTATGAAAGACGGCCCGCAAGCCGTCACCGGGGTCCGAACTACGCCGGCTTGATCGCCGTGACATGCCTGTTCGTGTCGATGTTCGCGGCCTGGGCCGTCATGAGGACAGGCCTTGTTGCAACGGCCTCGCCGACCGTGACAATGGCTCAGCACAATGGCGCGAAATAGCCGGTGGATGGCGCGTAAGAACCTCGTGCACCAGCGCTGAACCATCGGCGCCGCGTTCGCGCTCGGCGCGTAGCACTCCATCCGCAGGACTCCATCCTTGACGTTTGTATCATACAATGATACATGACTGAATGATCAGGAGCTTCCGGGACAAAAAAGACAGAGGATGCTTTTAACGGTATCTTGATCAGGTCCGATGGAAAGCCTTTGCCCAAG
>JBKQRS010000531.1:0-3624 GCA_052143915.1 Bradyrhizobium sp.
GGGTGGGCTGAGGGTGGTAGGACACCTCCGCCATTCGTCGCTGCCCACCCCGCTATCCCAAACCAGCTTCAAACCATGCCGCCCTGAAAAACGACCAGATCCTGGGCCAGATTTCCGAATTCTGCCGCCAGGCCGATATGGCGGAGTCGACGTTCGGCCGCCGGGCCGTCAACGACGGCAAGCTGGTGCATCGTCTGCGCGAGGGCAAGCGCATCACCATCGACACGCTGGAGCGTATCCATGCCTATATCGCCGCTTCGATGCCGGGCGGCATGCCGCCGCCGCGGGGTCTCGAAGTCCCGCCCGAGAAGCGCGATCCCCGCGGCAATTTCCGGTTTTTCGAGAACCGGCAGAAGTACCTGCTGTTCGTCCATACCTGCAGCGAGAAGCGGGTGATCGCGGACCGGGTGGCGCTGGAACTCGCCAGCATCCATCCCCGCCCGCCGGCGCTGCGGGTATTCGATGCCGGCGTCGGCGACGGCACGGTGCTGGCGCGGGTCATGCGCGCCATGCACGGCCGCTTTCCGCATATGCCGTTCTACATCGCCGGCAAGGAGCTCAGCCTGGAGGACGTCCGGCTGACCCTGGACAAGGTGCCCGACCGGCTGTTTGAGCATCCGGCGACCGTTTTTGTGCTGACAAACATGTATTACGCCGAGGCGCCCTGGCTGACGCCCGCCTCGCCGGCGGCGGCCGCGGGCATGATCTGGCATGAGGTGCCCCTAACGGGCGGCTCCTCAGGGGATTTTGAGGCCCAGATCGCGGAACTTGGGCCGTTTCTGGAGCAAAACTGGCGCGCCAGCGTCAGCCCACGCTCGGGGATGCCGGTCTATGAGCGGCCGGTCGCCATCGTGCTCTACCGGGAAGACCACCGCTTTTTGCTGGATTCGATCATCCCCCGCGCCGGCCGATCCGAGGCCAATTTCGACCTGGTGATCGCTTCCCAGCCCTATCGGGCCAAATCCTCGGTGAATTTCCGTGCCAAACGCATCATTGCGCCGCTCGGCCGGGCGCTGCGGGCCGGCGGCCGGCTGATCGGAATTCACTCCCACGGGCAGGATCCGGGGCTGGAGATCATTCAGGCGGTCTGGCCTGGAGAAAATCCTTTCGCGGTGAGCCGTCATGAGCTATTGCGCGCGGTGAAATACGAGCTGGGTTCGGCCGGGCGCGACCTCAATTTTAATGCATATGCCGATAACCGTTCGATCTTCCGCTATGATATGGAAGCGCTGCCAAATGAGGTCACCGGCTCGATCGGAACCTCGACGGCCTTTGCAGCGTGGAACGCGGCGGTGTATGTCGCCCAGATCGAAGAAGACCGGTTGACGGAAATGACCCAGAGTGGCCGTTATCTGGATGCCGTCAGAGAGGTTCTGCGCAAGCATAACGGGCTCTGGTTTTACGACGAATCCTACGTCATCTCGCGCCGTCGCGACTGACAATTCAGGACACATTTGAGAAGGGACCGCCGAGGTCTGGCGGAAAAGGGGCTACCTTGATGCGCGCGTCTTATTTGTTCACCTCAGAGTCGGTTTCCGAAGGCCATCCGGACAAGGTTTCGGATCAAATCTCCGATGCCATCCTCGACGCCTTCATCGAAAAGGACGTCAAGCTCGGCATCGCCGACGATAGTCTCGTCAACACGCGACTCGGCTGCGAGACCCTTTGCACGACCAACAAGATCGTGATCGCGGGCGAAGGCCGCGGCCAGCTGTTCCGCACCATCCACGGGGTTTCGGTCGTCGATCGAGAACTGATCTGCGAGATCGCCCGCGGCGTGGTCAAGGATATCGGCTACGACCAGAACGGCTTCTCCTATCACGGTGCCGACATCGAAGTATTGCTGCACGGCCAGTCGCCCGACATCGCGATGGGCGTCGACGCCAAGAAAAAGAAGAGCGGCGAAGAGGAAGGCGCCGGCGACCAGGGCATGATGTTCGGCTATGCCTGCACCGAGAGCGAAGTCTACGAAAAGGGCTCCTACATGCCCGCGCCGATTTTCTTCGCGCACAAGATCCTGAAAGTGCTGTCCGAGAAGCGCCGCAACGGCCAGCTCGCCGACCTGCAGCCCGACGCCAAGAGCCAGGTCACGGTGAAGTATGTCGAGGGCAAGCCGGTCGGCTGCACCAAGGTGGTGGTCTCCACCCAGCACAACGAAAAGAGCCGCAACAACAAGAAATACACGCCCGGCCTGATCAAGGAGATGATCTCGACCGCGGTGGAATCGGCGCTGCCGAAGGGCTGGATGCCGCAGAAGCCCTCCGACTTCCTGGTCAATCCCACCGGAAACTTCGTGGTCGGCGGACCGGATGGCGATTGCGGCCTCACCGGCCGCAAGATCATCGTCGACACCTATGGCGGTTACGCGCCGCACGGTGGCGGCGCCTTCTCGGGCAAGGACCCGACCAAGGTCGATCGCTCGGCCGCCTATGCGGCGCGCTACCTCGCCAAGAACGTGGTGGCGGCAGGTCTCGCCGAACGCTGCACCATCCAGGTCGCCTACGCGATCGGCGTCGCCGATCCGATGTCGCTCTTGGTGGACACCCACGGCACCGGAAAGGTCGAAGAGAAGAAGCTCGAGAAGGTCTTGCCCGAGCTGTTCCGGCTGACGCCGACCAATATCCGCCGCACGCTGAAACTGTGCCGCCCGATTTATCGCCGCACCGCGGCCTACGGCCATTTCGGCCGCGCGCCGGAAAAGGACGGTGGTTTCTCCTGGGAAAGAACCGATCTGGCCGACGCGCTGAAGCGCGCGGTGTGATCGTGAAATCTGCCTCGCCCAACCGCAACGGGGCGAGGCAGGGGGCCGTCATAATCCGTCCAGTTTAGTTCCGTATCGATAGTTGCGAATTCATCCGTTCAGGGAAATCACATGACCGCCACCGCCAAGAAGCCCGCCTTCACCGACTACATCGTCAAGGACATTTCGCTCGCCGAATTCGGCCGCAAGGAAATCTCGCTGGCCGAGACCGAGATGCCCGGGCTGATGGCGACCCGCGAGGAATATGGCCCGAAGCAACCGCTGAAGGGCGCGCGCATCGCCGGCTCCCTGCACATGACGATCCAGACGGCGGTCCTGATCGAGACGCTGGCGGCGCTTGGCGCCGACATCCGCTGGGTCTCCTGCAACATCTATTCGACGCAGGATCACGCCGCAGCCGCCATCGCGGCGGCCGGCATTCCCGTGTTCGCGGTCAAGGGTGAAAGCCTCAGCGAATACTGGGATTACACCGCCAAGCTGTTCGACTGGCATGGCGGCGGCACGCCCAACATGATCCTCGATGACGGCGGCGATGCCACCATGCTGGTGCATCACGGCCTGCGCGCCGAACGGGGCGACGTGGCGTTTCTGGACAAGCCGGCTTCCGAGGAAGAGGAAGTCTTCTTCGCGCTGATCAAGCGGCTGTTGAAGGAAAAGCCGAAGGGCTACTTCGCGGAGATCGCAAAGAACATCAAGGGCGTCTCGGAAGAGACCACTACCGGCGTGCACCGGCTCTACGAGATGGAGAAGAAGGGTACGCTGCTGTTCCCCGCGATCAACGTCAACGACAGCGTGACAAAATCGAAGTTCGACAATCTCTACGGCTGCCGCGAATCGCTGGTCGACGGCATCCGCCGCGGCAC
>JBKQRS010000532.1:0-3565 GCA_052143915.1 Bradyrhizobium sp.
CTGCTCGGCAGCATTGGGAAGCGGAAAAACGCGACTCCTGCTCAGATTGCACTCGCTTGGCTACTAGCTCAAAAGCCGTGGATCGTTCCGATCCCAGGCACGACGAAGCTAACTCGCCTCGAAGAGAACATCGGAGCAGCGGCAGTCGAACTGACGCCCGACGACCTCCGTGAAATCGACAGCGCCGCCTCAAAGATCAAGGTAGAAGGTGCTCGGTACCCGGAGCGCCTGGAGAAAATGACCGGTCTCTAAGCGGCAAGATGAAAACGGAAGCGAGATAGAGCTGTATGCGGGTTGGCATTTTGGGTTCGGGGTTGATGGGCGGGAAGCTCGGTACGATCTTCGCGCGAGCTGGACATGAAGTCGTGTTCAGCTACGCGCGCAGCGAGGAGAAGCTGAATAAGCTTGCCGGCGAGGCTGGAGGGAGGGCCCGCACGGGAACAGTGCGAGACGCGCGCAGGAAACAGACGCCTTCCTTCTGGGTGTGCACTGGTCCCGAATCGGCGATGTGCTGAAGCAGGCGGGCGATCTGTCCGGCAAGGTCATCGTAACCTGCTGCCTGCCGATGGATAGCGGCAATACGAAACTCATCATTGGCACCACTACGTCGGGAGCCGAAGAACTCGCAAAGAAAGTTCCGCGCGCCAAGATCGTCTGTCCTTTAATACCGTTCCCAGCGAAGTGCTGTTTGGCGTGTTCGAAGCCATGCACAAGGCCCCTCAACCGAGTCTGCTGTACTGCGGCGACGACCAGAGCGCTAAAGATGTGGCCGCTAAGCTGGTTCGTGACGCTGGTTTTGACCCGGTGGATTGCGGTCCGCTTCGGATTGCGCGATACACAGAACCGTTCGCATTGCTTGTCGGCCAACTCGCCTACGAGGGCGAACGCGGTCCCGAACTCGCGTACCGGTTCTAGCGGTTTGGAAGATAGCGATAACTACAGAGGCGATCAACCAATAAAGGAAGTCAGAAATGGAAATCAAAAGAAGCGGTTCACAACCTTCCGGCAAAGGACCGGCCGAGTATTTTACCGGCACAGTGCGCGTCGACCCGCTGTTTGACGCACCCCATCCCACCCGTGTTCTTGGCGCCGGCGTTACCTTCGAGCCCGGCGCCCGCACCGCGTGGCATACTCGCCCGCTGGGCCAGACCCTGATCGTGACGGCTCGGTGCGGCCTCGTACAGCGCTGGGGAGGTCCGATCGAGGAGATTCGGCCAGGGGACGTAGTCTGGATCTCACCTGATGAGAAGCACTGGCACGGTGCGACGCCCACCACGGCGATGACACACATCGCGATTGTAGAAAAGCTCGACGGCAAAAGCGCAGACTGGATGGAAAAGGTCAGCGACGAACAGTACCAGGGCTGATCAGGTGGCATATTGGAAGGGACCTGAGGAAACTCTGGTTTATCTGCGCGGAAACCGCCATCATGATCGCCAAGGAGCTGTGGGTCTGACCCGATTAAGTTAGCCGAGGATGGGACGACATGACAGCATTCTCAGGATGGGAGAACTTCTACGTAATCGTCGGGTCGTCTGCCGGCGCACTGATCGGTTTACAGTTCATCGTCATAACCCTCATCGCCGACATGCCCATCGGACACGGTGCGGCACAGGCCGGCGACGCGTTTGCGACGCCGACTATCGTTCACTTCGGAGCCGTGCTGCTGCTGGCAGGGGTTCTAAGTGCTCCTTGGCACGGGATTGCTCCCGCTGCAGTTCTCTGGGGGCTGCTGGGTCTCAGTGGGGTAGTGTACGCCGCCATCGTGGCTCGTCGTCTCCAGCGACAGACCGCATACAAGCCCGAATTTGAGGACTGGTTGTTTCATGTTCTGCTGCCGTTTGCGGGATATATAACGCTATCGGCGTGTGCGTTAGCGGCTCGCTCCCACGGCGTCGAGGCGCTGTATGGCGTTGCAGGGGCGGCACTGCTGCTCCTTTTCATTGGCATTCATAACGCCTGGGATGCCGTCACTTACCACGTCTTTGTTCAGAGACGAAAACAACAGGAAGCCGAGCGGCGTCGCTGAGTAGGCCAACAGCATCTGCAATCAGTCCTCCCGCTGCGGTGGCCGGGATCGAGAGCACGGGCGATGCGTGAAACTTATTCACGCCTTGTCACTGGAATGCTCAGGTAGGACTTTGCAGTTTCTGGTGTCTGGATGACGGGCAAACCGGAAGCTATCGGTTCGTTCGTCGGATTAGACCGACAAACGCCCTTGTGGGAAGCGAAAGAAAAGCAGTCCGCAAACGACCTCAGGAAGGTTCGCAAGGGCTGCGGTTCGGCGTCATTGGATGTGCAAGCGGCATTCTAGATCGTGATTGCAGCGTTATCGGAAGCCGTCATGAGCGGGCTGTTGGCACGAGCCAGGTGGCGTCTGTAGCGGCGTCGGCCCTGAGCATTGGACAAGTCGACACTCTCCGGAAAGAACAGGGATAAGTTATCAGAGAAATCCCAAGGGCAGTCGGAGCGCTCGGCCAGCTTTAGCACATAGGCCAGGCCGTCTCCAGATGAGTCGTAGGGCCCGATTGCAATCGGCTTGCCGCCAGTACCTGCAAGTGCACTCCACTCCGTCGCAAGCATATGCCAGACGCTTTCGACGTGCCGCGTTTCGTCGACGATCCAGTCCCACGGAATCGAACCCTGCTCCCGCAGCGCCGTCAGCGCGTCGATCAAGTCCTGATCTGGCCGACGCGCCCCGGTCTTGACCTTGCTGACGAGAACGCCGTAGCCGTCGTTTTTCCCTTCCAGTTCGTAGAATAGGAATCGAGAGTTGGTCGGAATCGTGCCGTCGCGTTCATGTACGCCAAGGCGCTCTTGGACGAGTCCTTGCCGCTGCCACGCCTTCAACTTTTCAACGTCGAAGTTGCGCCCCGACTCCGCCGAATCGAAGGCAAAATTGCCAACTGGTTAACGCTCTCATGCTCTCAGGTCGTCGCGCAGCCGCTTGACTCCCACCTGCAACTCTTCGTCGATTTTCTGCGGCAACTGTTCGCCGCTTTCCCCATTTCATCTAGTTTCGATTGAAGCGGGCCTTGGCCTACTTCGACCCTACTGGTGATGGCTCAAGTCCCCGCGACCTAATCGAATACCTGCTGACTTTGAACAATCTTGGCGCAAATGAACTCGTGCTGGGGGATTTCGAGGCAGCGTTTCAGAGATTTGCCCCGTGCTACCACTCAATCGAAAGCGCAGGTCGACCGGTCATCAAACGCATTGAACTCGTTCTCTCAAACCTTGTGGTCAGCCATTTCCTGCGAACGGGTTCAGTTCCAGACAGCATTGCCGTATTGGCCGAGTTGACGGAGGGCATCGACGTGTTGAATTCCGATGGCTCTCTTGTCCGTTCAAATTATTGGTGCTCTCTTGGCATACAAGGGAGATTACCGCGAGGCACAGTCCTTGCTAAGCAAGGCCGCAAATCAGATTCTCTCGGCTCATGATTTCAGTCAGTATTCGATTTACTTTTTATTCTCAAATCTAGCGGTTTGTCGACTGGCTCAACGGTGAAGATATGGCGGCTTCAACCCCTCAAGCATTCACGGAATTCCTTGGAGACACTGGA
>JBKQRS010000533.1:0-5682 GCA_052143915.1 Bradyrhizobium sp.
GGTCGACGGCGACCCGCTCGCGCTCACCTGGGAAATCTTCCGCGATACGCTGATCGAACAGGCCGAGCAGGGGGTCGATTATTTCACCATCCACGCCGGCGTGCGGCTCGCCTATGTGCCGCTCACCGCCAAGCGCGTGACCGGCATCGTCTCGCGCGGCGGCTCGATCATGGCGCGCTGGTGTCTCGCCGGCCATCGCGAGAGCTTCCTCTACGAGCGCTTCGGCGACATTTGCGACATCATGCGCAAATACGACGTCTCGTTCTCGCTCGGCGACGGGCTGCGCCCCGGCTCGATCGCCGACGCCAACGACCGCGCCCAGTTCGCCGAACTTGAGACGCTCGGCGAACTGACCCAGATCGCCTGGAAGAAAGGCTGCCAGGTGATGATCGAGGGCCCCGGCCACGTGCCGATGCACAAGATCAAGATCAACATGGACAAGCAGCTCAAGGAATGCGGCGAGGCGCCGTTCTACACGCTGGGGCCGCTGACCACCGACATCGCGCCGGGCTACGACCACATCACCTCGGGCATTGGCGCTGCCATGATCGGCTGGTTCGGCTGCGCGATGCTGTGCTACGTCACGCCGAAGGAGCATCTCGGGCTACCCAACCGCGACGACGTCAAGGTGGGCGTCATCACCTACAAGATCGCGGCGCATGCCGCCGATCTCGGCAAGGGCCACCCGGCGGCGCAACTGCGCGACGACGCGCTCTCACGCGCCCGCTTCGACTTCCGCTGGGAGGACCAGTTCAACCTCGGTCTCGATCCCGAAACCGCGCGCAGCTTCCACGACGAGACGCTGCCGAAGGAAGCCCACAAGGTCGCCCATTTCTGCTCGATGTGCGGCCCGAAATTCTGCTCGATGAAGATCACGCAGGACGTGCGCGATTATGCGGCGACGCTGAATGATCCGGCTGCGGTCGGCATGTCGATGCAAGGCACAATCGAGGACGGGATGGCGCAGATGAGCGCCAAGTTCAAGGAGATGGGCGGACAGGTGTATCTGGATGCGGAGAAGGTGAAGGAGAGTAATCGCGTCTTATAAGGCGCCCGTTCCTTGTCATGCCCGGGTGCCTGTCCCCGACTAGATTGGGGATGACCCGGGCATTCATCAGAAATGCCGATGGCCGGGCGAAGGCCCGGCTCAACTTTTCTTGAGCATCAATTGAGCAATCAGCGATCTAGCGAATTTTTAGATGACGCCAAATCGATTCGATAATTTCAGGACCAACGCCAGCCTGATAAAGAAGACCGACCGCCGCTGCAATTGTAAGCCCAGCCGCACCTTTGCCCAACGCGTTAGCATAACTACCGAGAAATTTGTCGAGGTGTTTCGCAAAGCCACTTATTCGCTGGCGAGCCCCGCGTACATTTGAATTTCTGGGTTTTTCAAGCAGAGCGTTAAGCTTTCGCAACTCAGCGACCAGATCCCGGAGTTCTGCTAGGTAACTACTATCATCCAACCGCAGGTCGGGAGGCGGCAAGTTGTGATGTCTTTCAACGTTATAGTCTAGCGCTTCCTGCAAAGCGGCAACAATGGCGCTCGAATATCTGATAATTTCGACCCGATTTTTGACTATGATTTGGTCTGCGCTTTGGACTGTTGTTCGCTTTCTAGCTTGCCTGCCTATAGCCGAGGTATCGTATTGATCCAGCGCGTTGCCAATAACGGATGATATGTTTGTGTTAGAGGCCCTTGCAATATCTTGGACACGAGCCAGATCGCGATCACTTAGAAAAATGCTTGCCGTGTACTCTTGCTAGCAGGTTTCTAAGTGCGTCAAACTGGTTGCCACCCTTGTCGAGACGCTCAATCAATTGTCGAAAGCCCAAGATATCGACAAAGGCGCAATAGCGCTCTTGGTAGCCGGCGTCCAAACTAGCTTCATCCATTCTCTTTAGAATCCAAAACGGTCACCGCAACGAATCCGCGGTCGACACCCGCATATCGCTATGTCTGCTCGTCACAACTTTCCCTTCAGTGGATGATCGCTTGTCCACCCACTGGCGGCTCGAGAATCGACGTAGCAGATCAGTAGATCAGCCGCGGCGCGAGAAGTAACAAAATGGATCAATGAACTCGCAGCGGCTCGAGAATCGACGAAACACCACAATCCGTCATCGTCGCGGGCTGGAGTTCGTGAATCGACTTTACAGACTAGCAGATCGGCAGCGGCTCGCGACGGCACTTCACACACCAGGAAGTCCGCTGCGGCTCGAGAATCGACGACATGCACCAAGGCCATCGCTCAGTCCTCCTTGAACCTGCTGAAAAACAGAAGCTCGCGGCGGGTTCTTGAACCCCCTGAACATGTTGGTGTTTGTAACGTCTGTCAATCTCAGGTTGCTCAAGTTTAGCGCAAGCAGCCGTGCCCATAGTCGCGACGGGTTACGGCTTCCGCCTAACCCGCCGACAACCGGCCCCCTACCTCATCGCAATGGCCAGCCCGCAGGACGGGTTGAGCCCTTGCGAAACCCATCGCATGTTGTGATTGCCGCGATGGGTTTCGCTTCCGCGTTCGCTCGTTGAGCTTCCGCGGACGAGCCGCTCTACCCATCCTGCGGACTGACAAGCGGTCAACGCGTATGCTTGCGTCCCCAGGTCCGCATCGCCGCGACGATCGGGCCGAGGTCGCGGCCCTTGGCGGTCAGCACGTATTCGGCGCGCGGCGGATTCATCGAATAGAAACGCCGCTCCACGACGCCATGCTGCTCGAGCGTCCTGAGACGCTCCGACAACGTCGTCGGCGCGATGCCCTCCAGCGAGTCCTGCAGGTCCTGAAAGCGCCTTTCGCCATGCAGCAGGAGGTCGCGCAGGATCAGGCAGGTCCAGTTCGATCCGATGACGCTCAGGGTGCGGGCCACCGGGCAGTCCGCGACGTTCGGCTTCTGGATGGTTTGCTTCCGGGTGTCTTGCTTCTCGGTGGTTTGCTTGGGCATGGCTCCTTCTATCCGGCGATCACGTTTTTGGCAATTGACTACATATAAACTAGTCACTATGAAAAAGATAGTCATAACCAAGGGAGTCGAGCCATGACACCGCAAATCCCCGCCTATCTCGTAGCGTTCGAATCGGCCGTCCGGCCCTTTGTGGCGGCGATCGCACTGGGCCTGATCTGGACGGGGGCCCTGCGCATGGCGGGGCCCGCGCCGTCACGATACACGACGGCCGGCGTGCTCTCGGTGACGCTGATCGCCTGGCTAGCGATCGCCCAGTATCTCGGTTCGGCAAATGTGTATTCCGCGACCAGCGACACCGCGGTGCCGACCCTGCTGCTCGGTCTGATGATCCCGCTGATGGTCGCCGCCGCAGGCCTGTGGCTGTCGGGAGGAATCGCAAATCTCGTCGCCGCGATACCGCTGCCCTGGGTCGTGGCGGCCCAGGTCTATCGCGTCGGGGGCGGCATCTTCCTCGTGCTGTGGGCCGACGGACGCCTGCCATGGCAATTCGCGCTGCCCGCAGGCGTTGGAGACGTTGCGACCGGCTTGCTCGCCGTCGTCGTGGCTGCGCGGCTGGCGCAGAATGCGGCCGGCGCCCGCAGCGCGGTCTACGCCTGGTGCCTTTTTGGAATCGCCGATCTGGTCGTGGCCGTCACGATGGGGGCGATGACCTCTCCGGGGCGGCCGCATTTGCTGGCCTTCGAGGCGCCGAACCTCCTCATCACGGCCTGGCCGCTGGTGATGATACCCACCTTCGCCGTCCCGCTGGCCCTGATGCTCCATGGCATCGTGCTGTGGCGGCTGCGGCGGGAGACTGCTTCGAAGGGCCGGCTGGCGGCGGCCTGATGCCTGTCGTCTGACCGACGGTGTGCTGGTAGATGGGCGGATTAGCTTTAGCGTAATCCGCCTGTCGTTTTCGAAACGCTCAACGGCGGGTTACACCTTCCGCCTTCGCTCTTTGAGCTACGGCGGACAGGTCGCCCAACCCGCCCTACGCATTACCCGCTACCGCTTCGGCATCGCGTCCCTGACGGTGTCGCCGACAAACGCCGCGGCGCGGCGATAGGCTTCGTCGTTGTCGCCGCGAAAACTCACCGTCCGCTTCAGCAGCAATTTTCCGTTGTCGAGGTCAAGCAGCTCGACATCGCCCCATTGCACCAGCGTGCTCATCTTGCGGATGCCGCCATAGACCACGAGCCGCGCGCCCGAGCGGCGCGCCGCCGCAACAAAATCGTCCGGATGCATGCTGACAGGCGTGCAGGGATGTTCCGGGCAATCGAAGGGCAGCACCCGGTAGTCTCCTCCCGCGCCCAGATTCTCGCGGACGAGTTCGGCGAATTGCGCCACGCGGGCGCGATGCTCCGCGCTCTGGTCCTTCACCTCGCCGGAAGTGTCGACATAGTCGAAATCGGCGACCGCGATCGTGAGCGGCGCTGCCGAGAGGCCAGCGCCCACCTGCAAGGACATCGCGGCGGCAACGCACATCGCCGTAACCGCAGCCATCGCCCGATCTGACCTGCTCATTCTGATCCTCCCTGACGCCAGCCAGCTTCGGCATGGCGGCGCGGCCGATGATAGCAGAAACCCGCCCCTACATCATCGTAAACGCCAGCCCGCTCAGGTCCGCGTTCGCGATCGGCCCGACCTGCTGGCCGGACAGATGCAGCACCGCGCCCTTCTGGTTGGTTAGCACGATCGCGCGCCGCCACGATCAAGCAAGCTAATCGCCGCCATCTCGACGAAGAGACCCTGCGCAACTATCCTTGTTCCCTCGACATCATCCGGCGCACGCTGGATATCAGCCACGGGGACGGGGGAAGCGGATCATGCCAAACGAGTTTCGGCTGGAGAATTATCTCGCGCGCATCGGCTACCAGGGCCCGATCGGGGTCGATCTCGGGATTCTCGCGGCTCTCCAAACCGTGCATCTGGATGCGATCCCGTTCGAGTCGCTTGATCCGTTTTTAGGCCGTCCCGTCCTGCTCGATCTTGCCTCGGTGCAGGCGAAACTCGTGGAGGACAAGCGCGGCGGATATTGTTTCGAACAGAACCTGCTGTTCAAAGCCGCGCTGGAGGCAGTCGGCTTCAAGGTCACAGGGCTTGCCGGGCGGGTGCGCTGGATGTCGCCGCCCGATAGTCCGCTCGGGCCGAAGACGCATATGATGCTGAAGGTCGATCTCGCGGAGGGCGCTTACCTTGCCGACGTCGGCTTCGGGGCCTGCCTGCTCGATGCGCCCTTGCAGCTCAAGACCGACGTCGAGCAGACGACCGCGATGGGGACGTACCGGATCAGTCAATCAGACGGCCTGCTCTCGCTCGAGGCGAAACGGCAGGCCGGGTGGCGCACGATGTACGTCTTCGACCTGCAACCACAAATTCAGGCCGATTACGAACTCGGCAACTGGTTCACATCGACCAACCCGCTTGTCCCCCTCACCAGCCGGCTGATCATGGAGCGGCTCGCCGGCGACCGGCGCTCCAAATTGGTCGATCGAGCGTTCTCGACGGAGGCGCGCGACGGCGAAGTGATCGCCGAACGCACACTCCGCAGCGCCGACGAGTTGCGCGCGATCCTCCGCGATACCTTCAGGGTGACGCCTCCCGCGCCGGCGGAAGAGATCTTCAACAAGGCCGGCGGTTAAAGCGCGATCAGGCGTCACCTCATCGTAATCGCGAGCCCGCTCAAATCCGCGTTCGCCATCAGCAAGCGTAGCCCGGATGAGCGAAGCGATATCCGGG
>JBKQRS010000534.1:0-15332 GCA_052143915.1 Bradyrhizobium sp.
GACCGACGACAGCGCCATCGCGGCAGCTCCCACCATCGGCGACAGCAGGATACCGAACACGGGATAGAGCACGCCGGCCGCGATCGGCACGCCGGCGGAATTATACAGAAATGCGAAGGCAAGATTCTGCCGGATATTGCGCATGGTCGCGACCGACAATCGCCGCGCCCTCACCAGCCCCGCGAGATCGCCGGTCAGCAGCGTGACGCCGGCGCTTTCGATCGCGACGTCGGTGCCGCTGCCCATGGCGACACCGATGTCGGCAGCGGCGAGCGCCGGCGCGTCATTGACGCCGTCGCCGACCATGGCGACGCGGCGGCCTGCCTTTCGCAGACTTTGCACCACGTCGCTCTTGCGCTCCGGCAACACGCCCGCCTCGATCTCGTCGATAGCAAGCTGTGAGGCCACCGCGCGCGCGGTGGTCACGTTGTCGCCGGTCAGCATCACGATGCGCAGGCCTTCTGCGCGCAACGCAGAAAGTGCGGCTTTGGCCGATGGCTTGATCGGATCGGCGATGGCGATGATGCCGGCGACGCGGCCGTCGATCGCCACATAGATCGCGGTGGCGCCATGGCCCCGCGCGGTCTCGGCGGCGGCATCAAATTCAGCGGTCGCAATGTGCAGCTCAGCCATCAGCATGGCATTGCCGAGCGCGATCGCATGGCCGTCGACGGTTCCGATCGCGCCCTTGCCGGAAGGCGAGGCGAAGCCGGAGACCTCGCCGAGCGCAAGGGCGCGCTCGTTTGCGGCATTGAGGATCGCCTGCGCCAGCGGATGCTCGCTGCCGCGTTCCACGCTGGCGGCGAGCCGCAGCAAGGCGCTCTCGTCGGTGCCGGGCGTGGTTACGATCGATACCAGCCTTGGTTTGCCCTCGGTGAGGGTGCCGGTCTTGTCGATGACGATGGTATCGATGCTCTCGAATTGCTCCAGCGCCTGCGCGTCGCGGATCAGGATGCCGGAATGGGCGCCGCGTCCGACGCCGACCATGATCGACATCGGCGTCGCCAGCCCAAGCGCGCAGGGGCAGGCGATGATCAGGACCGTCACCGCGGCGACCAGGCCGAAGGTCAAGCGCGGCTCCGGTCCGAAGACCATCCAGGCCGCAAACGCGACCAGCGCCGCGGCGATCACCGCCGGCACGAACCATCCGGCAACCCGGTCGGCCAGACGCTGGATCGGCGCGCGCGAGCGCTGCGCCCGTGCCACCATGTCGACGATCCGCGCCAGCATGGTGTCGCGGCCGACCTTGTCGGCACGCAGCACCAGCCCGCCGCTTTGGTTGACGGTGCCGCCGATCACGCGCGCGCCTTCGGCCTTCGACACCGGCATCGACTCGCCCGTCACCATCGATTCATCGACCGAAGAATGCCCCTCGGTGACGACACCATCGACCGGGATCTTCTCGCCCGGTCGGACCCGCAACAGGTCACCCACCGCGATCAGATCGATCGCGACGTCTTCGTCGCCGTGAGCGGTGATGCGCCGCGCGGTTTTTGGCGCGAGCGAAAGCAGCGAGCGGATCGCGCCGGAGGTGCGCTCGCGCGCCCGCAGTTCCAGCACCTGCCCCAGCAGCACCAGCACCGTGATCACGGCCGCCGCCTCGAAATACACCGCGACCATGCCGTGCATGTCGCGAAACGCGGGCGGAAACCACTGCGGCGCCAGCGTGCCCACCACGCTGTAGAGATAGGCGACCCCGGTGCCCATCGCGATCAGCGTGAACATGTTGAGGTGGCGCGTGAGGACGGAATTCCAGCCGCGCACGAAAAACGGCGCGCCGGCCCATAGCACCACCTGGGTCGACAGCGCGAAGGAGATCCAGTTCGACCATTCAGGCGGCACCAGATGCATCAGGCCGAGATGGCTTCCCATTTCGATCGCAAACACCGGAAGCGTCAGTACCAGGCCGATCCAGAACCGCCTGGTCATGTCGATCAATTCAGGATCGGGCGCGTCGTCGAGCGAGACCTGTTCGGGCTCCAGCGCCATGCCGCAGATCGGGCAGCTGCCCGGGCCGACCTGCCGCACCTCCGGATGCATCGGGCAGGTGTAGATGGTGCCGGCCGGCGCCGCGGGCTCGGGCTCTCCGGGCTTGAGGAATTTAGCAGGATCGGCTTCGAAGCGCTCGCGGCAACGCGCGCCGCAGAAGAAGTATTGCTGCCCCCGGTATTCGAGGCGGTGCTTTGCCGTCTCGCGCTTGACGCTCATGCCGCAGACCGGATCGAGCGCGACGCCTGAATCTTCAACGCCTGGCGCTTGATCGCCGCCGCCATGTCGGCCGCCGCAACAGGAGGAAGCCTGCGCCCCGGCCCCCTGATGATGATGGTCGGCGTGACCCGCGCCCGTCCCGTGTGCGTGCTGCGCTGGCGACATTTGGTCTCTCCCGGCCTCTTGAACAATATACCCTAGGGGGGTATATGACGCCTATGCGCAACGAGATCAAGAGCTCCTGCCTGAAAAGGCTGAAGCGAATTGAGGGCCAGATCCGCGGTCTCCAGGGGATGGTCGAGGACGACCGTTATTGCATCGACGTGGTCACGCAGATCGCAGCCGCAAAGGCGGCGCTGCGCCGGGTCGAGGAGGAAATCCTGCGCGACCACGTCGCCCATTGCGTCGAGCATGCGATCACCTGCGGCGACAAGGCCGATCAGCGCCGCAAGATCGCCGAACTGATGGACGTGGTCGGCCGCGCCGACAGATGATCCGGCATCGGCCATTCGGGCCGGCGACGGCTGTGGTTAACGCGCGGTGAAACCGGCATTTAAAATCCGAACCATGCGCCGGTCCGTATCTTAGGGGATGAGGCCTATTGATTTCCCCAACAACAAAAGGCGGGGGGGAAACAATGACCACTCAAATCGTCCAGGCCAAAACAATTGCGAATTCGGGATGGGCCGAGAGGATGCAGGATCTTCTTCTGGTGTCGTCGTTCGGGCTGTGGGCGGTGCTGCTCGGCCTGTCGCCGGTACTGGCCTTCCGCTTCCTGATGGGAAGCTGAGAGGGAATGCGCCTGATCGGGTCTGAGCAAACCTGAAGCGATCGGGCGCTATTTTGTTTGTCGCGTTTTCTTCGCGCGAACCGGGGCCACTTCGCTCGGAAACGCTACGTCCGTGGTTAATCCAGGGTAGCAGCTGTGTTCAAAATGCGAGCGATATTGCGGCGGGCTTTTTAAAATTCGCCGCGTATCAATGTCGCCACAAAACAAGAAAACGCGGGGGCGTCATGAACACTCAGAACAGTGCATTGCCCAAACATCGGGGCTTCAGCATCCAGGACATTCTTTGGGCGGTCGGCATCTGGTCGGTCATCCTGAGCCTGTCACCGGTCGTCTTGTTCTATGTGCTGATGGTGAATTGAGCGGCCGATGGCCGCGACATGCAATGCCGTGACAAGCAACTTCATCCCGCGTGAGCGTGATTGCTCACACGGGATGAAGTTTCCTGAAACGAACAACGCGCGGGATGCGCGCGTTCTTCTTCCGTCGGGCCGTGCGGCAAACTATGCCGCCTGCTTGTGCATCGCGCCGGTCGCTGACGCCGAGCCGCGGATCGCCTTCACCGAGCGTTCGATCGCAGCCCATAACCGGCCGATTTCCTCCGCCGCACGGCCTTCGGCAAAATATTCGCGGGCGCCTTCGCCCTTGCCGAGAGCCATCAGGAGATCGGCCCGGTTGGTGATCTGGCCGCCCCACACCGGCGCGCGGAACTTGGTCAGCGCTTCCCGCGCGATGGCAACGATACGGCTCTCCGCATCATCCCGTCGAGCCGGGGCGCCGTTGAGCACGACCGCATAGGGCTTGCGCGCGGCGCGGCAGGTTTGGATCGTCTCCTGCACGGCGTTGACGTCGAACACCCCCGGCCGGGCCGGAATAACCACCATGGTGGCGTTCTTGATGGCATCGTCGACAACCGCTGACAGATTCGGCGGCGTATCGATGAACACCCATTCGAAGCCGTCACGCTTGGCCGCTGCGACGATTCCACTGACGGAATTGACCGCCGTCTTGATTGGCGGCTCGTTGGTGCCGCGAAGCTTGTGCCATAGCGTGAGCGATCCCTGCGGGTCGGCATCGACAAGCAGACATGGCTTCGTACTCTTGTGGACATGCGCAGCGAGATGGGCGGCCAGGGTACTCTTTCCCGAGCCGCCTTTACGCGATGCGAAAACAATGACGTTCATACTTTCGCCTCCAGATTGACCCCAGAAAGCGAAAATGAATCAGCGCGCTGATTCGTGGAAGAAAAATCTACAACTAATTGTGGTGAAGCCACTGATTTGGCAGAGAGGTTGATTTTGAGTCACACCGAGCGCGGCCGCGCGACCCAACATTGAATGGCGAGGGTATTCCAGGCAAGCACGGGCGATTTTCCGGCAGGAATATGTAAATCCGGTCGTGGTCTACCTATGCGCGCATCGGCACCGTCCGGTTTTTACGAAAGGCGGCCGGCGATGGCGCGAACAAAACGAGTCCGAACCGGCAAATGCCCGCGGGCGCCGCCGTTCAGGTGGGCTTCGCTGGAGCATGATCCGAAAGAGTGGGAACCGGTTTCTCGAAAACATCATGCCCAAACAAGGAGATGAGATCATGATCCGATTCAACCTCATCGGATCATGATCTAGCTGGATTTCTTCGGTTTGCGCGGTTTGCGCAGATGGGCCGGCGTGATGCTGAGCGGCTTTCCCGTCTCGACCGGCGTGACCGGGGGATCGGGCCTGAAGAATACCCGGCAACCGGGGCTGAGCTCGGATTGCTGCCTCACCATGCAGGCCGTGACGCGGTCGACATCCGGGATCTCCGCGCTGCACAGCCGGAACGCATCGTCGCTGCAGGCCTGCTGCTGCTCGGCGGTGTAGGCCCAGCCCGCCGCAGGCCACAGCAAAAGGAAAAGCGCGATCGCCAGCGACAGGCTGAGCCGAAAATCCCGGGAGTGGACGGCAAAGGCGAACATGATGCCCCCAGGAATCCCCGAAGCGCTGATGTGCGAATTGTGGGTGAACGACGGGGGGATAGCAAGAAGGCGAGGACGCCCTGCGTCAGCCTGTAGCGGAAGAAAGCGCGCGGCCCTCGCGCGACCCGCCGGGGCGATTTCAAAAATTGACCGCCCGCCGCCGCTGCCCGCCATACCACTGGTGCGCGCAGGCCTGTTGAGGTCTCTGACAACTTCCACTTTGGAGCTCATTTGCGGGCTTCAGTTTGACCTCGCGCCATGTCCGAGAAGTGCTGCCATTCGGCGAAATCGTGCGCCGCAAATGCAGCGGGATAGGGCTGCTCGCGAGGGTTGCGGCATTCCGGCAACACATTTCCTGGTAAGTTAGCACTTTTTTCGTGTTTTGATTGTATGTCAGAAAACAGTAGCGTTTTTTGATAGTACCGGGGACTGGGAATGCGTCGTCTTGCTACCGTCGGAGTTGTACCGCTTTCAATTGCTGGATTTGTAGGCGCGGCATCTGCCGCTGACCTTCCTGCGCGGACCTATGCCGAAGCCCCTGTGAGGGCTGACCCGATCTATGACTGGACGGGTTTCTACATCGGTATCGAGGGCGGCGGTGGTTGGGGCAAGAGCCAGCATTACCGGAACGATACGGCAACACCGGCGGTTGATGGTCGGCCCCAAACCGGCGGAATCAGCCTGAATGGCGGGTTGGTGGGCGGGACGTATGGCTACAACTATCAGTTCAACAACAACATTGTTGTTGGCATCGAAAATGATATTGCGTGGACCAACAATAAGGGTTCGGCCTTGTTTGTTGCGCCGTTCGCTCCACTGACGAACACAGCCCAAACCAGCCAGAGTTGGCTTGACACGCTGAGAGGCCGATTAGGGTTCGCCTGGAATAGGTGGATGTTCTTTGGCACCGGCGGTGCGGCGTTTGCCGACGAAGGAGTTCAAATCTGCAACGTTGCGCGTGGATGTGAGAGTCTATCGCAGACAGTAACTGGGTGGACCGCCGGGGCTGGCATCGAATATGCCTTTGCGCCCAACTGGTCAGCCAAGCTCGAATATCTTCATGTCGATTTCGGTTCGCAGCACTTTTCACGAACTGCGGCACCCGTTGTGTTTTACGCGCGCGACGTGACCCTAACGGATGAAATTGTAAGAGTCGGCGTGAACTACAAATTCGGTTGGGATGGCCCAGCCGCCGCGAAGTACTGATCCAGGTTTTCCTTCGACAAAGCGAAGCCCCGGGTGAGAGTCCGGGGTTTTTTGCATTCGCAGCGGGCGACGACCAACTATCATGGCAACTGCCAGCACACCGCAACTCCGCCCTGCATGCATGGCGGCTTGTGTATGTCGCAGCCAATTTCAGAGCGGCAGCTAAGGATCATTTGCGCGCCCAATCCCAACGCTTGTCAGCGGAAGGATTGACATCGAATCCCGCAGGGGCTCGATGCGAGTTTCAATCTCTGCGGTCCACGCGCCAAGTTGGCTTCATGTCTGGGCGTCTGCGCGGGCCTGCGATTTAACGACGCCATCCTCACTGCCATTTGTAGCGCTCGTTGTATTTGGAGCGAGCAAATAGGTCAGGTCTATCAATATGATGCTGGAACCACGGGAGAATTTTGCATTGTGGTACAGTTGGGTGGGCTCGAACCACCGACCTCCTGTTCCACAGACAGGCGCTCTAACCAACTGAGCTACAACTGCATCCTTTGCCGGCCCCGAAAAGGGGTCGCGATCGGGGCGGAAACTAGGTGCAACGCCGCTCTTTGGCAAGGCCGGAAGGATGACGATTTGGCGTCGACCCCGCGCAGGCAGGCACCCATTAACCACCGGCTTTCGTGGCCAAAAAAGCCTCCAGCCGCAGCCGTCACATCGCACCGACAAGGGCGTCGGGGTCGCGGCCTTCGCGAGCGACGACGCCTTCCGGGCTCAACCGCATGCATCAAAAGCAAAAAGCCCGGGCTCATCGCCCGGGCTTTTTTTGGAACGCAAGCGCTCGATTACGCGGCCGGCTTGAACAGCTTCGACGCGCTGGTCTTGATCGGCTCGACGGTCTCGGCCGCAACCTTTTGCGACAGTTCGGCGAGTTCCTTGCTGGCAGCGGTGAAAGCCTCGTACTGCTTCTTGGCGTGAGCGGTCCACAACTCCATCGCTTCGGAAGGCGTTTTGACGCCGATCAGTTCCTGCGCGAAGTCGAGCGTCGCTGACGTGTTGGCCTTCATGATTTCCATCAGCTTGGCGGAGTATTCGCTGGCGCCCTTGCTGGCGCTCGCGAACACCGCCTCGATCGCACTGTTGTGGCTTTCGGCGACATCCTTGAACTTGGCATAGCTGTCGCGCGCCTGCGAAACGCCCTTTTCGGCGAACGCGCGCATCTGCTCGGGAACCTCGAACGGAATGATGGAAGCTGAGAACGGATCGGTGGGGTTAGCCATGGCATTTATCCTTCGCAACGGGGGTGAAGAAGGTGTGACCCCTTGCGCGCCCGGCAACCTTCGGGAACGTCGACTTGGATCACCTGGCGGAAGTGCCCTTGTCGGGCAACCGACAGATAACACCCTTATCATGTCAATTTTGTGCAATGCAATGCAATTCAAGGTGCGACGCCATATCGCAGACACGGGGTGCGTGGGCCCTCAAGGCTTAAGGCTCGGGCCTTACTGCTCCCCGACCCTCCCCTTTTGAGGGAAGGCCGGTTGGCGCTTTGGGCCCTTCAGCCCTTTGGAATCGTCAGGTTTTTTGGCAATCTTCAGTTTTTTGGCTTGGCGGCATCCAGCGCCGCGCGGCTGACGATCTGGCCCATTTCAGTCGCCTGCTCCGTCAATGCGCGCATCTGGGCCTGCACATATTCGCTATGCAGTTTCATGACCTCGGTCAGATCCTTGGCGTGCAGCAGCGATTGCGCGTAGTCCAGCGAGGCCTGCACGTTCTTTTCGGCATAGGATATCGCCTTGGCGCCGATGTCCTTGGCGCCGGCGCGAACCGTCGCACTGCGCTCCTCGAGCGAGCCCGCGGTGGCCTGCGCGCTGGCGAGGAATTTATCGAAAGCCTTGCGGGCCTGGTCGAAGCTCGCCTCGGCCATCGATCGCATTTCCTTCGGAATCTCGAAACGATCACGTGCTTCTTCGCTCATGGTCCACCTCCTGTTGCGCTCAAGGGCCGTCCACGCAGCCCCACTTCCCGGATCGCCCGAGCCTAACGCCAAAAACGCATCTGCGGCATGACGCGGCGCCCTCATCGTGGACATTTGATCGCCCTTTGCAAACCCAACGCCGACCCCCACGGCAAGGTCCATCCCGGTTAAGGTTATCGGGGCTTTGGAGACCTCTCCCTGCGATCAGGCCGTGGACCTGCCGCGGCCCGCGGGCGATACTAACATTCCGTTAAGGCTGTCATCGTTTGGCAGCCGATATCTGACGCCAGTACCAGAGTAGCAGCCAATCCGGCCGGTGATGTCACCACGATGAACAACGCGGAATTCCAGTTGCAGGGCGTCGCCGATCCGCGGCTGGCGGTGCATGCCACGAGCCCCTTCCCCGCATGGCTCTGGTCGACCAACGGCACGCGGGTGTTGTGGGCCAATCCCGTCGGCGCCCGGCTGTTCGGCGCGGCCAATGCCGCGAGCCTCTCCAAGAAAACCTTCGGCCCGGCGGATTCGCACCGGCGGCAAGTGGCGCAACTCTCCCACCGCCTGCCGCCGACAGGTGCGATCCGGCTGGAGCGTCTGCGCAGCTTCGGCGCGGCGCTCGGAATGCTCGTCACCTGCGGCTGCGCGCGGCTTGAATTTGCCGACGGCAGCCACGGCATTCTGATCGTGGCCACTGATCCGGTCGGCCGCGCGATGCCGCTGGTCGAGCGGCTGCAACGCCTGGTCGAAGGCATCGACACGCCAATCGCCGCCTTCGCGCGCGACGGCATGTTCGTCGGCGCCAGCGAGTCCGCGCGATCCCTGCTCGGCTTTCGCGATCTTTCCGAAGCCGGACTGGGAGAAGCGCGCAATGACGCGCTGCAGCAGGGCCGCGCCGAAATGCAGCTTGCCATCGGCCACATGTTGCTGCAGCGCGTCGGCACCGGCGCCGATGTCGGCCTGGTCGCGATGATCGCGCCGGGCCCAACGCAGGCCGCGCATGTCGGGCCTGCCGCGCAGCCTTCGCCGGCAGATGTGACGGCCACGCCGCCGCAGCAGCCGGTCGCTCCGCCAGGCGATCTGCCGACAGCCGAATACGAACGACCCGCGCTGTCGGGCGAAGCCCCGGCCGAATTCGCGCTGATCGACGAATTCGCGGAAGCGCCCGACGAGCCCGTCGTCGAACCTGTCGCCTCCGAACCACCAATGGAGCCGGACCAGCCATCGGCGCTGCCCCCCGACATGCAGCCTGTTGACGCTTCACACGGCGAAGCCGTGGCGGACACGGTTGCCTCAGCGGTTGAAATTCAGCGCGACGAACCTGCGCCTGAAGTCGAAGCCGCAGCCAATGAGCCGGCCTCGCCTGCCGCCGCGGAGACACCGGCCACGACTGAGGCGCACGCCCCGCCATCGTTGCCGGTCAATGCCTCGCCGTGGTTCGGCGAGCCCTCGTCACACCCGCGCCGGTATCCGCTTCGCTTCATGTGGCAGATGGATACCGATGGCCGTTTCTCGATCAGCCGCGACGAGTTCACCCACCTGGTCGGTGTGCGCACCGCCGCAGGCTTCGGCCGGCTGTGGAGCGAAATCGCCGAGACCTTCGGGCTCGATCCGGACGGCCGCGTGGTCAAGGCGATCGCGACGCGCAATACCTGGAGCGGCATCACTTTGAACTGGCCAGTCGATGGCGGCAGCCGCCTGCCGGTGGAATTGTCCGGACTGCCGATCTACGACGATGCGCGGAATTTTATCGGCTATCGAGGCTTCGGCGTCTGCCGCGATCTCGACAGCCTGGCGCAGCTTGATGCGCTGCGCCGCCACGAATCCTCCGATGACGCAACGACGCGCGATGCCGCTTCGTCGCTCACCGCTGCCACCGAGCCGCCGGCCGCGGGCGATGCTGCTGCATCCGCCGCTCACCCTCAACCGTCGGCGGCAGCCATTTTCGAGACTTCAAAACAAAACGATTTGGAACCGCCTGTGGAAACACCCAAGGAAGCGCTGATGAACGTCGTTCCGTTTCGCCCCCTCAGCGAGCCAAGAGCGCCGGTCGTCCTGACGCCGGTGGAAGATAGCGCGTTCAACGAGCTGGCCCGGCAATTGTCGGCGCGGCTCGAGAACGACAACGGCGCGCCCGCCGCGGCCAACGTATCCACCGCACCCGAGCCGGTTGTCGCGCCACAGGCCGCGCCTGAGACTGCCGACAACGTTGTCGAACCGCCGAACTGGCTGACGCGCCCCGAGCCGCCTGCGCGCGGCGAGGCCCGGCGCGACAGGATGTTGCTCGACCTTCTGCCCGTGGGCGTCCTGATCTACCGGCTTGACCGGCTGCTCTATGCCAACCCGGCGTTTCTCGCGCGCATGGGCTTTGCGAGCCTTCATGCCCTGGAGCAGGCCGGCGGCATCGACGCGCTCTATGTCGAACCCGGTGTCTCCAGCGCCAGCAGTACGTCGGACACCGGCACCCCGGTGATGATTTCCGCGCCGCAGACCGCGACCATGCCCACGCCGGCGGCGGCGATCGACGCGCGCCTCTACACGATCAGCTGGGACGACGACTCGGCGCTGGCCCTGATTTTCTCGGGCGCAGGCGCGGAAAATGGCGCAGCTTTGGAGAGCGCAGCCGTCGCCGCAGCGATCGGCCGCGCGGCCCCTGCCCCGGAACCATCCGCCGTCGGCCACGCCAATGCCGAGGAGCTCGGCGCCATCCTCGATACGACCGCCGAAGGCATCGTGATGTTCGATGCGGAAGGCGCCATCAATTCGTGCAACCGCAGCGCCGAAGCGCTGTTCGGCTATGATGGTGAGGATCTGCTGCGGCGCAATCTCGCCGAGCTGTTCGCGCCAGAGAGCCAGCCCGCGGTTCTGGACTATCTCGGCAGCATCAAGGGCAGCGGCGTTGCGAGCCTGCTCGATCACGGCCGCGAGGTGCTGGGCCGCGTGCGTGGCGGCGGGCTGATCCCGCTGTCGATGACCATGGGACGGACGCAGGCCCATGGTCCGAATTTCTTCGCCGTGTTCCGCGATCTGTCGCAGGCCAAGAAGAGCGAAAGCGAACTGCGCGAGGCGCGGCGGCTGGCCGATCGCGCGGCCAACGCCAAGGCCGACCTGCTCGCGCGGATCAGCCACGAGGTCCGCACGCCGCTCAACGCCATCATCGGATTTGCCGAAGTGATGACCGGCGAGCGATTCGGCGCGCTCGGCAACGAGCGCTACGTCGAATACATGAAAGACATCCGCGCTTCCGGCGAACGCGTGGTCGCCATCATCGACGATCTCACCGATCTCAGCCGCATCGAGACCGGCAAGCTGGACCTCGCCTTCGTCAACCAGAACCTCAACGACATGGTCGAGAGCTGCGTCGCGGTGATGCAGCCGCAGGCCAACCGCGAGCGCATCATCATCCGCACCTCGCTGGCGCACATGCTGCCGCAGGTGGTCGCCGATGCACGCGCGCTGCGTCAGATCACGCTGAACCTGATCAGCAATTCCATCCACCTCGCCAATGCCGGCGGCCAGGTCATCGTCTCCACCGCGCTGACGGATTTCGGCGAGGTGGTGTTGCGGGTGCGCGATACCGGCCATGGGCTCAACGACAACGAAGTCGCCGCCGCATTGGAGCCGTTCCGCACGCAAGCCCCCTCCGATCAGGCGCCGGACGGTTCGCCCGTCAGCCTTTCCCTGACCAAGGCGCTGGTCGAGGCCAATCGCGCACAATTCCATATCAGGACGGGTACGCATTCCGGCACGCTGATCGAAGTGGTGTTTCCCCACGCGGTGGCGAGGGCGTGAGACTGCCTCACTGTTCGCTACTGACTTCGTGACGGGCGTCGTGCAGCGGCTGCGCCGTCTCCGCCGCCCCGCAAAGGCAATGGCTCAAAACCCGGCACAGTTTCAATTTCGGCGAAATGTGCTGAACTGAAATCGCTGCACCGCGCCCCACGGCGTGGCGTGGTCGTGCCGGCGCGCATCGATCAGCTTGAAATCGCTTCCGAGGATCGCCGACAGCGAGGCTGCATCGTAGCGGACGATCGGCAATCCGCTGCACCGCTCCGGACCGTCCATGGCGAAAGTGCCGATGACGACATGCCCTCCGCGCTTGAGGGCTTTTTTCAGCCGCTCCACATAAGCGGACTGATCGGCCGGATCAGTCAGGAAATGAAATGCGGCACGGTCGTGCCACAGATCGTAGGTCTGGGTTGGCTCCCAGGTGGTGATGTCGGCGACGACCCATCTAACTCCGGCCGCCTTGCCGCCAGGACGTTTCTCAAGACGTTTCTCAAGACGTTTCTCAAGACGTTTCTTAAGACGTTTCTCAAGACGTTCCTTGGCCGCATCAAGCGCGGCGGCGGAAAGATCCAGAACCGTGATCTGCCCGAGATTTCGTTCGACAAGGGTATCGACCAATCGTGACGCGCCGCCTCCGATATCGATGATGGAGGCAGCTGCGGGGAGACCGGCGAGCGCGATCAGTTCAAGCGACGGCGCGGGATCTTCCTGAAACCAGCTGACTTCTGTTTCGCCTTTGGTGGCGTAGACGTTCTCCCAGTGGGACTTTCTGCTGACGCCGCTCATGATCGGCTCCTTCGCCCGCTGCCATATCCGGTAAGATGGTTGCGTCTTCGATACCAGACAACAGGGAACAGGCAACAATTCGCCGTCTTCAATCTTACGCCGCCGCCTTTCGCGCTGATTTCGCGCGCCGCTCGCCGCCGATCAGCAGCGGTCCGAATTTCGCGGCGAATCCAAAGAAGGCGGCCGCCCAGGCGAACGCGGCCAGATGCAACAATGCCTCGCTGTGAGCGGGATCCAGCACCGCGCAAATTCGCGACAGCGCGGCGACCACGATCGCGACATAGATCGCCTGCGTGGCGCGCGAGGCGGTGAGTGGCTGGCCGGTGTGTCCGAGCGTCGCGCGGCTCATCACCGCGAGCGTCATGGTGCCTGCAGCCCCCACCATCCACGCGTGAATGCCCGCACCCGGTGCAACGCGTTCGAACGCGGACGCGGCACTCAGCAGAAAGCCGAGCGGCACGAAGGCATAGCCGACGTGCAGGATCAGCAACAGCCGCTCGCGTCCCGTCCGGTCGCCCGCCCAGCGTCCGAGCCGCGCCAGATGCAGCAATCCGGCCAATGCAAGCGCGCTGCCGGTGAGATCGCCGATCGGGCCGACAACCCACGACAATAACGCCAGCGCACCGACGGCAACGACGATGATATCGAAGCGGCCGAACGGCACCGGCAGCCGGCCGGGATTTTCGCGCACCAGCCAGTTGCGGGTGAAGCTCGGAACGATGCGTCCGCCGATCAGCGAGATCAGCAATACCACCACTGCGATGCCGATGCGGATGCCGATATCGGCCGCGCCGTCGAGATGCGCCTCGAGGTGGAAAGCGACATTGCCCGCGAACAGGATCAACAGCAGCATCACCACATTCAGATTCCGCCAGTTGCGGCCCGCGAGGATTTCGCGGGCAGCGGCTGCCGCGACCAGCAACAGGAAGCTCGCGTCAACCAGCATCGCGACCAGCCAGCCGGTGTGCGCCGAGAACGTTACGCAAAGACGTCCCGCCAGCCAGACCGCGACCAGGCCGATCAGCGGCTTGCCCTGGATGGGCAATCGTCCGGTCCAGTTCGGGATCGCCGTGAACAGGAACCCGGTCACCACCGCCGGCAGATAACCAAAAAGCATCTCGTGCACATGCCAGTCGCGCGGCGCAAAGGCCGAGGTCAGCGTGATCTCGCCATAGAACACCGGCAGCCAGACCAGAATGGCGAGCCCCGCGTAAATCGATCCCAGCAGGAAGAACGGCCGGAAGCCATAGGAGAACAGGGGTAGTCCGTCATAGGTCCGCGGGCGCGAAGCTGTGGTCATGGCCGTTTCTCCCCGATCGGGGTTGCGACTTTGTGTACTCATTCTGGGGCAATTCGGTGAAGCATTGTTGCGCCAGGACAAACTTCCGCTTGATCGGGAAGCACAATCGAAGTCTAGATCATGATCCGATTGAATCGGATCATGATCTCGGCTCTCTGTTTGAGCATGATCTTTTCGAAAAACCGGTTCCCACTTTTCCGGATCATGCTCCAGATTCGGCTGAAATTCGCGGAACTCAACGGGGAAACATGGCCACGGTCGATCATTCGCTGGTAGCCAACCTGCCGCTGTTTGCAGGTTTCGGAACCGATGAGCTCAATGAGATCCTGCGCGAAGCCCGCTCGCTGCGGTTTGCCAAAAACCGCAATATCTTCGAGCAGGGCGAAGAGGCACATTCATTCTTTGTGCTGCTGCATGGCCACGTGCGCGCCAGCAAGACCACGCCGATGGGGGAACAGGTCCTGGTGCGTTATGTCGCGCCCGGCGAAACCTTCGGCATCGCGATGGCGATGGGGCTGCAGCGCTATCCGGCCACCGCCACGGCCGTCGATGACAGTGTCGCGCTGGCATGGCCGTCGGCGACATGGCCGCGCCTGGTGTCGCGATTTCCGGCTCTCGCCACCAACACGCTGCAGACCGTCGGCAGCCGGTTGCAGGAAACCCATACCCGCGTGGTCGAGATGTCGACGCAGCAGGTCGAGCGACGCGTCGCCAACGCGCTGCTTCGGCTCGCCAAGCAATCCGGGCACAAGGTCGAACACGGCGTCGAGATCGACTTTCCGATCAGCCGCCAGGACATCGCGCAAATGACCGGTACCACGCTGCATACGGTCAGCCGGATCCTGAGCGGCTGGGAGAGCCGCGGGCTGATCGAGAGCGGACGGCAGCGCATCGTGCTGCGCGAGCCCCACAAGCTGCTCGTGCTGGCCGAGGAACCTGCCGGCGAAAGCGAACCCCCGAGGCGGCCATGACGGCAGCGAAGCCGCCGATGCTCTGAATGCACTTCCGGCTTCGGGGCTTAGCAGAGGTGGCCCGACTTGCTGCTGGCTCGAACCGGTCGCGATTGCCCCTTCTCGGACATCGCTATAATCCTTGAACCGCGCGTTCGGTGAGATAGCGCTCCGTGTGCTCGCTGCGATGCGGCAAACGGCGAAGTTGATTTATCGCAATGTCAGGTCGGCGGCTGTCGGCAATTGTGGCTGCCCGGAATCTTACAGATGCGCCGGTACCTCAGAACAAACAAAGCAGATAAGGGAGGGAACGATGGCAACCCAAATCATCATGGACCACAACGGCGATACTCGGCACAACTTCGATGCGAAGGACGCGAAGGCCCTCTCGAAGGCCGAGCGCCGCTTCAAGGCACTAACGGGTGCTGGCTTCACTG
>JBKQRS010000535.1:0-9718 GCA_052143915.1 Bradyrhizobium sp.
TGAAAAATATGCTTCGACGTATCCATTCCAATGCGGATAATCTGCTCCACGGACGGCTCCCTTGTCTGAGATTTGCAACAACCTCATTCTGGCACACTGATGCCGTAGGGGGCCGTCCACCCCATCATACTCCGCGGCGTCTATTGTAGGAGGGGCTGTTCCACGGATTTCATGCAGCCACCTCGGCGGGTAGTTACGGAATTGCGGCGGCTCCGGAATTGCGGTGACCGTGCAGTTAATTGTCACCGCAATGCACCGGATTCGTAAGGGCGGCCTGCGGACGCAACCGTTCGGACGGGATAGGGAAATCGGCGGCATTCGGCGGCGGTAGTAATCCGAAGTAGCGCCCACTCAGAATTGAATTGCGAACTCTTATGTTATTGAAATTGCATTATAATTTCAGCCCTCTGTCTTTGCAGAGACCTACGGCTCGGTAAGCCACTGCAAAAAGGAACCAGTTGGCGGAGCCGACGCGTCGCTTGCCAAAAAGGTCTTGGCAACTGGGGCTTCCGGGAAACATAACAAGAACATTCTTCTCGCCGATACGTCAAAAGCCCTTATGATTGGCGCATGACGAAGAGAATCACGGACAATCAGATTCTGGGTGAACTGGGCGAGACTTCTGTCAAGAAGATCGTGCTCGAAACTGGGTTCATCTACGAGCATCGCGGCAGACTGGAGGCAGGGACCGACGGCCTGATCGAACTGCGCGATCCTCGCAGCGGCACACCGCTTGGCAAATTACTGGGCGTTCAGGTCAAGGCCACGGCCGAAGGCAAATACGTCCGTGAGACGGAAAAGCGGTTTGAGTATCTGCTCAAGCCCGAAGACCTTGCCTATTGGCGTCAATCGAATATTCCCGTCATCATCATTGTGTGGCGTCAATCCGATGACTCGGCCTATTGGAAGGACGTAACGGATTCGGTCAGGGGCGAAGAACGCCGTTTGCAATTCGATAAGCAAGCGGACGTGTTTGACAAGAGTTGCGCTGACCGCCTTGGCGATCTCACGATAGACCGCCGCACGCCGGGCGTCTTTGTACCTCCCTTGAATCAGGGTGAGGCCGCGATCATCAATCTCCTTCGTGTGCGTCTTCCCGACGAGATATTTGTGGCGACCTCGCCGTTTGGCAGTGGTCGCGATGCAGTTCCGGAACTTTTGAAGCAAAGCGACACGCGCTTTGACTGGGTAATCCGCAAACGTCGGTATGTCTCGTTCTTTGATCCAAGGAATTACGGGACGAAGGCCATTGTCGATCTCGATCAGGTCGAAGCGATTGAGACAAAACTTTTCGCACTGAACGACGAGTTGGACGACACCAACGACACGATTGATCTTCTGCGAAGGACTGTGGAACGGCAGGTGACTGCGCAGCTATCGTATTTGCCGAAGGATGGGCTGTTTTATTTCCGCGCGCTGGCCGTCAACAAGGCAAGAAGCTACCGCTATGCCGCCAATGTCAATGAGACATCAGCGAGGGTAGTCAGCACCTATGCGAACAAGAAGAAGCCCGACGCACAGGGTTACGTGCGTCATCACGCAGCGACGTTTCGGTTCGAGCGGCTGGGTGACGAGTGGTTCGTCGTCATCGACCCGACTTTCTATTTTACAAAAAATGGATTCCAGCCGCATCGCTTCCCGGAAGCACTGCTTGCGGGCAAAAAGCGGCTGGAACGAAACGCTGCGGTGCGCGGTCAGGTGATGATGTGGCAGCACTTGCTGGTCGGAAGCGGGGATCAGGAAGGCGGGCTGTTCGATGGAGATAAAACCAAAGACCCTGTCTTAAACTTCGAGCATCTGCCGGTGATCGAACTCTCCCGCGCGGTGCCGGAATCCTCATGGAACCGCACTGATCCTCGCGCAAAAGACATGGAGTCGTCCGACCTCTTTGAGGAGGAGCTTGCCGGATGAACTTCAAATCGCGCGTATTCGATGAGCCTGTTCTAGAATTTGGCGATGGCGGTCAGCACTGCGATCCACGCCACGGTCTCCGGGAATTTGGACCTCTCCAGCCAAGATCGGGGGATGTTATCAGGGTGGGTGTCATCGGCACCGAGGAGACCGTCGCCGGTTTCACCGAGTCCTTGGCGGAGACTGCGCGGGGTATTGATAGCCAAAACAAGCAACTGATTAACCTGAATCCCGACTTTCCCGGTCTTGGCAATCAGAACCCGTTTCGCTGCAAATTTGAGGTGCCGAACGACGCTACCATTGCCTTGTCCCATCGGCAGGTGAACGAGATCAAGAAGATCGGCCGCCATGATGAAGCTGTCCGGCATGCCGTAACATTGATATCGGCCCAGCTTTCCTCACTCATGGAAAGCAGTGCCAAGCCCGATGTCATCGTGTTGGCCCTACCGGTGCCGCTTATCGAAAAACTCGTGAACGCCAAGAGCGAGGAAGCGAGTGAGGGTTCTGAAGAGGAGGACGATCGCAATGACGCGCTTAATTTCCGCGATCTGCTCAAGGCCAAAAATCTTCACTTGGACGTGCCGACACAGATTGTCTGGCCGGATACTTGGGATGATGCCGCGAAAATTCCCAGAAAAGTGAAGCGCGAAAGCAACCGGCAGACGCAGGCAAAGGCCACGCGGGCTTGGAACCTGCTGAACGCGCTCTTCTACAAGGCGGGAAAGGTCCCTTGGCGGCTTCTGCCTGATCAGGCGGAATACCGGACGAGTTTTCTTGGCATCGGTTTCTATCGCGACCTCGATGGCCAGCAGCTCTGGACCAGCACGGCGCAGATGTTCGACGAGCGAGGCAGGGGACTTATCCTGCGCGGCGCGCGTGCTCAGACCGAAACCAAGGGGCGTCACCCCTATCTGACCGCGGCTGATGCGGATGATTTGGTGACGCAATCAATTGCCGCTTACAAAGCGCATCACAAGCATGTCCCGGCCCGCGTGGTGGTCCTGAAGACCTCACGCTTCCGGCCGGAAGAGGCTGAGGGCATAGACGCCGCGCTTGAGCGCTTGGGAATCGATCTGTGCGATCTGCTCTGGGTACAGGAAAGCTCGCCGATTGCCGTGTTTCGTGACGGCAATTATCCCGTGCTGCGGGGCACATTCGTGGACTTGAAGGGCAAGGGCCTGCTCTACACGCGCGGGAGTGTTCCGTATTACGGGACCTATCCAGGCCTGCGCGTTCCCCGGCCCTTGCTGCTCGTCCCGCACGAAAACTCGGATAGCGCGCTTCCCAAGCTGGCCGAGGAGGTTCTCGCTCTGACCAAAGTCAACTGGAACACTACCCAGTTTGACCAGAAGCTTCCGGCTCCCATCAAGGCTGCCCGCGAAGTCGGGCGCATTCTCAAGCATATCGAATACGGGGTGCCGACCTCGCCGGATTTCCGAAAATACACCTAAGCTTCAATCGAACGAATGGCGTGCTGTCGTGAGCGTTCAAAAGTCCGCGACGGCGGCAGTCTAAGCGTCGGGTAGCGCCGTCGATGCGGGATAACCGATGCTGAAGATCGAGTTCGCTGTTTTATTCTGAATGGCGTCCGAAATGGCGCGCCCGGAAGGATGAAAATGGGAACTCGTATGTAATTGTAGTAGCGCTATAATTTTTAACGCTAGTTTTCGGGAACGAGATCATGCGAAGGACAGTATTTTACTCGTGGCAATCCGACCTGGACCCTAAGTTCAATCGCAACCTAATCGAGGACGCCCTCGAACGGGCTTTGAAGGCTATCAAGAGGGATGAACAAGGATGGGTGGAGCGAAGCGATACCCATCCTGGTTCGAACGACGACCATGGGTTTCGCGAAGCGCGCAACCCATCCCGCGATCTGTTGCCCGACGGGCAAATCACCTGCGCAATTGATCGTCCCCCGTGTGTCCAGCCCTCTTCGAAAAAATATTCTGATTTTCCGAAAGCCCAAATCACTTTAAATCCTCTGCCGTCCCGTCCCACAGAGGGGCGGTTCGCGATCGTCACGGACGCGGGGCGGGATGCGGTGGACGCAAGGAGCGCTGGAGACGAGCGCGCTTTCTTGCGGACGGAGAAGTCGTGTGGTCCTGACACCCCGACGCTGGTGTCAAGTTCGCGGAAGGCAACTTTCGCTGATGACGGTGGCAAGAAAGCCCGGTCGCCGGGGAGAGCGCGAAGGAAACCGTTAAAACCATTGCGTGGGGAATGCCGGGTGATTCCGGTGTGACCTGACTAACGCGTGTGCTTTTTACTTTCTGCCGTCGCACACGCGGCTATCGGGCGCATCGGGCGCCCGGCATTCCCCGCGCCCTTGATCGGAGAGGGCGGGACGAGCAGGCCAAAACTCGCGCGAAAGCTGCGGCGAGATCGCGAGGCTGTGCCTCGCCGTCATTGCGAGGAGCGAAGCGACGAAGCAATCCATTCTCTTTGTGTTGCAGCATGGATTGCTTCGCTGCGCTCGCAATGACGGTATCAAGACTGCTTGCGCGTTGGCTGTTTGAAAATTGAATTGCAACGACGGCAGAGGCGTGACGTGAGTCTACTCCGCCTTCTTCTCCAGCTGCGCGTGCGGGCGGCCGAAATCGGGTGCGGCGGAATCCTGGCCGATCTCGACGATGCCGCGGCGGATCGCGCGGGTGCGGGTGAAATGCTCGAACAGCGCCTCGCCGTCGCCGCGGCGGATCGCGCGGGTGAGCTTGGAGAGATCCTCGTTGAAGGTGCCGAGCATCTCCAGCACGGCGTCCTTGTTGGCCAGAAACACGTCGCGCCACATGATCGGATCGGATGCGGCGATGCGCGTGAAGTCGCGAAAGCCGCCGGCGGAGAACTTCAGCACTTCGGATTGCGTGACACCTTCAAGCTCATCCGCCGTGCCTACGATTGTATAGGCGATCAGATGCGGCAAATGGCTGGTGATCGCCAGCACCAGGTCATGATGGTCGGGCGTCATGACCTCGACCTTGGCGCCGATCGCGGTCCAGAACGCGCGCAATTTTTCCACCGCAGCCGGGTCGGTGCCTTCGGGTGGGGTCAGGATGCACCAGCGGTTGATGAAGAGTTCGGCAAAGCCGGAATCGGGCCCTGAGTGCTCGGTGCCGGCGACGGGATGGGCGGGGACGAAATGCACACCGGCAGGCAAATGCGGCGCCATGTCCTTGACCACGGCGCCCTTGACCGAGCCGACGTCGGAGATGATCGCCCCTCGCTTGAGATGGCTTGCGATTTCCTGCGCGACCGCGCCGCAGGCGCCGACCGGGATGCACAGGATGACGAGATCGGCATCCCTGGCGGCCTCCGCATTGGTCTCCACCACGCGATCGACGATGCCGAGCTCCATCACGCGGGCACGGGTCTTGGCCGAGCGCGCGGTGGTGACGATCTCTCCTGCTAGCCCCTGTTCGCGCGCGGCACGCGCGATCGAGCCGCCGATCAGCCCGAAGCCGATCAGCGCGATCCTGTTGAAGGACGCTGCCGCCTTCACGTCAACCTCATGAAGTCGCGCAAGCCCTCGGCCACCAGCCGATTGGCTTCTTCGGTGCCGATGGTCATGCGCAAGGCGTCGGGCAGGCGGTAATTATTCAACGCGCGCAGCACGAGGCCGCGTTTGGTGAGGAAGGCGTCGGCATCGGCTGCGGTCATGCCCGTGTCGCGCGGGAAATGGATCAGCACGAAATTGGCCACGCTCGGCGTCACCTTGAGGCCGAGTTTTGTCAGTTCTTCGGTCAGCCAGTTACGCCATTTCTCGGTGTGGGTCTTCGATATCTGCTGATGCGTGGTGTCCTCGATCGCCGCCACCGCCGCCAGCATCGCCGGCGTCGAGACGTTGAACGGTCCGCGGATACGGTTCACCGCATCGACGATATGGGCGGGTCCGAACATCCAGCCGACCCGCAGCGCCGCGAGACCGTGAATCTTCGAGAATGTGTGGGTCATCACGGTGTTCTCCGTGGTCGCCACCAGTTCGATGCCGATCTCGTAGTCGTTGCGCGACACATAATCCGAATAGGCGGCGTCGAGCACCAGCAGGACATGCGGCGGCAGCCCGGCGCGCAGCCGCTTGACCTCGTCGAACGGCAGATAGGTTCCGGTCGGGTTGTTCGGGTTGGCGAGCCACACGAGCTTGGTGCGCGGCGTAACCGATTTAAGGATCGCGTCGACATCGGCGGTGAAGTTGGTCTCGGGCGCAACCACGTTGACGGCGCCATTGGCCTTGGTCGCGATCGGATACACCAGAAAGCCGTGGGTGGTGGAGATCGCCTCGTCGCCATGGCCGAGATAGACGTGCGCCAGCAGATTGAGGATTTCGTCGGAGCCGGCGCCGCAGATGATGCGGTCGGGATCAAGGCCGAAGGCACGGCCGATCGCCTCACGCAGCACGCGCGAAGTCCCTTCCGGGTAATCCTCCAGATGCGCCGCCGCGTGTCTGTAGGCATCGATCGCCTTCGGCGAAGGGCCGAACGGCGTCTCGTTGGCCGACAGCTTGAACACCTTGCGGCCCGGCTCCGGCACCGGGCTCTTGCCCGGCGTATAGGGCGCAATATCGAGAATGCCGGGATTCGGCACGGGTCGGGACATCTTCAACTCCGGATAGGCGGGACGGCTATTTTGCCGTTCCGTTAGGGGGCACCGTATAGCGCGTTGCGTGGCTGCCGACGAGAGCCGATGATCGCACCGATGCGCCGGCCGCGATCAGGGCGGCCTTGACCTTTTCAAGGCTGCTTGACCCGGCCACCGATACCAGCAGGGCCGCGCCGTCGAATGCGGTATCCGGCACGGCGACGATTTCCGCCTGCGGCGACAGCGCACGCGCAATTTCGGCGCTCCAGCCGGAGACGCGCACGCTCCACATCTCGACTTCGGTCACCATCGCACTGTCGGCGACGCGTGACACCACGAAAACCGGCAGCGCCGCCGGATGGTCGGCGCGCTCGACGAAAGGAAGTCGCGCGGTGATCTTCGGCGCGCCCTTGGCTTCGAGCGCGATCCACCACGGGGTGCGGCTCGAGGTGGCGGAGACGAGCGCCAGGTCGCCTTTCGAGCTGGCAACCGCCTCGACCGCGGCAGGCGCGCTGAAATGCGAGACATAGGGCACCGTAAATCCGAAATGAAACCGCGCTGAATCCCGCATCGCGGATTCGCCCAGCGAGATATCGGCATGCACCGAAAACGGCGCCTGAACATAGGTGAAGGTCGAGATGATGACGCGCCAGATGCTCTCGACGGTGTCGAGCGGGAGGATGCCGCGGTGGCGCTGCACCAGGCGCCGCATCATGTCGGCTTCGCGCGCCGGACGGAACGCCGAGCCGACCTCCTGGGTCTGCTTCACCTGGATCAGGCGATCGATGATATCGCCGCGCTGCATCAACAGGCTGTGCATCTGCGCGTCAATGGCGTCGATTTCCTGGCGCAGCACCTCGAGCGAGGGCGGAGCGGGAGGCGATTGAGACATCTTTCGAACCCCGAGTAAGGGCCGGATCGGTTGGATGGCTCCGGCTGGCAAGGGCATTGATTAGGTAGAACGGGCGCTGAAAGCAAAGAAAACATTGAGACTTTCAGGGGCCGCCGGCGACCCGCGGCTTTGGTTAAGGGCGGCTTGCCTTGACGGTGGGGCCGCCAGGGACTACCATTTTGCCTGTTCCGTGGTCATTTGAGCCGGCCGGCTTGCAGCCACGTTAAACAACTCGCTAAACAGGCCGGGGACAGATGTGATCCCGGCCGAACCTTTGTTCAGGCCGGATTTTTTATGGCCTGATTTCCGTGGCGGTTTCTCGAAAACCACCTGAGGAGGTCGGTATCAAGATGGTGAATGTCCAGTCAGTACCCAGTCCGGCGATCCATGCCGACGAGCGGTCGCAGGAGGCGGACCATCCGAGTTCGCAGGTTGCGCTTTTTGGCACGGACCAGCCGTTGTCGCTCGATTGCGGCATCGATCTCGCCCCGTTCCAGATCGCCTACCAGACCTACGGCGAACTCAACGCCGACCGCTCCAACGCCATACTGATCTGCCATGCGCTGACGCTTGATCAGCATGTTGCCAACGCGCATCCGCTGACCGGCAAGCCCGGCTGGTGGGAAATCATGGTGGGTCCTACCCGTCCGCTCGATACCGACAGCTACTTCATCATCTGCGCCAACGTGATCGGCGGCTGCATGGGCTCGACCGGGCCCGCCTCGACCAATCCCGCAACCGGCAAGCCGTGGGGGCTCGACTTCCCCGTCGTGACTATTCCCGACATGGTGCGGGCGCAAGCGATGCTGCTCGACCGGCTCGGCATCGAGACGCTGTTCTGTGTCGTCGGTGGGTCGATGGGCGGCATGCAGGTGCTGCAATGGACCGCCGCCTATCCGAGCCGTGTGTTCTCTGCCCTGCCGATCGCCTGCTCGACGCGGCATTCGGCGCAGAACATCGCCTTTCACGAACTCGGCCGGCAGGCGGTGATGGCCGATCCGGACTGGCATCAGGGCCGTTACGCCCAACATGGCACCTTGCCGCATCGGGGACTCGCGGTGGCGCGGATGGCCGCGCACATCACCTATCTCTCGGACGCAGCCCTGCATCGCAAGTTCGGCCGGCGGATGCAGGATCGCGACCTCCCGACATTCTCCTTCGATGCCGATTTTCAGGTCGAGAGCTATTTGCGCCACCAGGGCTCGTCCTTCGTCGAACGGTTCGACGCCAACGCCTATCTCTATCTGACGCGGGCGATGGATTATTTCGATATCGCCGGCGATCATGGCGGCGTGCTGGCACAGGCGTTTCGCGGCGTCCAGACCCGGTTCTGCGTGGTGTCGTTCACCAGCGACTGGCTGTTTCCCACCTCGGAGTCGCGCGCGCTGGTGCACGCACTGAATGCTTCCAGCGCGCGGGTGTCGTTCGCGGAGATCGAAACCGACCGCGGACATGACGCGTTCCTGCTGGATGTGCCGGAATTCTTCGACATTTCCCGCGCCTTCCTGCAATCGGGTGCCACCGCGCGCGGTCTCAACAGGACGGGCAGCTAACATGGCCACCGCGCAGCAACAGGTCCTGCCGCTGAACCCCGTGATCCAGCCGGACACCGGGCATTATCGCGGCGATCACCTTCTGGTGGCGGAAATGGTCGAGCGCGGCTCGAAGGTGCTCGACGTCGGCTGCGGCGACGGCGACCTGCTGCAGCTCCTGGAAAGCCGCGGGATCGACGGACGCGGCATCGAGCTGTCGCGAGAGGGCGTCAACCGCTGCGTCGCCAAGGGCCTCGCGGTGGTGCAGGGCGACGCCGACACCGACCTCGTCAACTATCCCGACGACGCCTTCGATTACGTGATCCTGTCGCAGACCTTGCAGGCGACGCGGCAGCCGAAGGTGGTGCTGGAGAACCTGCTGCGGATCGGGCGGCGCGCGATCGTATCGTTCCCGAATTTCGGGTTCTGGAGGATGCGGCTGCAGCTGCTGATCGGCGGCCATATGCCGCGCACCGAGAACCTGCCGGCGACGTGGTACGACACGCCGAATATCCATTTCTGCACCATCAAGGATTTCGTGCAGCTCTGCGGCGAGATCAACGTCAAGATGGAGCGCGCGGTCGCACTCGATCTCTACGGCCGGCCGCTGCGGGTCAACCTGCCCTGGTGGTTCTGGAACATGTTCGGCGAGCAGGGGGTGTTTCTGCTGAGCCGGGCGGGGAAGC
Organism: Bradyrhizobium sp.; assembly: GCA_052143915.1. Classification (GTDB taxonomy): domain Bacteria; phylum Pseudomonadota; class Alphaproteobacteria; order Rhizobiales; family Xanthobacteraceae; genus Bradyrhizobium. The sequence continues at coordinate 9,597 of JBKQRS010000535.1, forward strand.
ACCGGTAGGTCTTCGGCTCCCGCCGTGGGCAGTTATCATCGATGTTGCCGCAACGTCGGTGAGCTCCCTCCCCCCTTGTGGGGGAGGGTTGGGGAGAGGGGTTCACACGGGCAGTCCCGATG
>JBKQRS010000536.1:0-6164 GCA_052143915.1 Bradyrhizobium sp.
TATTCTCCGCGGCCGAACACTCCGGCGCTGCGGCTGGAGGACGCGATCCCGGATGCGGAGAAGGCTCGGCGGTTGGCCGTATTGAATGACCGGCAAAAACAGATCGGGGCCGAGCGCAATCAGCGGCACGTTGGGCACGTGCTCGAGGTCATGGTAGAAGGGAAGAACCCGGCCCGGGGACAGTGGATCGGGCGGACGTCGCAGATTAAGGTGATGAACTTTACTGTTCCCGAAGGCATCGAACTCAAGACCGGTAGCTACGTCCAGGTGCGCGTGACGGGAAGCTTCCCGAACAGCTTAGTCGGGGAGATGGCCAGTGGATAGCAATGGTCAGCCCTAAAGCCTTTTCCCAGCGCTGAAGCGCTGGCTAAGGTAGGTCACCCCTCCGGGGCTGGATTCTCGAAGCCTGAGTTTTTCGGCAGCTGGCTCGACTGGCATTTGGTAACCGGCAGCTGGCGACTGTTCTTAGAGGTTCTTATGGAAGTCGAAATGAAAATTCGCGGACTGATGATGGATCCGGTTTCGAACATGCCGATTGTGCTGCTCAAGGACGTCGGCAGCGATACGGTGCTTCCCATCTGGGTGGGCGTGTACGAGGCCAATGCTATCGCGCTCGAAATCGAAAAAGTCAACACGCCTCGGCCCATGACCCACGACTTGATCAAGAATGTTCTCACCGGCCTTGATGCGCTGGTTCACAAAGTGGTGGACACCGAACTGAAAGACGATACCTTCTATGCGGTGATCTGGTTGGAAAGGGAAGGCCACGTCGTGAGTATCGACTCCCGTCCGTCAGACGCGCTGGCGCTGGCGCTGCGCGTGGATTGCCCGATCTTCGTTGAGGACGAGGTTCTGAAGAACTCGAAGCAAGCCACCAATCCGGTGCCCGCCGTTACCAGCGAGGAACTCCGCAAGTGGCTGGAGGACCTCGGCGATGACGACCTCGGCAAGTACAAGATGTAGGGGAGCAGCTCTTAGCTGTCAGCTCTCAGTTACGTAGACGTAGGCACGGGATGAGGTTGTTCTCAACTGGTTTGGTCGCGTTCCTTTTATTCGCCGGATTATCTGCGCAAATGTCGGTTGGGCAAATCAATTCGGCGGCGCCCTCCGCACCCGCGAAGATTCCGGTCGCGGGATCGAGCGTTGCTGGATCAACCATCGCGCTGCACGCCTCCTCCACCATGAACGTCGCCTCGGAAATGGGCGGAGCGTTCATGAGCGGCTCGAAGTGTGACGCCGAGGGCAATCTCTACATCCGCAAATACGCGGTAGACCGCCCGCTGCTTGGTCCGGTGGTCAAGATCGATCCAGATGGCAAGCGCACCGCGCTTTTTGACCCGGCCGCATTTTCTCAGCTTGCGCTCGACCGCGCCGACGCCTTCTCGCCCGCGTCGGACGGCGGCATGTATCAGATCGCCCAGAGTGGCATCTTGAAGCCGCGCATCTACGTGCTGCATTTTTCTTCCGACGGATCGCCTTCGTCACCGACACGTCTCGACGCCGATTTCGAGGTGTATACGTTCGCGGCGTTTGCAGATGGAAATTTCTTGCTCTCGGGCGTGAAGCGGGATGTGCAGGATAAGAACGATCGGGGCCGCAACTTCACCGCGGTCTTTTCCGCGGATGGAAGGGAACTGGCGCAACTTTCATTTCAGGAGCCGCAGGGACCGGCGAAAGCAGGAGCGAAATCAGATGCCGGCGGGCGTCAGCAGGGAGCCCAGAAGGACGCGCAGAAGGAGGTTGAGAAATCGGCGCCCACGCTCGATCTGGCGGATGCCGAAGTCGGAAGCGACGGCAACCTCTACGTCATGCGCGGTTCATCGCCGGCACTGGTCTATGTGATCGCACCGAGCGGCAAGATTTTGCATACGTTCAAAGTAGCCGCGCCGCCTGGCACCGTGCCCAGCTCGTTTCACGTTTCCGGAAATCGGCTGGCGATTTCGTTCTGGAATGAGGAAAGCCAGAGCCAGACGGTGGTAGTCGCGGACGCGCAAACTGGCCGGAAGATCGCCAGCTTTGCCGATCCCACTGGGCTGGGGACATCGTTTGCATGTTATGAGGCGAACGAAGGAGTTTTCACCTTTCTCAACCTGGGAGAGGGAAATGAGCTGGAAGTCATACGGGCCGAGGCGCACTGACGACGCGCAGCCCCTAAAGGGGCATCTGGATTTCGATTGACGTGCGGTATCGCTAAAGCGATACCCTGATACGAAGCCGGAGTTTCTCCGCTTCGTGTGAAAGCCGGATCCTTGGGCTTGCAAATTTCCAAATTGCAAACTACAAAATTACCAATTCTCCCCATGCCTGATTCCGCGGAACAGCTCCAGCGTCTCTACCTTGCGGGATTCGAACTCCAGACTTTTGAACGCTATCCCAAGTGCATCGGCGTGATGCGCGAGAACTGCGTTGCTTTGCTCGTTCCGGGCGTTGACGGCCTGCAAGTTCTGGGCACGCCCGGCTGGCGCATGGGCGAAGTGATGGGCGTGCTCACCGAAAGGGAAGGACGCAAAGTCTCCCAGGCGAAGAGCGAAATTGTGGAGGCCACGCCGGAGCGGCTGCTGGCATTGCAGAAATTCCGCGACGAGCTTGTAGGACTGCTGCATGCGCAGAGCTAACTCAGAGCGCATTGCTCCTTGACAGGGATATACCAATGTATATACTTAAAATCTAGAGGTAAATATGGTGATTGCCAAGGCGCAACTCGTGAAGTGGGGAAACAGTCAGGCAGTCCGCATCCCCAAAAGCATACTGGAACAGGCCAACCTGCGGGAAGGCGAGGAGCTCGAAATCCGGGTGGAAAATGGCTACATTTGGCTCGAGCCGTTGAGCCAGCAGCCCACACTAGAAGCGCTGGTCGAGAAGATCACTCCCGAAAATCGACATGGCGAGCAGGATTGGGGCAAGCCGGTTGGTAACGAGGCATGGTAGATCCTGCGTACGTTCCCGATAAGGCTCACATCATCAAGATCAATTTCGATCCTCAGGCGGGACATGAGCAGGCAGGCTGGCGTCCCGCGTTGGTTTTGTCGCCCGCGGCATATAACAAGCATGGCCTCGCCATCGTGGTGCCTATTACAAACCAGGTGAAGGGCTATCCCTTCGAGGTTCCGCTTCCGGCAGGTCTCGGGACCACGGGAGTGATTCTGTCCGATGCTATCAAGAGTGTGGACTGGAAAGCGAGGAAGGCCCGCTTCATTGAGATCATTCCACCCGGGGCTTTAAAGGCGGTTGAGGGCCACCTGAGGTTATTGCTCAGCTTCCCGAAGCCTTAGTCTAGTTTTAGAAGCCCTTAAAGTCGTACTTGAAGATGGCCGCGCCTTCAGCGAGATCCCTTGTCCGCCGCAACGACCGTTACGGTAAGGGCAGCGAGGTTCGCCGCCAGGCTGCCGATGTTCGTCAAGGCCGGCGCCGATAGGCCGCCGGCGCGCTGGTACAGAGCCCCTACAATTTCACCCAGTTTACTGCGCTCAATGTCTTACTTTTAACCCCTCATGCAGACCGGAGGCAGCGGGAACTGCATAATCCGGCACGGCCGCACGAAGGCGAGGTCGCTGCTTTGGCACGGGCCAGCAGTTCGATAGGGTGACGAGCGTTCCCGCTACAATTGCGATTGACGCGCCCCAGGGAATTACCGGCGAAATCCAGAACAGTTGCGGCGCAAGCCGGATACAGGCGATCCAGACCAGAAGCACGGCGCAGCTGCCGGCAAACGGGAGCATTCGCCGGGGATGGTGTAGGGGCACATCTCCCATGCAGAGGGACCAGACAGCCAAGGAGAAGGGAAAGGCAGCCACCAAGTCTACCAGGTAGTGCTCGCCGCCGCCTAGTGTGGCGAGCGCAATTCCGAAGGCGAAGGCCAGCGCGACCCACCGGCCAAGCTTCATGTCACGCACGACCACCATATCAGTAGAGCCCATGCCATGTGCATCGACGGCATTGCATTACGCGGCCAGGAACCGTCAAGCTGTATAAGCGAAAGATCGGAAAAGGACACATTGGCGCAAGTGGTTGCTATTTCTCCGGTGTAACAAGGGGACCCGAGCAACCGGACGGGTCCGCAAGCGGGCAGCAATTTGTAACACAAAGGTCCCAAGATTCCTGGAAGCAGTAAAATCGCGAATACGCGCCCTGCCTTCCGCGAGGGGCCGATGTGAGCCGCGTAGCACAGGCCAAGGCAGAGGCAAAGGCTTTCATACACAATACTAATAAAGGGAAAGAGTCCGAATCGCTCGACGATTGCGTAGGTTGCGATACTTGGATGGAAACCAAAGGCGCGATCCACATACAGAAGGTAGTAATCATACGTCAATCCGGCCAACGAAAGTTGGCGGAATACCCAGCCACGATAGAAAACAAACAAGATCAGGGCAAACGCGGGCGCGAGCTGCCAAATCGACACTCTGTTTCTGTACCGGAACCAGGCTCCAAAGATGGCGAGCGGGCCAATCAGGGCAAGTCCGTGGGCTCGCTGCAGCTCGCGAGGTGCTAGAAGAAGAACCAAAACAGAGGTTGACAAGAGTGCCGCGAGAACAACAAGCGGAATGCGTAACCGAGTAGAATTCATCTAAAGTGTCAGGCTCACATTCTGCCTTCGCGCTGTCGGTGACGTATCTCACAAGGCTGTGTGACGTGCGATTTCAAACAACCCTAACCCTAATCGCGGAGTAGATCCTTTGCCTCATTTGACCAAGTTTACATAATACCTGTTATCGGACCTGGGATCGGCAACGAGTTCGACAGGTCTTTCCCTTCACAACTCCCGCTCCGCGGTCATTAACGACCCCAGGTCGATCACTCCTATTCTGAAATGTTCCCCGCTCCTCCGGAAAGCACGAGTCCTCAGTGCTCAAGCCGAAAATCGAGCGGATCCTCAACTATCTCTCACGGGCGGAAGATCGCGAGTCGGACGCGTGGATGCGCGACGATTACCGGATCGCCTGGATCACGGTTCTCTATGCGACGCGCGGCTATCGCGAGCCCTCTGTGCTTGCAACCTATCGCGTTCTGGGGGTCCATCCAGACAAGCTAGTCGCGGCGATCGAAGCGCGGCGCCGAGCACTTCTCGGGCATCTTTACGACCGACAATTCTTGAAACTTCCGCCCAAAAAACCAGCAGTCTCAGAAAGAGAGAGGGGTGAATCATGCTCAAAAAACAAGGCCGGCCGAGCAAGTGGGACGGACCGTTCGCGGAGTGGATGGAAGACAACGGGATTCGCGCCGATGCCCTCGCCGATGAAGTCGGCGTCGACCTGTCGACCGTCTATAGCTGGCTTCGCGGGGACACCTTTCCCGCCCGTTCCAAGGCTTTACTGATCACGGAGATCGCGCGGAGATCCGGCTCACGCCGGAAACTCACGCTCGAGGACATTTTGAATCCGCGACCGAAAAAATCACTCGACGAGGAGCAAATCAATGCTGGAGTTCTTCCCAGGCCAACGTCGCAAGCTATCAATCGACGCATGGCAACCGCTACGAGATGAACAGGACGAGAGGCGGATCCGCTTCGATCTCCTGATGGAACTCACCGGGCAACCTTACCTCGCGATGCCGACGTTCATCGCGCCGTCTTACGAAAAAATGGAGTGTGAAGGTTCGGCCGTGAAGGACACGGATCTCCTCACTCAAATCGACGACGTGACGCTCGAACTGTACGCGACGGACATGAGCGGACCGCTCGAAGTCGATTGGGGGATCGGGCTCGACGAGGCCGAGGCCGAGGCGCGCGCGCGGAAACGGAAGTTACTCCTCACGCGATGCACGCTCCGGAACTTCAAGCTCGTCCGCATCAACCGCGGCGAGGCCGCGCTCGTCGCGGTCAAGTTCTCGGTCACAACTCGATCGACTCGCGGGCTCGCGGCATGGGCTCACGACTTCAACGGGAAGACGCTTTGGTGCGAGTTCTCAATCGATCCGTCTCCAGGTCAAACGAAGATCGACTCGCAAGAGAAGCTCCCGCTCGCCGGCGCCTCGATCCTTCCCGAACAAGCTCCCCCCGCGTCCTCCGTGCCTTTTGCCGAGCGTGATCGCTGTCCCTTCCACGCATGCGTCAAGAACGCAGAGCACGGCGGCGATCACGAGGACGCGTTCGGCGAGAAGCTCACGACGGGGGAGGTTCAATGATCAAGCTCGCGCCGCGAAGGACCGCATGAAAATCACTCTCGACA
>JBKQRS010000537.1:0-5152 GCA_052143915.1 Bradyrhizobium sp.
GCGCGGGGAATGCCGGGTGATTCCGGTGTGACCTGACTAACGCGTGTGCTTTTCGCTTCCTAGCTTCGCACACGCGGCTATCGGGCGCATCGGGCGCCCGGCATTCCCCGCGCCCTCTGACTGAGAGGGCGGGAAGTTCATAGCAAGACTCGGACAAACCTGTCGCGAGATCGCGAACGCATATCTGAAATTTGGCTCTTTGAAATTAATAGTGGCGCGGCTTTTCACCTCTCCCCGTGCGGGAGAGGGAGCTCACCGCCGTTGTTTCACTTCCCCGGCCAGGACGGCTTGCGCTTTTCGGCGAACGCCTTCAACCCCTCCTTGGCGTCTTCGGTCATCGCCAACAGCGCGATCTGGGTTTCGGTGTAGGCGATGCTTTCATCGAACGACATCGAAGCGATCGCGCGCATGGCGTATTTACCGCGGCGGATCGCGGTCGGCGACTTGTCGGTAATGCGGCCGATCAGCCAGTCGAGCCTGGCGTCGAGCTCGGCCTGCGGCACCACATAATTGAGCAATCCGGCCGATAGCGCGGCCTTGGCGTCGAACGGCTCGCCGGTGATCGCCCATTCGTTGACGAGGCGCCGCGGCGCGATCGATTGCAACAGGCTCAAGACCTGCATCGGAAACACGCCAACCTTGACTTCCGGCAATCCGAATATCACGTGGTCGGCGGCGATCGCCATGTCGGTCATGCACAACAGGCCCATGCCGCCGGCCATGCAGACGCCGCCGACCCGCGCGATCGCAGGCTTGGTGGCGTTCTGCGACAGCCGCAGCAAATCGGCGTAGTCGACATTCGGCTTGGCAAAATCATGCGCAAAGGCGCCGCCGGTGTTCTGCAAGTCGGCGCCGGCGCAGAACGCCTTGTCGCCGGCCCCGGTCAGGACGATCACCCGCACCTCGCCGTCGTCATGGGCCATGCGATAGCCCCTGGCGATGCCGGCGATGACGTCGCCGTTGATGGCGTTGCGCTTCTCCGGCCGGTTGATGGTGATCCAGAGCGCCTGTCCGCGCTTCTCAAGGAGGACGCTGTTGCTGTCTGTCATGGCCCTGCCCGCCTGTTATTGAGTCATTGCGAGCGAAAGCGAAGCAATCCATGGCACCGGAAAGAATGGATTGCTTCGTCGCTTCGCTCCTCGCAATGACGACTCTAGAGCATGAAAGGCCGACGTGGGAACCAGCTTTTCGCCAGACCGCAAGGTCGAGGCTTACGGCGTCGGAATCGCCGCCGCCCCGGCCTTCTTCGCCCAGACCTTGTTGTCATGGAATGCCGCGCCGCCGAAGGGTGCGACGGATTCGGCCCCGGTGAGCATATTGATGCCGCGGCCGCCGATATGGGCCTTGTTCGGATGCACCGATTCGGCGATCAGCACGCCGCGGCGCACGCCGTCGAACAGCTTGGCGGTCAGCGTGGTCTCGCCGCGCAGATTGCCGAGCGTGACGGCATCGCCGTCGGCGATCCCAAGCGCAGCCGCATCGTCCGGATGCATCATCACGCTCGGCGCGCCCTCGCGCGCCTGCGATGAAGGCGTCTCGTTGAAGGTGGTGTTGAGGAAACTGCGCGACGGGCTGGTCGCGAGCCGGAACGGATGGGCCTCATCCGCCTCCTCGATCGCCCTCCAGTGATCGGGCAGCGAGGGCATTTGATCATACGCCCCCATCAAGCCGGCGTTGCCGAGCGGAATATGCGCCCAGTCGGCCTTGAAGTGGAATTTGCCGTCCGCGTGCGCGAAGCCGTCGAGATAATGCGAGGTGCGGAAGTCCGGCTGCAGATCGCGCCACAGATCGGCCTCCAGCTCCGCGACGCCGCCATGCCCGCTCCTTCGAAGCGTGGCGTCGATCAATTCGCGCGGCGACATCTCGAATCCGGGATGGACGGCCTTGAGGCGCCTGGCGAGCCCTCGCAGCACCTCGTGATTGGAACGGCATTCGCCGGGCGGCTCGATCAGCTTGGGGCCAACCGAAATGTGCTGGTGGCCGCCGCCGTAATAGAGATCGTGGTGCTCCATGAACATCGTGGCCGGGAGCACGACGTCGGCCATCTGCGCAGTCTCGGTCATGAACTGCTCGTGCACCGCCACGAACAGGTCCTGGCGCGCAAAGCCCTGGCGCACCAGCGCCTGCTCCGGCGCGACCGTCATCGGATTGGTGTTCTGGATCAGCATCGCCTTGACCGGCGGCCCGCCTTTGAGCGCGGCCGCGTCGCCCGTCAGGATGCGTCCGATCTTGGATTGGTCGAGCTGCCGGGTGGTGCGGTCGATCGCGTCATGGCCCTCGATCAGGGATTCGTCGAATTTCCAGATCGCGTAATTGTTGAAGAACGCGCCGCCGCCTTCGTACTGCCAGGCGCCGGTCACGGCGGGAATGCACAGCGCCGCATGCATCTGCGCCGCGCCGTTGCGGCTGCGGGTAAAACCATAGCCGAGACGGAAGAACGCGCGTTTTGTCCCGCCGACCGCGCGGGCGAATGCCTCGATCTCCTCTACCGGGACGCCGCAGATCGACGACGCCCATTCGGGGTTGCGGCTTTGAAGATGCGCCTCGAGCTCGGTAGGGCAATCGGTATAGCGCGCGAGATAGTCGCGATCGGCAAAGCCTTCGCGGAACAGCACATGCATGACGCCGCAGGCGAACGCGCCATCGGTGCCCGGCCGCAGGATGATCTTGATGTCGGCCTGCTTCATGGTGTCGTTGTTGTAGACATCGACGGCTGCGATCTTCGCGCCGCGCTCCTTTCGGGCGCGCATCGCGTGCGTCATCACATTGACCTGGGTATTCACCGGGTTAGTGCCCCAGATCACGACCAGGTCGGAGACCCCCATCTCGCGCGGATCGACGCCTGCGATCCTGCCGGTGCCGGCGACAAATCCTACCCGCGCGATGGTGGAACAGATCGTGGAGTAGAAGCGGGAATATTTCTTCACATGGGCGAGACGGTTGATGCCGTCACGCATCACGAGTCCCATGGTGCCGGCGTAGTAATACGGCCACACCGATTCGGCGCCGAACTCGCGCTCGGCCGCATTGAAGCGATTGGCGATCTCGTCGAGCGCGTCGTCCCAGGAGATCCGCGCAAACTTGCCCGAGCCCTTGGGGCCGACGCGGAACATCGGATAGGTCAGCCGGTCCGGATGGTGGATGCGCTCGGCATAGCGCGCGACCTTGGCGCAGACCACGCCCGCCGTGTAGCTCTGCTGCTTGGAGCCGCGCACCCGGCCGATGCTGGTATTGTCGATCACCTCGACATCGAGCGCGCAGGCCGACGGACAATCGTGCGGACAGGTGGAGTGCCGGATATCGATCTTGGCGTGCTGGTTCATGGCCTAATGGTTAACATCAAAACCCGAGAGAACCAGCGCAATTTTCCGGCACGCGGGTGCGTAAATCGCGAGCGAGCCATGCATTACGCGCCGAGATAGGCCCCGCCATTGCTGTGGATCGCCTGCCCGTTGATGTAACGGGCGGCGGGCCCGCACAGGAACCGCACCGCGGCCGCGACGTCCTCGGGACGGCCGCGTTCGCCGGTGATGGTCTGATGGGTCAAATGGTGCGCGGGTTCCGGCTTGTCCTTCGGGCGCGGCGTGCCGATCAGGCCGGGGACCACGCAATTGACGGTGATGCCGTCGGCAGCGAGGTCGTGGGCGAGCGCGCGGGTGAAGCCGATGATCCCGGCCTTTGCGGTCACCACATGCGCGCGGTCCTTCGCGCCGGTATGCGCGCTCAAGCCGCCGATATTGACGATGGTTCCCGCGCCGCTTTTCTTCAGGTGCGGAAGGCAGGCCTTGACGCAATGAAAGGCGCCGTCGAGGGTGACGTCCATGATCTCGCGCCATTCGGCGTAGCTCATCTCCGCGAACGGCTTTTCCCGCCGCAAGGCGGCGTTGTTGACGAGGATATCGAGGCGGCCGAAATGGTTGACCGCCAGATCCGCCATCGCCTGTACCTGCGCGGGATCGGCGACGTCGCCGATATGCACCACGGCCTTGCGACCCAAAGTCTCGATCTCGCGCGCGGCGGCGTCGGCCTCGGCGCGGTTGCTGCGCGCATTGACCAGGATGGATGCCCCGGCATCCGCAAGCGCCAGCGCAATCGCACGGCCGATATTGCGGCCCGCGCCGGTGACGATGGCGACCTTGCCGTCGAGTTCGTTGTTGCCGGCCATGCCCTGCTGCTCCCCTGCCCGTCATCGTCGGCGAAAGCGGACGTTCCAGTAAACACCGACGTCCGCGATTGAACCGATGGTTTCGTGATTACTGGATGCCCCGCTTTCGCGGGGCATGGCAGCTACTGACGCAACACGCCGAGATCGATCTTCCCGTTATACAGTCCCGCCAGCAGTTGCAACGCCGCGTCGCTCTGGGTTTTGCTCCAGCCGCCATGCCGGGCGTTCAGCGCGAATTTGTCGGTCAGGTCCTGCCGGGTCAGCGGCTCCTGGGCGCCGCCGCGCAGATAAGGCTGTCGCTCCTCGATGACGCTGCCGTCCTTGAGCGTCGCCCTGAGATGGCCGGTATAGTTGTTCGGGTAAGGGTTGTCGGGATCGATCACGAACTTCACTTTTGCCGCAAGCGCGAGCACGCGGGCATCCCGGATCGCGGCTTCCGTGAAGGCGCCGAGCCCCACGCCGCCATGCACGAAGCCGGTCGCCAAAAGATACGGCACGGCGAACTTGGCGGCATAGCCGTTGCGCGGGCGCTGCTTGTCGGCCAGGGGCTCCCACAGCCGGTGCACGGTCCCCTCCGCCACCTCGCACACGATCGCCTCAACGTCCTCGGTCGCAACGCCGCGCGCGGCCAGCCGCCGGGCGCAGTCGATGTAGGGCTGGGCCATGGTGCCGCAAGGATACGGCTTGAACGCCAGCGTGTCCGTCACCCAGCGCGCGCCGAAATCACCCGTCAGCGCGTCATAGTCGCCCTGGGTGGTATGCGCAAAACCGTGAAACAGCCCGTGCACACCTTCGAACACCGTGCGCGGACCGACAAAACCCTGCCGCGCCAGCAACGCCGCGCGAATGCCTGACTGTGCCGCCCAGCCGGCATGCAGCCGCTTGGTCCAGGCGCCTTCAGCGAGATACTCGATGATGCCCCCGGCCATCGAGCCGACAGTGCCGAGGGCATCGACCATTTGCCGCGGCTTGAGTTTCAGCGCGGCG
>JBKQRS010000538.1:0-5676 GCA_052143915.1 Bradyrhizobium sp.
GGTTGATTCCGGTCTCCAGACCCCGAAATCGGATTACGTCGCCAGCCTCGCCTATTCGCCAAACCGGACCTATACGTTCAGCACGCGCGCCCGATTCGACCAGGCGACCGGGGAAGTTCAGCGCTTCGAGGCTGAAGGCCGCGCCAACTTCGACCGCTGGTCGGTCAGCGTGATGTACGGCGACTACGCCGCTCAGCCGGATATCGGATATCTGACTCGTCGCGAAGGCATTCTCGTCAGCGGGTCGGTCAAGATCGCTTCGAACTGGGTGGCGACGGGAGCTGCCCGATGGGATCTTGTCGCCAACCAGATCAACCAATACGTCGTGGGCGCCGGCTATGTGGACGACTGCTTCGTGCTGGCGGCCAACTACGTCACGTCCTACTCCTATGCGACGACGACTTCGGCGCCAGTACTTGGCCACGCTTTTATGCTGCAGCTCGGCTTGCGGACCCTTGCCAACACCAATTCGTCGACGCAATAAGACCGGAACCCGGGCGCATTCCCGGAGAGCCAATATCCGGCGCAGCGTTGCCCAACCAGGATCGGCTAACGTAGCGAATATGACCATGGCCATTACATTCTTTCGCCGGCTTTCAGCTCTCGCGCCGGGTTGCTGTGCGGCCCTGGTCTTGATCGGATCCTGGTCTCCGGTGCACGCCCAGGTCGCCTGTATGGTCAACGGCGAGCCCATCACCAATTACGACATCGAGCAGCGCGGCAAGCTGATCTCGCTAAGCACGCACAAGCCTGCGGACCGACAGCAGGTGATCGACGAACTGATCGACGAAAAGGTGAAGATCAAGGAGGGGAAGAAATTCGGCATCGACCCTTCTACCGCAGACGTCGATCAGTCTTACGCCGCGATGAGCTCGCGGATGCGAATCACGGCGGAACAACTGACGAAATCGCTGGAAAGCCAGGGCATTCGCCCTGATACGCTGAGGTCGCGCGTGAGGGCCGATATGGTTTGGACCAATCTGGTCCGCGGCCGCTACAAGGAAAGCCTCCAGGTCAGCGAAAAGGACGTCAACCAAAAACTCCAGGAAGAAGGTGGCGACGAGCAGAAATCCGACACCCAGAGTTTCGAATACAAGATGCAGCCGATCGTGCTGATCGTGCCGCGGGGATCTGCGGCCGATGCCGTCGAAACAAGAAAAAAGGAGGCCGAGGCTCTGCGCACGCGGATACAGACCTGTGTGGAGGCAAACGCTTTCTTCAAGTCGATGCAAAACGCGGCGATACGCGATCCCGTGACCAAGACCTCGGCCGACATACCGCCTTCGCTTCGCGAAGTGCTCGACGGCACTCCGGTCGGCCATTTGACCCCGCCCGAGGTGACCAAACAGGGCGTGGAGATGGTTGCGCTGTGCGCACGGGACCCGACCACGGTCGACACCCCGAAGAAGAAAGAGATTCGGGAAAAGATGTTTGGCCAAAAATACGAGGCTAAGTCGAAATCGTACCTGCAGGACGTTCGCAGAGCGGCGATGATCGAATGCCGGTCCCCGGAGTCGCGATGATCGAATATCGTTGACGCATGGCAAAGCCTCTCGCGCTGACATCAGGCGAACCCGCAGGTATCGGGCCCGACATCACCATCAAGGCGTGGCTCCGCCGCAATGAGCTGAAGCTCCCGGCATTCTATCTGCTCGGCGATCCCGACTTCCTCAGCCATCGGGCAGAAGCGCTTGGGGTCGATCTCAAGCTCGCCGAGATTCGCGCGGAGGAGGCATGCGATGCCTTCGCGAACGCTCTGCCGGTGGTGGCCACCGGCCATCCGGCGACGGCTCGGCCGGGTACCCCTGACGGCACGAGTGCCGACGCAGCCATGGCCTCGATTCGCCAGGCCGTGGGCGACGTCGTCGCCGGACGGGCCAGCGCGGTGGTGACCAATCCGATTGCCAAGAACGTTCTCTATCGCGCCGGGTTTCGGCACCCCGGGCATACCGAGTATCTCGCCGAGCTCGCAGCGACAGGAGGCCATACGCCACAGCCCGTCATGATGCTGTGGTCCCCTGCCCTCGTCGTGGTGCCCGTGACGATCCATGTTTCGCTGCGCGATGCGCTGGCGCAGCTTTCGAGCGAGTTGATCGTCACGACGGCCCGCATCGTGGTGGCCGCTTTGAAAGCCCGCTTCGGCGTTGCCAATCCACGTCTCGCCGTATCCGGTCTCAATCCGCACGCCGGCGAAGACGGCTCGCTCGGTACCGAGGACAAAACCATCGTGGCGCCCGCCGTCGACATCCTGCGCGGCGAAGGCATCGCGATCAGGGGACCGCTGCCGGCGGACACCATGTTCCATGAGGCGGCCCGCCAAACCTACGATTGCGCGATCTGCATGTATCACGATCAGGCGCTGATCCCGGTCAAGACACTGGCATTCGAGGACGCCGTCAACGTGACACTGGGATTGCCGTTCATTCGGACGTCACCCGATCATGGCACCGCCTTTGACATTGCCGGAACCGGCAAGGCGAACCCATCGAGCCTGATCGCAGCGCTACGGCTGGCCGCCCGCATGGCGACGACCCAGCCGGCATGAGCGCGATCGATGACCTTCCGCCGCTTCGCGAGGTCATTCGCGAGCACGCCCTTTCTGCTCGCAAATCGCTCGGCCAGAATTTCCTGCTGGACCTCAACCTTACGGCGCGGATCGCCCGTGCCGCGGGGCCCCTCGAAGATGCAACCGTCGTCGAGATCGGTCCCGGTCCGGGTGGGTTGACGCGCGCGTTGCTGGCGCTGGGCGCCCGGCACGTGATCGCGGTCGAGCGCGACCAGCGAGCCGTTCCGGCTCTCGAGGAGATTTCAAGACGATATCCGGGGCGCTTGGAGATCGTCTGCACCGACGCCCAGCATTTCGATCCGCGGCCATTGCTCGGGTCCACCCGCGCAAAAATTGTCGCCAACCTGCCTTACAACATCGCGACCGCACTGCTGATCGACTGGTTGTCGATCGAACCGTGGCCGCCCTGGTACGACATGATGGTGCTGATGTTTCAGCGCGAAGTGGCCGAACGCATCGTCGCGCGGGAGAACGATGAAGCCTATGGGCGGCTGGGCGTGCTGGCGAACTGGCGCGCTGAGACAAAAATCCTGTTCGATATTTCTCCGGCCGCTTTCGTGCCGCAACCCAAGGTCACCTCATCGGTGGTGCGATTGGTGCCCCGCCCTGCCCCGGAGGCGTGCGACCGCCGCGCGCTGGAGCAGGTGGCGGCGGCGGCATTTGGACAGCGGCGGAAAATGTTGCGGCAGAGCCTCAAGTCGCTGGCGGTCGATCCGGCCCGGCTGGCCGCGGCGGCGCAGGTCGATTTGACCCGGCGCGCCGAAACCATTCCGGTAGGCGGCTTTGTTGCCATGGCCCGGGAATTGACCAATATACGCAGCACAAATTGAAGGTTCCCAGAGGAGAAATCCATGTCGCTCATGCGCCGTCAATCGCTTGTCAAATTCGATGCGCCGCTGTGCGAAACCATCGTCGAGACACCGAAGCCGATGGGCAAGGAGGTCCTGGTCCGGATCGAGCGCTGCGGACTGTGCCATTCCGACCTTCACATCCAGGATGGCTACGCCGATCTCGGCGGCGGCAAGAAGCTCGACACCACGCGTGGCATGACGTTGCCGTTCACGCTGGGGCACGAGATCGCCGGGATCGTCGAGGAAGTCGGTTCCGATGTGTCAAAGGAACTGATCGGCGCAAGGAAAGCGGTATTCCCTTGGATCGGCTGCGGCCAATGCCGCGACTGTCGCCAGGGCGATGAAAATCTCTGCGCCAAGCAGCGCTTTCTCGGCGTCACCATCGATGGCGGCTTTGCAAGCCATGTGTTGGTGCCCGACGCAAAATACCTGCTGGATTATGACCCACTGCCGGTCAATCAGGCGGCGACCCTGATGTGCTCCGGTGTGACCGCCTACGGTGCGCTGAAGCGCTTGGTCGGCCGGCCACGGCAGCGCAACCTGCTTCTCATCGGGCTCGGCGGCGTCGGCATGATGGGGCTGGCCTTTGCCCATGCCATGTTCAAGCAAGATATCTCGGTGGCGGATTTGAGTCCCGCCGCGCGCGAAACGGCGCTGCAGAACGGCGCCACTGTCGCTTACGATCCTTCCGAAGCAGACGTGGTCAAGCGCATCATCCGGGAAACCGAAGGGGGCTTTGACGAGGTCGTCGATTTCGCCGGCAACGAGAAGTCGATGGCGTTTGCGGTTTCCGTCCTCGCCCGCGGCGGCAAGATCGTGGTTTCCGGGTTGATGGGCGGCAATTTCAGCCTGCCTATGGTGCAATGGGTCTACAAGCGCATGACCATCGAAGGCTTCATGGTGGGAACGCTGGCCGAGGCGCAGGAGTTGATGGCGCTGGCACGCGCCGGGAAGATCAAACCGACCCCGATGAAGGAGGAGCCGATGACGGACGTCCAGAAATGGATCGACGCCTTGCGGGCTGGAAAGGTCGTGGGACGCATTGTGCTGAAAAACTGAGGCGGAGGGTCTCGTCGCCTCGCCGGCTGAGAAGAAGGAGACTTTCATGGCCTCCCGAATTCTTTCGACACTGGGCGCATTGGCGGCGCTTGCAATCGCGGCGACGCCGGCTATCGCGCAGAAGCAATACGGTCCCGGCGCTACCGACACCGAAATCAGGATCGGGACCACGACGCCCTATAGCGGTCCTGCATCGGCCTATTCGGCGGGTGCGGTTTCCACAGCGGCCTATTTTGCGATGGTGAACGACCATGGCGGCGTGAACGGACGCAGGATCAATTTCATCAGTCTCGACGATGCCTACAGCCCGCCCAAGACGGTAGAGCAGATCCGGCGTCTCATCGAGAGCGACGAGGTGCTGTTTCTCGTCAACCCAGTCGGCACCGCGACCAACATGGCGGTGCTCAAATACATCAATCAGAAGAAGGTGCCCCACCTCTTTGTCGGCTCCGGCGCGACGGTCTTCAACGATCCCGAGCATTTTCCGTGGACGATGAGCTGGACACCGCATTATGCGTCGGAAGGCGAAATCTACGCCAAATACCTTCTCTCCGTAAAACCCGACGCCAAGGTTGCGATCATTTCGCAGAACGACGATCTCGGCCGCGATTATCTGCTGGGATTCAGGCGGGGGCTTGGTGAGAAGGCCTCGACGATGATCGTGTCAGCGTTGACCTACAACACCAGCGATCCGACGATCGATTCACAGATCGTTTCGCTGAAGGCCTCCGGCGCGGACGCATTGCTGATTGCCGCGGTACCGAAATTCGCTGCGCAGGCCATTCGCAAAGCCTATGATATCGGCTGGCATCCGCTGAAATTCCTCGTCGGCGTCGGTTCATCGATCGCCGGCGCGATCCGGCCGGCCGGGTTTGAAGCTTCAAAGGGCGTGATCTCGGCGGCCTACCAAAAGGACCCGGCCGACCCGCAGTGGAAAGACGACCCGGACATGAAGGCCTGGAACGTGTGGATGGACAAGTACAACCCGCGGGTCGACCGGAGCGACTCTCGTAGCAGGCCCCTGTCCTTTCCGAAAATCATATCCGTGCGTAGCGATGATGCAGGCCGGCCAGAACAGGGATAGCGATAATGGCTCCGTGTCGTTGAACCGCTCGACCCAACGGCGCATCCTTGCGCAGCGACAGGTGAGTGCGCGTTTCATTGTAATAGCAGGCGTACAACAGCAGAATTCGCCGCAGG
>JBKQRS010000539.1:0-3808 GCA_052143915.1 Bradyrhizobium sp.
CACTCGGCATGATGCCCTCAATCTGATCCCGGAGGTCAGTTGAACGGATAGTAGCGGAACGAGAACATCAGGATGTTGTTGTTAGGCGTAAGTCCCTGGTTCGGCGTGCCGGTTCCAGTGGGAAGGCCCTGGAATGCGGTCAGCCTCACATATTCATACTGAAGGCCGTAGCGGACCCGCCCCAGATTGCCCTTGTAGGCGTCCTGCCAGAAGCCGATCGTGAACTCCTGCGCCTTCTGAACGTCGAAGGTACAGGTCGTGCCCCCAATCGGCGTATTGAAGCCGCCCTGCGTGCCGCCACCCAGGTTCTGATTGAGACATCCGTTGTTGACGAAGTTCGCATTGCCCCAGCCGCCCTGCGTCGTGCCGACGGTCCACGCGTTGGCGTAGGTCTTGTCCTCGCCATAATAAGCGTAGATGTCGTTGCCTTCGAACACATGGGCAACGGCGCCGACCATGAATGACAGCATCGTAAGCGGGCTCAGCGTACCATCCGGTCCGATGGTGGCGTCAGGCAGCTGGCTCGAGGTGTACCGGCCAATGCCCTGTCCGTAGAGAACGCTGCCTTGCAGGTCGAGGACCTTCGGAATCGCGGGCAGCAAAACGTTGCCACCCACGCCCCAACCCATGGTCACCTTTTGAGACCAGCTGTTTGCCGTCCCGTTGTTGACCTCGTCGGAAAACCAGCGCTCGATTCCGAGCACTTCGTAGTGGCCGAAGCCCGGATCCAGCGCGAACTTTTCGATCACGTCCGGAGCCACGTCATTCGAGCATTGGGTCGTGTTATTGAGATGCGACCCGCCGGTGCAGGTATTGTTGATGCTCGTGACGAGCCCGGGTGGCGTAACGGCTCCGGCGCTGGGCGAACCCGGGAACACCGCCTGCGGCTGCTCGATCGAGACGCCGAACCAGGCGATCTTGTTGACGTCGTAGACAAATCGGAGCTGCGGATTGCGCAGCCAGTCGAAGCCGACGACGTACTGTGCGTCAATCGTGAGCGGCACGTTTTCGCTGTTTGGCAACGCGCCGACGCGGTTTTGCGTCAGGAAGCTCCAGGCCTGGCCTCCAACGAAGTGGAAGTGCCAGAGGTCGTTGTCGTATTCCGCGAACGCCTGGCGGATGCGAGGCGTGAAGCTGTTGCTCTCGCGGTTGTTGGCGTCGGTGGAGGCACCGAGAAAGTCCATTTCGTAGTAGCCCTTCAGGTGCTGGTTCTGGTCGACGTCGCCCCATGCCTTCAGAGCAATGCGGCTCTGTTGCGCGCTCGCCCGAAACTCCCGCTCGTTGTAAACAGCCGAATTTGGCAGTGGAATGCCGGGACTTCCGAAAGCCGGACTGCTCGCGCCATCCGCAACTTCGCTGTGCTGGCGCTCCGCGCCTTCCATCGCGATGAAGGACCCGGCCATCGAGACATGGATTCCATCGAACCAGGACGGAAGCGCCTTGGCGAACATCGACCGGCCATCAGCCGGCGGCGGTGGCGCCGGGGGCGGGATGATGATTTCATTGCCGTTGCGCGCCACGACTGCCTGCGGTGGTGTGCTACCAGCGCGCGCGGGCTGAGCCGATTGTTTCTTCGTGCGCGCCAGCTCCCGCTGCATGGCGTCCAATTGCTGCTTCATGGCATTGATCTGCCGCTGCAATTGTTCTTCGTCGGCATGGGCTGGCATGGCCATCAGGTAAAATGCCCCGATTGCCGTACCAGCAAGAAATACGCGAATTTTCCGTTTGTGCGCCATGACAATACCTCGGCCTCGCCGTTTTGTTGTCGCAGGCCATTTTTAGTTTTCCAGTCATGACATTCGGATGATGGTCGGATGACGAGTCCGATTCCGCGGCAGTTCCGGTACAAATTGAGGATGATCGTTGCGTATCGGCCACACTGCTTCATCGACGAGCAGTCGGCGGTTGAGAAGCAGACGGAGCAGCAAGCGGCGTATGGAAAGACGCCGCTAAGGCTGCTGGCGCAATCCCGTTCATCGACGCCGGAATGGTGACGAAGCAGATGGCGACGCGGATCGTAGATCCGGCTGACCGTTAGCAAGCCGCGCAAGATTGCTTACTGCAAGATTGCTTACTGAATGTCGCGGTACTGATTGGAGCATGCACTCGTCGGCAGATCGCATGATGCACCGAGAATCCCGACGCCCGGCACGAATGTATAACCCGGCATCCTGATCGCGTTCGCGGGCACGTGTGACAGGAAGCCGTACTCCGGCCCATAAGGTAGCGCTTCGGCTTGCCTCCCCTCGGGCCATCGATGGGTCGCGTAAAGAATGCGCTCGTGATGAATCCGATGCGGCTTTGCATATTTATTGCCGTTTGCGGCCGTGGCAGCGGGCGAACCGAGCGAGATGGCGAGCGCTACGGTGGCGAGACCGACAGCCAATGTTGCGCGGATTTTGAACAAGCTGACTTTGGATGACATGCGGGACCTCCTTTTTGTTCGGGAACCGCGTCCCATGGGAACTGATTAAGCCCCAGAACACGGTGAGTTCCAGAGTCTCTCGTTAAAATTTTCGCAAGGCTGCATCGCGGTGTTATGGCGCACCGCAACCGAAAAAGCCCCGCTCGCGTAGGGGGCGCGAAAGCGGGGCGATGAGGTGTTGGCTGGCCGATCTGGCGTGGGGTGTGCCAGCCCAGCGGGACTTGACCATAGGCGCTTGACGCTGAAGTGACGTGGCGTCTCCCTGTTATCAAATGTCACCGGGAGCGATTATCGCGGTTCGTTCCGTACGCTGCTGTCGTGCTTTGAGCGAGAGCCTCCAATCATCCGGCCTTGAACTCGGTTTCCTCGCGCACGTCGATCAACAATGCGCCGTTCACGGAGAAGCGGTGCAATCTCCACAGGTCTGCCGATCCGCGTCATTGGCTGCCGGTGGAGAAGAGAAATCAGTGGTACCAACAAAAGCCGTGCCGGCAGACGCGATGGTCCGGGTAGAACCAGCCGGGCCCCAAACAATAACGATACCAGTGATAACCAGTCTCGCCCATTCGATAGCAGCCGGCCTCGGCATCGCTGGGCAGCACGATCCCGACCGACAGGATCGCCGCGGCGGCGGCAAACAAAGCAAACCTGCGCATGTATTTCTCCTCGAGTGTTCAGGCAAAACGCGATCATAATTCCTCGGGTGGCGCGCGTGAGCCTTGCGCGAGATCAACTCCACCCCTGCTGCGCCGTCCGTCACGACGGATTGCCAGCCGCAAAACTCTGGATCAGTGCGGGAAATCCACGAAACGCTGGAACGGATTTGCCCCAGGCCATCGCCGCAGGATATGAAGGTAATCGACACATAACCAACGGCGTGTGCAACCTACGATCCACCCTGCCGACCCGCTTATGCTCCAATCGAAATCCGGCCCGATGCCAAACGGACCAAAATGAAAATCCCAAGTCTGTGGAACCGCGAAGAGCGCGGCAACCTCCTGCGAGAGCAATATGATGACCTGAAGCGGCGGATCGATGCGGCAGATGTCATGTCGAAGTCGGCTTGCTTCAGCCACATCAGATCGACCTTTGGCCCCGTGAGCGAGGGCTACGCGCTGGCCAGCAGCGCCGACAGGGAACGAATCCTGAAGGAGATTCGGGAGGTCTCCCGCCAGCTATGGAACGCGGGCAACCGGCCTCAGGCGCTGGCACTCGGGATTATCTTGCTGAACATCGAAGGCCAGCTCGCGCCGGGTGACGCCGCCGCCTTTGTGAAAGCGGCGACGGACGCTCTGATAGAGCAAGCCATCAGGTAAGTGCACGATCGGACGGTAGACCAAGAGGTCCTCCCCCGACGTGCAGTCCGCCGACCCTTCCCCCGAT
>JBKQRS010000540.1:0-11017 GCA_052143915.1 Bradyrhizobium sp.
TTCCGCTCCCTGGTCGAGGCGGTGCAGCGGCGCGGGGTGCGCGTCACCGTGGTTTCGACGATTTCGAGCCAGCCGCCGATGATCGCCGATGAATTGCGGCGCCAGGCCGACGTCTTCACCGACCTGGTGGAACTGCAATCCAAGCTCGGCCGCGACCCATCCGAGCGTCCGGCTCCGCGCGAGCCACGGCATCACGCGCCGCAATTCCTGCAGCGCGCGACCACCATGGCGCCGAGGGGCGATGACGACGATTTCGACGACTGAGAACGATCGCGCGCGCGGCCAGTCCCCAACGGCCGACGCCGCCCTCCTCCGCACCGAACCCGACCGCAATTGCCCGCTCTGCCCGAGGCTGTCAGCCTTTCGCGAGGCGACGCGCGCGCGCGAAGCCAAATGGTTCAACGCGCCGGTACCCTCGTTCGGCGATCCCGAGGCGCGGTTGCTGATCGTTGGCCTCGCGCCGGGCCTGCAAGGGGCCAATCGCACCGGACGGCCTTTCACCGGCGACTTTGCCGGCGACCTGCTCTACGCCACGCTGCTCGAATATGGTTTTGCCAAGGGCGTCTATCAGGCGCGGCCTGACGACGGGCTGACGCTGGTCGATTGCCGGATCAGCAACGCGGTACGTTGCGTACCGCCGCAGAACAAGCCGCTGCCCGCGGAAATCAAGGCTTGCCGGCCCTTCTTGTCGGCAACCATCGAAACCATGCCAAGGCTGCGCGCGATCGTGGCGCTCGGCCGGGTGGCACACGAATCGACCCTGAAGGCGGTAGGCCTTCGCAGCTCCACGGCGCCATTCGCGCACGGCGCGATCCATCGGTCCGGCACCTTGAAACTTTATGACAGCTATCACTGCTCCCGCTACAACACCAATACCGGGGTGCTGACCCCGAAAATGTTTCGCAATGTGTTCGCCAGGGTACGGGCGGATTTCCAGAAATAGTCCAGCCGCTCGAGACAGGCCGGCGTTTCAGGCGCGGGACCGGAGGAACGTAGACGCCCCGGCTTACTTGGCCAGATATGGACAATCTCCCTCGGCCATCGGCCGAAACGCCTCATCGCCAGGCACAGTCGCGAGATATTCGTAGAGATCCCACTTCTGCTTCGACTCCTCGGGCTTCTTGATGCGCATCAGATACATGTCATGAACCATGCGGCCATCCGGGCGGACCTTTCCGCCGTGTGCGAAGAAATCGTCGACAGGTGTGCTGCGCATTTGCGCGATCACGATCTGCGGATCGGTCGAATTGGTCGCCCCGACAGCCTTGAAATAGTGCCGAAGCGCTGAATTGACACCGGCCTGATAGGCCGTGGGCATTGCGCCATGCCGCTTGAAGAAATCGTTACTGAACGCGCGAGTCTCGGGGGTGCGATCCCAGTAGAACGAATCGGTAAAGAGAAGATCGTGGGCATGCGCCAGACCGAGCGCCGGCACGTCGGTCAGGGTCACCTGCAGGGCGACGATCTGCATGCTCTGACGGATATTGAATTCGTCAGCCTGCGCAACCGCATTGCGGAAGTCCGAGCCCGCATTGGCGAGCGCAAGAATTTTGGCGCCTGACGATTGCGCCTGCAGCAGGAACGAGGAAAAATCAGCGGTGTTGAAGGGATGACGAACCGCGCCGAGCACCTTGCCGCCCGCTGCAATCACCGCCTTGGTCGCGTCACGTTCCAGCGCCTGACCGAAAGCGTAATCGGCGGTGAGAAAGAACCACGGCGTCCCGCCGCGGGCGACAACCGCTTTCGCCGTCGCATTGGATGAAGCATAGGTGTCGTAGGTCCAGTGCACGCTGGTCGGGGAACATTGCTTGCCGGTAAGGTCCGACGAGCCCGAGCCGGAAATCAGAAACAGTTTCTTCCGCTCCCGCGTAAGGCTCTGGACGGCCAGCGCAACGGAGGAATTGACGCCTTCGGCGACGACATCGACACCTTTGTTGTCGATCCAGTCGCGGACAATCGCGGTGGCGATGTCCGGCTTATTCTGGTGATCGGCTGAAATGATCTCGATTCGGCGGCCTGATACTTTTCCGCCGATTTCTTCCGCCGCCATCTGCGCCGCGATGACGGAGCCCGAACCATTGCCGTCGGCATATTGGCCGCTCATGTCGGTGATGATGCCTACCCGCAACACGCCTTCTTCAGCATGCGCCCAATTAGCGGCGCCCAGCGCCAACAAGCCTGCAGCGATTGCCCTGATCACAGGTAACGTCACGCGTCTTCTCCTCGAATGCCCTCTGGCACCTTCCGAACCAAAGCCTCGCCGTCTTCAAGGCGCATTGGGAATACCCGGATTTTCCTTCAGCCAGGCCAACACGTCGCCGGCATTCCGGTCGGGCGGAAATACGGGATAGAAGACGTGGGTGATGCGTGCGTCGTCAATGATCAGCGCCAGCCGCTTGATCAGGGTCAGGCCCGCCACCTCCATGGTCGGCAAATTCAGCGCGCGCGTCAGCGCCAGATTCTCATCCGACAAGACCGGAAACGGCAGGTGCAGCCGCGAGGCCATTTCGGTCTGATAGGCGTTGCTCTGCGTCGACAGGCCGAAGACATGGGCAGCGCCGGCGGCCTTCAGCTCCGCGAACAGGTCGCGGAACGCGCAGGTCTGCGGCGTGCAGCCGCGCGCGCCGGGAATCATGTCCCAGTCGTCGACCAGCGCGATCTTGCCGGGTTCGCCGGTTCTCGGATAGGCGAACACCACGCTGCGCCCGCGCAATACCGACAGCGTCACCGACGTATCGTCGGTGGCAACCAGGCCGATCGGCGGGATCGTCATGCCAACCAGATGCGCCGCCGCGCCATCGTCGGCCGGGGCCGGAATCTTGCTCCAGTCGACTTCGAGCAGGTTTTTCTGGTTCATGAGCCGATTCTCCGTTGGCCGTCCTTGCGAGCGCGGCGAAGCAATCCATAGCGCGGTGACTCCGAAAGCTGGATTGCTTCGTCGCTACGCTCCTCGCAATGACGGATAGGCATGAAATTGCTCTATCCCCGCGCCCGCAGCAGGCGGCCCTTCTCCCTGCCCCAGTCGCGCTTTTTCTCGCTCTCGCGTTTGTCGTGCAGCTTCTTGCCCTTGGCCACCGCGAGCAAGAGCTTGGCGCGGCCACGCTCGTTGAAATAAAGCTTCAGCGGGATCAACGTCATGCCTTCGCGGTCGACCGCGCCCATCAACCGGTTGATCTGCTTCTTGTGCAGCAGGAGTTTGCGTGGCCGCTTCGGTTCGTGGTTGAAGCGGTTGGCCTGCAGGTACTCAGGAATATTGGCGTTGATCAGCCAGATCTCGCCGTCCTTGGAATCGGCATAGGATTCCGCGATCGTGGTCTTGCCGTTGCGGATCGACTTGACCTCGGTGCCGGTCAGCGCAATTCCCGCTTCGACCGTGTCTTCGATGGCATAGTTGAAGCGGGCCTTGCGATTTTCAGCGACGACCTTGATTGCACGCTCGTTCTTCTCGGCCACGACTAGTGCCCTCTTTTCGAAGTTCGTGAAGTCACCGCGGAGCCCCTTAAACGAACTTCGAAAATTAAGGGCACTAGCAAATCCTAATACGCCAGTGTCGCTTTCGATTTGAGGTTCCTATCGCGGACTCGCGGCAAACGCTGTAGGAACCTCAAATCGGCGACACTAGCCCTTCTTCAGGAGATCGCGAATCTCGGTGAGCAGTTCTTCCTGACGGGTCAGCTTGGGCGGCGGCGGCGCTGCCTCGTCCTTGCGCTTGAGCTGGTTCATGAAACGAATGACCAGGAACAGCACGAATGCCACGATGATGAAGTTCAGCGTGAGCGTCAGGAAGTTGCCCCAGGCCAGCACCGCGCCCTGCTTCTTCGCATCGGCAAGATTGGTTGCCGTGACCGCTTTCGACAGGCCTGTGAAATAATTGGAAAAGTCGAGGCCGCCGGTGATCGCGCCGATCACCGGCATGATGATGTCGCCGACCAGCGAGTTCACGATGCTGCCGAAGGCCACGCCGATGATGACGCCGACCGCGAGGTCGACGACATTGCCCTTCATGGCAAAATCGCGAAACTCCTTGAGCATCTGCAGGCCCTTTTCTTCAGCACTCATGGAGACAACTCGAAGGTTAGCTGGTGAAGGTTAGTTGATCAGGCCAGCATGCACCATGGCGCTGCGAACCGCCACGCGCGTGGGCTCGGACACCGGCACCATCGGTAGCCGCAGCGCCTCGTCGATCTTGCCGAGCAGCGACAGCGCGTACTTCACCGGCGACGGGTTGGACTCGATGAAGAGATTGGTATGCAGCGGCATCAGCTTGTCGTGGAGCTTCAGCGCGGTCGCGAGATCGCCTTTCTGCCAGGCCAGGTGAAATTCCGAACACAGCCGCGGCGCGACGTTGGAGGTGACGGAAATGCAGCCATGGCCGCCATGGGCCATATAGCCAAGCACGGTGGCATCCTCGCCCGACAACTGGTTGAAATCCTCGCCCAGCCTCGCGCGCTGCTGCGAAACCCGCACCATGCTCGCGGTCGCGTCCTTGACGCCCGCGATGTTCTTGAGTTCGAACAGCCGCGCCATGGTGTCCACGCTCATGTCGATTACCGACCGCGGCGGGATGTTGTAGATGACGATCGGAATTCCGATCGCATCATTGATCGCCTTGAAGTGCTGGTACATGCCCTCCTGGGTGGGCTTGTTGTAATAGGGCGTCACCACCAGCACCGCGTCCGCGCCCGCCTGCTCGGCGTGCTCGGCGAGCTCGATGGCTTCCCTGGTCGAATTGGACCCGGCGCCTGCGATCACGGGAACCCGGCCTGCCGCTTCGTCGATGCACCATTCGACGATACGCTTGTGCTCGTCGTGGCTCACCGTGGGGCTCTCGCCGGTCGTGCCTACCGGCACCAGGCCGTGGGTTCCCTCGGCGATTTGCCAGCTCACCAGAGCACGAAAAGCGGCTTCATCGAGCGAGCCGTTCTTGAATGGCGTGACCAAGGCGGTGAACGACCCCCGGAAATTTGTCTTGGCTGCCATGGACTTCCTCCGAACGCGGCCCTGCGGCCTCAACTCTGCATGAATGACCAATTCATAACGGGTCTGGCGCTCAGGCGAAAGGCCCGAGCGCGCTCGGTTCCCGCTTTGCGCTAACGCGGCCCTGCGGGTCCGGATCACGCTCCAGCCGCGATTTTGCCGCGGTGATGGCGCAGACATCGGAACGGCCAGCGTATTTGGTGTTTTTTCCACATATTCGATCAAATAGACCTAGGACCACTGCCGTCCGTGATTCGTCGCAAAGGAATGCCGTGACCCAGTCCGCCCGCGCAGCCGCGTTGCGATCGACCGCAATAGCGACAACCTTGGTGCTGGCTGTGGGATTTTCGGCCTGGACCGCGGATGCTTCCGCCAAGTCGAAAATTCCGTTGCCGAAGCCGCGGCCGATCGCGCGCAACGTCGTGCCCAAGACTAAGCCTGACAAGACGACGCCGGCAGCGACCGCGCGCGGGGCAAATACCGCCGCCCGAGCTGTGCCGGCCCCCGCGATAGCTCCCGCCACGCGCCAGCATGCGAACTTGCCGCCGACCCCCGCGCGCAAACCGCCGACCCCGGCTGCGGTCGCCGCGACGTCGTCGACCTCGCAGGCCGATACCGAAACACTCGAGAACGTCATCGAGCTCGTGCGCAAGCACAAGCCGGCGGATGCGACTCAGGTTGAGGCGACCATTTCGGATCCGGTGGCAAGGAAGCTTGCGGAATGGATCATCCTGCGCAGCGACGACAACGGCGCTTCGGTCGAACGCTATCGCGCCTTCATATCCGCCAATCCGAGCTGGCCCTCGCAGACATTCCTGCGCAGGCGCCTTGAGGCGGCGCTGTGGGACGACCACCGCGACGATGCAACCGCATGGGCGTGGTTCGAGAACGAATCGCCGCTATCGGCCAAGGGCAAGTTCTCGCTGGCGCGGGCGATGATCGGACGCGGCGACCGCGCCAATGCGGAACGCCTGGTGCGGGATGCCTGGCGCAACGATTCCATGTCCGAGGACATCGAGAGCACGGCGCTCGATCTGTTCGGGGCCTTGCTGACGCCGGGCGATCACAAGGCGAGGATGGATCTTCTCTTGTACGGCAGCGAGCACGAAGCTGCGCTGCGCGCCGCCAAGCGACTCGGCAGCGGCGAAGTCGCCCTCGCCAAAGCCCGCATCGCGGCCTACCGCAAGGCTCCCAACACCCGCGCCTTGCTCGAGGCGGTTCCGCACGAATTGCACGCCGACCCCGGCTATATCTTCAGCAGGATCCAGCTCCTGCGCCGGGAAGAGAAATTCACGGAAGCCGCCCAGCTCATGATGGCTGCGCCGAAGGACCCCGGCCGCCTCTACAATCTCGACGAATGGTGGATCGAACGACGGTTGCTGTCGCGCAAGATGATCGACGTCGGCGAACACCGCACCGCGTACCTGATTGCGCGCGACGCCGCCCTGCCATCCCGCGATATCTACAAGACCGAGCAGGAGTTCACCGCCGGCTGGATCGCGCTGCGCTTCCTCAACGACCCGTCGACGGCCGCGCAACATTTTGCGCGCATCGGCGTCGGCAGTCTCAATCCGACCACCCTGGCGCGGGCCGGCTATTGGCAAGGCCGGGCCGCCGAAGCCGCGGGCCGCTCTCAGGAAGCCCGCACCGCCTATGCGGCGGCCGCGGAACAATCGACCAGCTATTACGGCCAATTGGCGCGCGCCAAACTCGGCCTGCCGCAGATCGAGTTGAACGGCGCGCCGAGCGCGCGCGGGCGCGCGATCGAACGGCTCGAGATCGTCCGCGCGGTGCAACTGCTTTACGAACTCGACGAGCGCGAAATCGCGATCCCGATTTTTGCCGACATGGGCGAAAACGGCGATCCCGATGCGCTGGTGGGGCTTGGCGAACTGGCGTCCCGCAACAGTGATGCGCGTGGCATGCTGCTGATGGGCAAGTCCGCGCTCAACCGCGGCCTGCCGTTCGATTTCTACGCCTATCCGGTGACGGGAATTCCGCCGTTCAAATCGATCGGACCTGATGTCGAGCAGAGCATCGTGTTCGCCATCGCGCGGCAGGAGAGCGCCTTCAATCCATCGGTGGTCTCGCCGGCGCAGGCCTACGGCTTGATGCAGGTGACGCCGGATGCCGGCAAATATGTCTGCAAGAAATACGGCGCGAGCTTCGACCTCGGCCGGCTGAAGACCGATCCGGTCTACAACACCGCACTCGGCGCGGCCGAGCTTGGCGGCCTGATCGAGGATTACCGCGGCTCCTACATCATGACCTTTGCCGCCTACAATGCCGGGCGCGGCAGCGTCAAAAAGTGGATCGAGCGTTACGGCGACCCGCGCGATCCCAAGGTCGACGCCGTCGATTGGGTCGAATTGATCCCGTTCTCCGAGACCCGGAACTACGTGCAGCGGATCATCGAGAATTTGCAGGTCTATCGCGCGCGCTTCGGCGGCGGAACCCGGCTGCAGATCGAGGCCGACCTGCACCGCGGCAGCGTCGAGTAAGACTTGGCCTGCTTGTGCTTGGCCTGCTTGCCGTCCATGCGCCTCGCTTGATCGAGCCTGAAGCGCACAGCGTTCGAGATCAACGCAGGCCAAAGAAAATCCCCCTCCCGATATCGATCGGAAGGGGGATCCTTGTTACGTCAGAGTATCGTTACTTGTGGAACATCGCGGGCTTGGCTGGTTCCTCAGGCGCCCAGAGGCGATAGCTGAGGGTTCCAAACACCGTCATGCCCCGGGTGACCAGAGAAGGATCGGTGACCGGAACGTCAGCAGCGTTCTTGGCGTTTGCAAGGACTTCCTGCGTCGCCCATACCGAGAAGCTCGCCGGCCCGAAGTTGTATTCGACGAGGCCGCCGACGGCAAAGATATTGAACCTCTGGGCAAAGGCCGCAGTGCCACCCGGCACTGTGCACGTGAAAGCCGGGCACGAGTCGTTGGTAATCTGGCCGGCATAGTAGGCGACCGGGCCGATCGTCCACTTTCCAATAGTCTTCGTGAAGGTGAAGTCCGCGTGGAAAATGTCGCCGGTGGTGTAGTGGTCAACGGTGTTCTGAGTATTGATCTCTACAAACATGGCGGCGGTGAGGTTCCAGCCACCCGCCAGATACGAAAGGAACAATTCAGGCTGGAAAGTCCAGAACGGAGCGCCGACGTTGGTGGTGCCAAACGGGCCCTGAATGGTGCCATCCGGCACATACATACCCAAGCCGGTCTTCACCGCAAAGCCGGTACCCCCTATCTTCGTCCAGCTCAATTCGACCGGCGCGATGAAGGTGTTGTGCATGCCGCTGTTAACAAGATTAACCGGGTCTGCTACGCCCAACTGGACGAATGGCTGCGCGATGACTGCGTCATATGTCGCACCCAGGAAGGTCCAACCAGGAACGAACACGAAGCCCTGAACGTCAACCGCGGCTTGCACACCGGTATGGTTGAGGCCCACGGCCCCCGCGTTCGGACCCGTAAGGTTGGCCTGATAGGTGAACACCTGGTTGAACATGTAGATGCCCGGCGGCGGAACGCCAGCGCTCGAACCGATGAGCGCGCCCGGCTTCTGGGCCCAGGGTTCTCCCGCACCGGTCCCTTCATATGCGTTCGCAGGCGAAAATGCGAAAGCGGCCAAACCCGCTGCCGCTAACAGTGCTTTAGAGTTGAAGTTCATGTGTCCCCCTATGTCGTCCTGTGAAACGCTAATCCGTGCCGAACTTCAGCACCTCAAGTTTCGTCTGCGCAACGTCCCCAGCACGACGAACTCAACATGCCTATTTCTTGAACGAAGAGTTGCTGCTCACCGACCAAAAGGCAATTTAAACTTGTCTTATGAAGCTCTGTCACAGTCCTTTTTCCGCTAGGTGTTGCAAATATGCACACCTGCCCTGACCTCCTAAAACTCAACTAACTCCCTGTTTTTCTGGACATTTCGTGGTCCTGGTTCGCTGTGCGAGAATCCCTCGCAACGCTTCGGGGTTCGATTTTCGACGTCACGTTCGGGTTATCGGTGGATTGCTGGCGACGCCGTGGATGCTTCGAATCGAAGCAAACTGGTGCCAGCATCTGCCCGATTTTGCGCCGCACGGAATTCGACCAAGCCGAGCGGGCAAATCGCAAAAAAACACGAATGTTCAGCAAGATTCCGCCTCGGGAGTAGCGGAGTTGCCGACAAGGCTGAAGAATAAACCTGCCGCGGGACCTGCGGATTAATCGAGAGTTCTTGGACCATCGCAAGGAATCACCGGCGGCCTGGTGATCGATCTTTAAGTGCGCAGCGATCTTTCGCTTCAAGGATGTTGCATCATGACCATCTCGCAACGTAGGTAGTTGGATCGTATCGAACCGTTCGCAGCGACGGGAGAACCGGAGGAAATATGCGTTTTTCAATGCTCCTTGCCGCCTTGGCCGCATCGTTGGCTCTCTCGAGTCCGGTTCTCGCCGACAGTCAAGGGGATCTCGATCATTGCAGGTTCGCGGGAGAACTCAGCAAGGCCGATGAAGGCATCGCAGCATGCGACCGCGTGATCGGCGATTCCAAGGTGACGGCAAAAGACCGCGCAGCCGCGTTCAGCAGCCGATGCGGATGGTGGTGGGCGAAAAACGATCAGGACCGCGCGCTATCGGATTGCAATGAAGCTATCCGGGCCGACAGCAGTAACGCGTCAGCCTTCGTCAATCGCGGCAATACCTTTTTGAGTAAATCGGACTTCGAGCACGCTCTTGCTGATTTCAACGACGCGATCCGGCTCGATCCGAAAAATGCATGGGCCTATGCCGCACGGGGCAACCTCTACAAGAACAAGGGCGACAGTGACCATGCCTTGGCCGATCTGACCGAATCGATCAAACTCGACTCGAGCTATGCTCGTCCCCTCTTCTCTCGTGGCGAGTTGTACAAGCGCATGGGTGACTTCGCCCGCGCGATGGCCGACATGAACGAGTCGCTCCGGCTCGACCCGAACTACGCTCCGGCTTACTTCATGCGGGGCCAGCTATCCTACACCCAGGGCAACAACCCGGCCGCAGTGGAAGACTTTTCTAAATCCATCAAGCTCGACGCCGAGGCGGCCACTGCCTACTTCAACCGCGGCGTCGCCTATTATGTCCTTGGCGGCCGTACCCCGGACGCGGTGGCCGATTTCGAGAAGGCAGCCGAGCTCAACCCGAAGGATGCCTATGCCGCGCTCTGGCGCGATCTTGCGGAGCGCCGCATCAATGCCCCGAGCCATCTGGCGGTGGCTGTGAAGCAACTGGACATGACCGTGTGGCCGGCGCCGGTGATCCGCCACTTCCTCGGCGAGCTCAACGCCGAACAAACCTTCGGCGCGGCCTTCGACACCGATCCGAAGACGAAGCTCGCGCAAACCTGCGAGGCAAATTTTTACAGTGGCGAATTTGCGCTGCTGAAGAAAAACAAGAAGGAAGCGCAGCGCCTGCTCAAGCTCGCGGCCAATGATTGCCCGCAAAGCTTCGTTGAATCGACAGCCGCGATCGCGGAGCTCATATCTCTCAAGTAGGATCGCGCGGCGTGGCGCTTCTCTCGCGCCGGAAATGTCATGCCGAGGCGCATTCCGATGTCAGTGAATTGATGTCAGTGAATTGATGGCGCGGATGGCGCGGCGGCTCGGGTCCGGCGGCATGGCACCCCGTGAGTGCTGAGCAGGTTCCCTTTGTCCCCGGACCGTCCCCCGGAACACTGCCCAGCCTCTTAGCGCCCCTCGCCCTCCCGCCTCAAAGGCGGGACATTTCGGCAAACCGTCTAAGAACGGGACGACATCGGGTTGCCCCCCTCCGTCGCATCATCAAAATTACCGAAGCGCCCCGCCCACGCAATATAAAGCAAGCACTCGCGGCGGTTCCCGACCAACGTTTTTGGAAGGATGTTGCACAAATAGCACGCAACCATGGCCCAAAAGCCAAAACACGATGTGACGAGGCGGCCAAACAGCCCGGAATCCAGCGGTCCGAAATCTGCTGCTTGCGGCTCGCCCCCGTGTCGGGCATATCGGCCACCACGGAGCTGTGGCCGAGTGGCTGAAGGCGGCGGT
>JBKQRS010000541.1:0-12839 GCA_052143915.1 Bradyrhizobium sp.
GTAGGCGGTGACGGACAGTGAGCAATATTGGACAGCGGATTGATTGCCGATGTGGTCCGCTGCTACTCGAACGCCGCGGACCGCGACGTTCCCCCAGATGGCCCCGGTGCGCACCAGCCCCCGCACCGGGGCCATTTCTTTCGCGCCAAATGCACAGCGCCGCCCAAGCGGAGTTTATTCGCCCTGCGGCACTGGCATTTCCGTGGTCGGCTCACTCAAATGCCGGCCGCCAAAATCTGCCGCAGCTTCATGAAGATTGGATTACGGCCAGCCGCGCTATCTCACCATCAGTATTTCGGGTTTCGCGTGCCGACGGAGCCAGTGTACGGATTCACGTTGCCGGTCGTGCCGTAGTTGTCGCGCTGAGTGCCGTTCGGATTGGTCTGCTGATGCGGTTGGACGTAAGTGCCGCTGCTCGTCGTGTAGCCCTGCACCAGATGGCTGTTCGGGTTTGAGCCCGTGCCGTATGTTTGAGACTGTGCTGCCGAAGCGGCGAGCACCAGCGCCGCGGCCAAAATGACCTGCTTCCAGTCCCTCCCCTTGGTTTTCGCTGTGTGTGGACACAACCACGGGGAGAGCGCGCTGTCTAACGAATAGGGAAGCCGACCGTGCGCTGGCGCCGATCGGCTCGGCTCAAGCGCCGTACCAGCCTTCGGAAATGGAATGAACGGCCAGGCCAACCCGTTGCCATTCGCGGCAATTTGCGGGCAACATAAAACGTCTTGCGGCAGGCAGGGTTTGATCGGTGTTTTCACATCGTCAAGCGCTCAATTTGGCCGATCGAGCTTATTGAAAGCGTAAGGTCCCTGGATTTTAGCATATCCCCGAGATCCTTCTGCAGCCGCGGCGCGCCAGCCCTGCACGGGCTCCGTCGTTAGAGTGCGCGATACGCGTCAACCGCATGAGCAAGAAATACGCTGGCGCTAAACAAACCGAGAATTGCAGCAACTGCCTCAATCATTTGACGCACCCTGATTTCTCTTACTGTTAGAAAACCTCTGATAATCGGCTTTTGTTTCACGACCACTTCGTCAGCCGGTAAAATGGTTTCGTTGGCCGGCGGACCGCATGACCCCTCATTGACGGCCTCAGCCGGGGGAAGCTGAGGCCGTCTTTAGGTTGTGCCGAGGGGCTGAAACGGCACAATTCTGATGTGGGTTTGCGATCCGCCTCCGCCAATTGACTTCCGTGTTAGTGCGGCTGTTTCGATTCCGAGAGAGGTTGGCCACCTCAGGCCAGTGACGGCAAGGTAGCGAAGGCCAGCCCTATGCTGGCGCCGATCCACCGGCGGGTGATAGGGCCAGGGAAGGCAAGCTACGTCGCAAAGAAACTACGCCGTCGGGCTCGAAATGTCGTGTCCCGGCGGCGCCTGTTACTGGCCCTGAAATCCCCAGCGCCGTCAGATTTAGCAGGCTCTACGCCGAGCAGATGTGATCTGGTTCACAATCTTGGTCGTTTTTTCCAAACGGGTGCGGGCTTCGGTCCCGCGTCACCCGGGCCCTATATGGTCATATTTGGCGAGCAATGCTGGCCGCACAAAATGGATTTCCCGCGTGCATAGGATCGATGTCGCAAAATAGAAGATTCAAAGCGTTGACTGCAGCAGCACTGCTGCTTTCCATCCTCTCGCTTGGCGCTTGCGTGACTTCAACACCAATGGACGCGCGAGCAGAGGAACCAGGGCATCCAAAAACAACCGGTTACCCGGCCGTGGAAGATTTGCCGCCAAGGCCTGTGAATCCTGCCATGACGGCCGATGAACAGTCGAAGCTAAAGAAAGAGCTGACCGCCGCGCGCGACCGCCAGGCGCCCAAGAGCAAGGCTAAAGCCGGCGCAGCGCAAGCGGAACCCGTGAAGCCCTGACTGACAGCCCGCGGGGCTTCGGCCTGCGCCCATGACCCGCCTTAGTCGAGGAGTCGACGTTTTCCGGAGGCTCGCATAAGTGATTCCCAAGTCGTGATGTGATGTTCATCCTTCGCGCAGACGCACAATTTGCGACCCTGCAGATCCTTCATACCGCGCCACGATACGCTCGCAGCCTCGCACCGCAAGCACCTGTAGAACAGTCGGTCATTGTCGGGGTAGCGCATAACCGCGCCTCCTACATCTCGGAGACACCGCTCAAGCCCCCGATCGGGGCGAGTTATCACTGCGCAGTAGTAGACAAATAAGCTTTAGGAAGCCGACCGCAAGTGCTGGCGGCTCGCCGATTCGCTGGCGCCGATCAGCCGGCACACAACAGCGGGCGAATCCGGGCTCACCAGCGGCCTTTTAGAGTCATATAGAGACCATCGCGCAAACGCCGCCCCCGCACGCGAAAGGGTGTCATGCCCGACGCAAATATTCGCGGGAACCCACGCCGCGGACCTTGGCATCGATGGAGGTTAACCTCCAGCCCGGCAAAATTATGAAATAGTAAATCAGGGCGCTGATGATGCTCCACATGATCGAACCCCGTTGTTGATCGGATCCACTCCAGCAGATCTTGGTTTCAAGCTGGCTTCGTCGGCGATGGAAAATGGTTTCGTCGGACGCCCGGGCAGCCTGTGAATTCGTGCGCAGCAAGCCGCTGTTGGATCACCCAGATTCGCATTTTTGAGGCTGTGGATATGCTGCGGACAGGGTTCTAGCGAGCTACAGAGTGTAGCCCTGCCTCAACCTACTGAGAGCGGTGACCACCTCGTTTCGGTCAAGCACCTCAACTAACCTGCTTAGCAGACTCTCATTGTCGTGTGGCCTCGGCTCGAGATATTCCTCAAGGATGCGCCGGGCATTGCTGACGGCTTGAAGCATTAATTCCTGGTCGGACATACGTTCATCTCGGCAATCGGCCTCTTGATGTTATGTCTTGGCCGACCACACTTGGTTCAATCGGCTATGCAGCTCAGCCATCCGCTGGAAGCTGGTCGAACGCCTGCGGCGGATATTGACGTCCGTCCGGCGCGGTAATTGCAATGTCACGACAGCCATCATCAGCTAGTTCTGCGGCCTTTTTCAAAGCCGCCGCGGTTGTTTCGCGCCGGAGGATGATGCGACCCGAAGTGTCGGTTCCTGTGATTAAAAACCGCATGGGGCGACCCCATAGCAGGCCACTAAAAAAAAGACGTCGGGTCCGTTACGCAGACGGGCGACGAGACAAACCTAAATTGCAGACTAGGTGAATGCGAAAGCGACCAAGCCAGAGCAAAGCAGAACGAGACCGGCCACGGTCACAGCGAGGAAACTTTTCGAAGCAAATTCATCGCTCATGGTCCACCACCTATCGCATGCCTCTGTTCGAATGGAACGACCGTCCCATTGCACAGTCAAAGAGTTTCCCTCCCTTACAGCCAATTTCGACGCGGATTGATGTTTTGTTGCAACACCCGTTCCGGCAAACTCGGACAGTCTGTCGGCGTGCCTGCGCTGGCGCCGGGCGGCAGATGACAGCGGGCGAATCCCGGACTGACCAGCGGCCTTCCTAGAATAATGGCGGGGCTATCCCTCCCCTATGGGCTAAATCACGGGTAAATTCCAGTGAATGGACATTTCATAAGCAAAATCAAAGCCAATTAGCGGACACTCTTCCCCCATATTTGCGGGACCTCGATAACTGATCGCTCGATGAATGTCGCGACCAGGAGAGACGAGCAAAGCACCCATCTTTCGGAGCTTCGGGGCTTGCCTCGCGTGCGAGACCGAAATTTTTCCGACATGGAATTTAATGCGTTTGGCGGTAATCGAAACCGCTCCCGCTGTTGCTCAATCGCACTGCGAAGGCCCTGCAACCCCCACCTACCGCGCGTCCTCGCCCACGATCCGCTGAACGACGCTGGTGCCGATGCCTAAGGTCCGGCCGATTTTGAGGATGCCGTCACACTTGGCACGTAGCTGGCGAATGAGGTCGACGGCCAGTCTGCGCCAATGCGTCCGGAGATCTTCGAGGGCCCGACGGTTGCCTAGCCTCACGTAAGCGTCGATGATTTGTTCGATGGCTTTCGTCATTGATGCTCGGCCTATGAACTCGTCGGGTCGACGACCGGGCCGAAAAAAGCCGCCGCTGATGCCCACAGCGACGGCTCTTACCCAGCTCACGTGACCACCAGAAGGTCACGGTGATGTTGCACCTGCACGGTTAAGGTTTGGTTACAGGTCCCAAGACGGCATCTGGACGATCGAAGTCCAGCCGCAACGCGTTCCGCCACGGCCTGTCCCTCCCCTTGCCGCCCGACTCGGAAACCTCGGCGAAGGCCGAGGCCATGGCCCGCGTGCTGATACGTGATCATGCCGACGAGGACCAGCTGTTGGCGGCAACCGACCTGGCGTCGGGCGACCTCGAGCACCTGCGTCGGTTGACGGCGCTGGACCACTATGAGCGCCTCGCCCACACCAAGCGCCGGCCGGCATCGCGCAAGCTTTGAGGCGTCGCCTTTTCCCTTGGCAAGGTCGTCACCCTAAAGGAGATCGACGTGCCGATCCGAATCCGCGGACGTCACTGGGGCGGGCTGCGACTCGCGTTCAAGGCGTAAGATTGCGGGGTCCCCCCACGCGCGAGCCGATCCACGCGATTTCCATCGGACTGAGCTGCTCATCTGACGGCTTCCGCTTCTGGCACCTCTGTATGGACCGGCCGTGCGTTGCAAGTCGGATTTGAACAAGATGGAGGGTGGTCGTGCGCTTCTGTATCCGGCCCTTGCATGGAGCGTTTGTGCCCGTTCGGACCTCACATATTTTCAATCTACGTGAAGCCTCTCAGCTAGCTTCTTGGACGATGATTCGAAAGCCTTGAACGGTTAGCTTGCTGCTGCCCGCATCCAATTCGATCTGAACAGAGTCAGTGCCAATGAAATTGGCATCGGGCACGAATATCAAGGCTATGGCTGGGATTTTCCGAGCCGGGCAACTGTCATCCGCTGGAAGGTCCGCAATTACGATCTGCATAATAACGCGACCATGAGATGGCTTCTCACGGAGTAGTGGAATGGGATTTGGGCCAGAATTCGAACTGCAATTGCGCGGTGCGTTTAGGAGATTGCCTAGGACTAAAGGCTTTCCTTTCTCGGTTTTCAGCTCTTTAAGCTCCTCGGCTGTCGCGACTGATCCAAGCAGCGCTACGGCGGCAAGCGTGGCAATGCCAAATTTGATTAGAATTCGTGCTCTCACCAATAAGCCCTTCCAATTGCAGTAGCAGACCCTGCACGAAATCAGGGGTGACTGTATACAGTGGGACGATGGGTGACCCGTCTCACCGACGGACTATTTGGCTTTACGGAGCTTTTTGCCGAAGAAATCGATGGCAACGATTGCGGCCATGCGCTGCGATGCCGCCTTGAAGACCTGACTTTTGCGAGGATCGGACCACGCCGCCGTCCTGACATTGCTCAGTTTACAGAGTGCACGACATTCAACATAATTGCCAAATGGCACCTATTTCTTCGACGGCATCGAGCAGCTTGCCTCGGGTGGATCCTATTAGTCCGGTCGGCGATCTGCTGCGCTTTTGGCGCAACCGCCGCGCTATGAGCCAGGCTGAACTAGCCTTTCAGACGGGAATCTCGATCAAGCACCTGAGTTTCATAGAGACCGGCAAGGCCAGCGGCAGCCGCGAAATTTTGGTCAAGCTTGCGGCTGCGCTCGGCCTGTCCCTGCGCGATCGGAACGCTCTGTTAGACGCGGGTGGCTTCGCCAGACAGTACGGCGAACGGAGCCTGTCGTCTCCGGAAGTCGCTGGCGCTAAACGAGCCATCGATCTCCTATTGAGCCGTCACGAGCCATTTCCTGCCATCGTCACCGACCGACAATGGAACGTCATCGAAACTAATAGAGCGGCCAGAAAGCTAGTAAGTTTGCTGCTGGGACCCGAACGTCTGGCTCGCCCGCTCAATCACATGCGGATGTTTCTTGCACCCGACGAATTGCGTCCATTTGTCGAGAATTGGCCAAGTCTCGCTTCGGCCCTATTGATGCGTGCACGACACGAGGCGATGGCCGCGCCGCTTGACCATTCGTTGCAATCGACGTGGCGCAAACTGACCGAACTACCGGACGTTTTGGTCCCTCAACTGAACGAAAGCGAGATACCCAGTCCTCTGTGCGAAGTGCGTCTGCGGTTCGGACCCCTTTATCTCGGACTGATTGGCACGGTGCTAACGCTCGGTACGCCGCAGGACGTCACACTTCAAGAGCTGCGCGTAGAGATGTTTGTGCCCTCGGACGCAGCGTCTGAAGCTGTGCTCGTCGCGTTCGCAGAGGCATAAAGGCTCAAGCAGCCTGCCGTTTTTCAAACGTCATCGCTTGCATCAATTCGGCAAAAGGCCCTTGGCCGTCGCTCAAGGTAGCTATCGTCAGCCCCGCGCCGTCGACACCAACGCGGGTGCGCGAGCGGACCAATATCCACTGATCCTCTGGTGGACGAAAGAAATAGACACTGATTTCCGGGTTGATGAAGGTCCATTCGCGCATATCCACGATCTGCGCGACTCCACTTGAGAAATCAGCGGCCTGCACCGCCTGAACGAAAGGCGTGTTTGCTTCGCCTTCGACGATCGGAGCGTCGAGTCGCATCCAAGCGGCTGCAGGGCCCGGTTTCTCTAGTGCACCTTCGATGAGTCTGACCGAAACGTTCTGGAAATACGGGCTCCATTTCTGTGCGAATGCAGGTGGCGGCGTGCCATTTTCGGGGCCGGCCTCGACGGAATCTCTTTTCGAGAATTGATCGATTGGCGTTTCAGCGCTCTTCGCAGTCAAAAGCGCGGTACAGCGACCGATCTCAACTTCGGCATCCATCAGCCGCACCTGAAGAGTCTTGGCCTTGCGGCCATCGCGCAGTACGTCTCCCCGCAAGTGGAATGCGCTCAATCCCGCTGGCCGCCATAGGTCGAAGGTAAGGCGCCGCACGGCGAAGTTGGAGCCGACAGCCAACCGCTCAACCTCGCGTGCCATGAGCGCGGTGGTGGCGCTTCCTTGCAGCATATCCGGTGACCATGGCCCGCCCGCTTGCCGGGTAGCGCGAAAGAGATTGCCTTCCGGGATAAAGATAGCGTTCATAGCGAGCTCCTATATCGAACGCTCTGTCGTACAAACGCTCTAATAGCTTCACAATAACCTCGGAGGTTATGTCGCCGGAGCTCAGTCTTTTTTCTCCCCTTTGCTCACTAATTGGCAGAAACCGTCATGCTGATGCTGTCGCTGCATGTCCGCAGTTGAGGGAGGAGCGGAACTCCTTGTCTCGCGAGCCGAGGTCTGAAAATGACCCCAAGCGGACCTTCGGTAGGTGGCGAGCGGTTATCCCAAGCATCTCAATGCCGAACGTCACTGCAAGTGATCTCGTTGGTGGTTACGGCAGAGGCCGCGTACGCGATTCCCAAACACATGGCTGCCTTGGTCCAGCCGACCTAAGGTAAGGCCGCCTCAGTTTGCGGTCGCTCTCCCCAAGCGTCCTAATTTCGAGACCACTTGATCCAGAGATTGAGCACGATAGCTACCAGCAACAGCACAGCGCCCCCCCAAAATAGGGTGTCGGTCTCAAGCTGCTGAGCGGCAGTCAGATAGCCGGTCGTCCCGCGCCATTTGATCGCATGGATCGCGATCAAACTCGGATTGGTCGGCGCGGTTTTAAAGAACCAAAATTCGAGAACACCGAAGAAAAGAAGCGACAGTAACGCTGCTAACACCAAAGCTCTTTCCGCCCACCCCCAGATTTTTCGCGTCATGATATCCTTGGCCGGCTCAGTGCTGGCCTATTTTACATCAGTCCAAGCCTGCGGTGCAAAGCAGACATCCGGCTCTGAGCTTTGCGCTAGATCATGGTCTGGCATCACAGGGCCTTCATATTGCTGCATCGGCCCCTTTCGCTTTAACCTGCCCGGCTACTGACGCATGATTAACGGACAAAAAGCCCCCCAGGAAAATAACCCGCCTTCGAGTCGCGTTCGGATTGCCGGGATGATTCTTCGAGCGCTGTTCATCGTCATCCTATTTGTGGTGACTGCGCGCGTCGCCAGTCCTCAAACCAAGAGTTTTTGGTTGGCATACAAGACGCCTGGTGATCTCATCCGAATGGCCTTGGGTCTTTCCGTATGCCTTTGGCTCGCGGTTCATGTGTTCATTTTGCCCAAGGACGCAGAAGCGTATCGGACCTGGCTATATCTCGGTCTCGCCGTTTTGCCCTTGGCACTCATCTGCGCCTACGTCATTTGGTAAGGCACAGATAAGCGATCGGATTGAGTCCGTAATGGGGTTGCCGGCAAGCCGATGCCAGCCCACCTTGAACGCCTGCTTTGTGGTGCTTTGTTTGCCTACCGACGGCAATTGCCGATTTGGGAGCAGCAACTTCGGAACACTCGTGTTTCCGGGTCTCGACCATAGCTTTAGTGGGAAAACGCCAGAGACGCGCGACGCTAACCCAAGCGTCGCAAAGAGTGGGGCCAAAGTAAAACGCCAAGCAGGAGTGTGGCCATGTCCATGAAGCTCACGCGACGATGCGTGGCTCTTTGATGTGCATCAAGCAGGTTGTGCCAGCATGACATTATAAAAAGATAGTATTCAAATCCTTGAGCAGGGTTCATGATCAAAGATGTTATCCTCAACCTGGAGCGCAACAAGTCTCGGGACTGCGTTCGCGACTATGCGATTACGGTTGCCAGGACGTTCGATGCGCATCTGGCGGCAGTGGCTTTCGCCGACGGAGCGAATATTCCATTGGGGGCTTTTGCCGACGGAGCGAATATTCCAGTTTTCATCATTTCGGGAGAAATGTCGGTAGCAATACCCCCCGACGTTATTGCGGACATACTGGCTAAAAATGAAAAGGCTGCACGCAGCGCAATCGAGCGTTTCGAGGCGGCGGTCAAGGGCAGCCTTCTTTCGGTGGAGCACCGACTGGTTGAAGCGCCCGCCTCATTTTCGGAAATGGCGCGACGTTACGATCTAAGCGTGGTCATGCAATCCGATAATAGGAATGGAATGAACAATGACAGTTTAATCGAAGCGACGCTGTTTGAGTCCGGACGGCCTGTCATTGTTGTCCCCTACATCCAGAAGGAAGGAATGAACCTAGATCGGATTGTGTGCTGCTGGGACGGCAGCCGCGCTGCGGCGCGTGCCATCAACGATGCATTGCCGCTGCTGCAAAAGGCCCGCGCCGTCGAACTGTTCATCGTCGCCAACGAGAAAACCGGTAATGGGCGGGAGATTCGCGGCGTCGCAATCGGCAGTCACCTTGCCCGTCATGGTATCAACGTCGAGGTTGTAATCCTTCCGGCCGCCGATATCGACGTGGCCAATGTCATTTTGTCGCGGGTCGCGGATTGTTCGGCGAGCATGATCGTGATGGGCGGCTACGGGCATTCGAGGTTACGCGAATTCATACTTGGCGGTGCGACGCGCGGCGTACTGACCACGATGACCGTGCCGGTATTCATCTCGCATTAGCGCAATCGGTTTTGCGCATACGGTATTCTGATCAAGTAACGTTGATGACTTCCGAAATTGGCACGAAGCTGACAAGCCGTTGCCCTGAACAACGTCTGCTGTTGAGGGGATACTGTTGCAAAAGTCTTTTTGCGGCATGGGACTCAAATTCTCCGAGCCGTTGGTGCGACTATTGAATAACGACGTGGGGGACCACGCCGCAACGCGATAAACGCATGAGCGACTCTGGTATCAGGTTTGAGGTATCGACCGCCGATTGTCGCTTTTTTTGTTTTCGGCGGGAAAATGGCCGCTGCGCCATTTGGGACTTTTGCAACAGTATCGAGGGACGAACGGACATCGATCATTCGCTAGTTGAGGTCGCACTTTGACCCATCTGGGACCTTGCCGAATGAGGCAGTCGGGAGATAACAGAGCGCATGGCAGCTCCCGTTCAACGTCGGTCGTCCCGAGCAATTCTCCTCGACCCTGCCGGGCGTGTGCTTTTGATCCGGTTTGCTGTTACGAGGGACGGAGGGTCGTTCGTTTTCTGGGCAACTCCGGGAGGGACTGTCGAGGCTGGCGAAACTGACCTCGATGCCGCACGACGCGAGATCAAAGAAGAGCTGGACGTGAACGTTACGCTGACTGGACCCGTTCACACCTCGATAAATCTGTTCTCGCACAAGAATGTTCCTGTCGAAAACACAGACGTGTTTTTTTGTGGGACGACTAGGCCAAGCCGACCCTGAACTCCATGCTGTTACCGATGACGAACGCGCGGCTATGCAGGTGGTTAGGTGGTGGTCTTGTGATGAAGTCGATCAAGCCACCGAGACCATTTTCCCACCTGATCTTTCAACCGTGATCCGTCGCCTCATATAGCCGTCCTTCTCCTATTGGCACTTTTCGGAAGTGTCGGCCCCGGCGCGTGATGTTCGCTTTTCGAGGAAAGCCAGAAGTCGCTCATGTCCGGTCAAACCGATGCGGATGATCCAACTACGACGTCAAGCTTTATTGCGTGTGAGTTGGCAGATGTCCGACCGCATCGACATGCTGCTACTTCCAATCCAGCAGCGGGGTCCCGAATGCCCTTTTCCAGACAGTCAGGAAACGAGGAAACCAGGAGTGAGCGACGGCTCCCCGATAGGCCCACGTACAATATTTGAGGCCTTTATCCGTTAGAAGCTCCTGATATCCGCCATGCAATTCGGTTGCGGCACGAATGTCGTTCAAGATATCTCGGGCGCAAGATCCGTATGTCTCGGTTCCTGAAAATTCGTCGTAATCCAGCATGCGGTCCGCGAATTCGACGTTAAACGTGGGCCAGGAAGAGCGCCCCTGGTAGGATGGGGACGCGATCTTGTGGATCATCTTTCTGCGCGGATTATTCGCGGAAACCAGGAAGTGAAACGTATTTGGCACGCGAAACCGCGGTTCCGCGATGATCAGATCTGTCGTGGCTGCGAACAACGTGCGTTCGCTCTCGTCTTTTAAATCCCAAAATCCCCGCTGCACATTGACGAAGTCCAGGGCGATGGAAGACGCAGGCGGTTCGTTATCGCAATCCAGAGAATGACTGATATAGCCATGGTTGCCAAACAAGCGGAGAAGTTGCGCTTTATATCGTGATAGTTCGCGCCCGAGCAGTTGCTCCAGCTCGCTGGTGCCGATGACCCCGAGTTCTATGGCGCGCAAAAAAGTCGCGTAGACGCATGCATTGGTGACGAAACGCCTACGTTCGGCGCGGGTATCTGTCGCCGCGGAGCGAGGTGCGGCTGCGTCACAAAGCAAATAGCCGGTTCCGTTATCATCGAACGGCTCCAACGATCTTGCAAGTTGGATGATCGCTTTTTTCAGATCCTCGCGATACTCGATCAGCAACAAGCGGCCCGCATGGGCGCCTTGTGACAATCCCAGATACGACGCTGACGCTCTTTGGTCGGCGGATATGATCTGCTCTAGACCTGCGAGGGTGCCCAACAGCGTATCTGAAGGTCGCGAAAAGTAGTTGACACCAATATACCGATTGCGTCCCGCCGGGATAATAGTGGTCGTGACAACACCGGAGCGAACGGCCTCCAGCATAAGCCGGACACTTCTTTCGAGCAAACGAACCCTGCGAATTGCATCCTCGGAATCCATGATGGTGTCGGGATCGAGAACGTCGGGATAGAACCAGGCAAAGTCCCGCGGATAATATGCCGATGCGTGCGGCGCTCCCGTGACAAGAAAAGATTCCGTCGCGGAAAATGCGCTATTCATCGAGTCGGTGTACAGTTCATCGATTTCCGAAGATGAATGATGCGTCTTTCTCAGGAATCGATCACCGAGAAAATTAGCCGCCTGAATCCCGTTGGCAACACAGGTGGCAACCAGACCCCGGTAAAATCGGTACTCGCTATTTAACGAAATAGGGCTTTTCATATCCATGGAAGAACAATGTCCTACGGCATCGGGTATCACTTTTGGGTAGCCTAAACATCGTTGATTCGTCCCTGTCAAATGACTGCGATGCCTTCTCCTGGCAAGTTAGAGCCGGACTGAAAAAGAAGCTGAGTGATTTCAGCCGGTTGTGATTCCTTCGGATTTGCAAAGATTCGAGGGAGAGCACGATGGCCTGGACTGAAATCACTCGTCGACACTATAGACGCGATGGCTTGCGGTATGAAAGCGATACGACGGATGCGGAGTGGTTTGTGATGGAGCCGCTTCTGCCAGCTGCTTCAGCTCTCGGGCGTCCGCGCGCAACAGACCTGCGAACGGTGATGAACGCGATCCTCTACATTGCTTCTACCGGTTGCCAATGGCGGCAGTTGCCCAAGGACTTCCCGCCCTACTCGACGGTGCAGGGCTATTTCTACGCGTGGTCGCGCGGCGGAATCTTCGCCTCGCTGAACTACTCTCTGGTCATGGCGTCGCGCGAGGCGGCTGGCCGAGAGGCAAGCCCGACGGCCGGCGTGATTGACAGCCAGTCGGTGAAAACCACGGAAAGCGGTGGCCCTCGGGGCTTTGACGCAGGCAAGAAGATCAAGGGCCGCAAGCGCCATATCGTTACCGACACCCAAGGCAACCTGGTCGGGCTCGTCGTGCACGAAGCCAGCATCCAGGATCGTGATGGCGCTCCATGCGTTCTTGCTTCGATACGCTCGCGCTATCCTTGGCTGCGCCATATCTTTGCCGATG
The DNA here is from genome assembly GCA_052143915.1 of Bradyrhizobium sp. Lineage (GTDB taxonomy): Bacteria > Pseudomonadota > Alphaproteobacteria > Rhizobiales > Xanthobacteraceae > Bradyrhizobium. Next base: position 12,577 of record JBKQRS010000541.1, read on the forward strand.
GTGGCTATGCTGGAGGGAAACTGCGCGCGGCTTTAAAGCGCATCGGCGAATGGACGATAGAAATCATCAAACGTTCCGATACAGCGCGAGGCTTCGAAGTGCTGCCTCGCAGATGGGTCGTTGAACGGACCTTCGCATGGCTCGGGCGCTGTCGCAGACTGGCAAAGGATTTCGAAGCGACCATCGCCAGCGCGGTCGCGTGGGCGTTCGTTGCCCACATCCGAACCCTCACGCGGCGACTCGCAAGAGCTTGAAATCAAATG
>JBKQRS010000542.1:0-4036 GCA_052143915.1 Bradyrhizobium sp.
GTCGCCAGCGCCTGGCTGTTGTCGGGCGGGCACGGCCACAGCCATGGTCACGATCATGGGCACGCGCATGGTCATGACCATGATCACGGCGAAGAGCCGCGTCGCGTTGAATTGGGCCGCAGCGCGCTGGCAATCGAGGTCTTCGAAGACAACGTGCCACCGCGGTTTCGCGTAAGCGTCGATGCGGGCGCCTTGCCGGCGGCCTCCGATTTCAGCATCGAAACCATCAGGCCGGACGGCAGCCGACAACTGTTCTCGTTCGAGGCCCGCGACCGATATCTGGAATCGCGCGACGAAATTCCGGAGCCGCATGCCTTCCTTGCCAGGGTTCGCCTGATGCAGGCGCGCCGGGCCGAGATGCGCGAACTGGAATTCGAAGAGCACGAACACGGCGATGGCGCGCATCACCGCGACAACAACATGCGCGCCGCCGTCATTCATGTCATGGCAGACGCCGCCGTGTCGGTTCTGGTCATTGTCGGCTTGCTGCTGGCGCGCGCATTCGGCTGGCTCTGGATGGACCCGCTGGCGGGCTTCATCGGCGCGCTTGTCATCGCCAACTGGTCGGTCGGGCTGCTGCGCGACACCGGCGCCATCCTGCTCGATCGCACGCCGGATCCGCGCATCGCGGAGAAAGTCCGCATCGCGATCGAGAGCGAGGGCGACCGGGTCACTGACCTGCATCTTTGGCGGCTCGGGCCCGGGCACCTCGGCGCCATCGTATCGGTCGCGACGTCAGGGACGCGCGAGCCGGTGCATTACCGGCAGAGACTGGCGAAATTCGCCGATCTGTCGCATGTCACCGTGGAGGTTCAGCACCTTTCGGTGAGCGCCTGAGGCCCGCCTCCGGCAACGGCCCCGGCGCATGGCTCTCACCTGCATTCAGAGATATTTGGCGATCAGCCTGAAGTCCCGCAGCGCCGCCTGGCCTTTCGAGCCGGACGCCTTGAACGATCGTTCGAGGCTGTGGCTGATATGGTCGTGGATCAGCGCCTTTTTGGCGCTCTCGATCGCGCTCTCCACGGCCTGCAGCTGTTGGGCGATCTGCGCGCAAGGCCGGCCCTGCTCGATCATCTCGATGATGGTTTCGAGATGGCCATTGGCGCGCTTCAGACGTCGGGCAATCGCGGCATGTGGGTGGTCTGGCATTGGTATCTCCTATCCTCCCGGCAGGATATCAGCGATCCCCCCTGGAGGATAGAAAGATAGGCTTGACAGCCACACAGGCCGGGCGTACTTGCCGATTGTGTCTCGGACATCTCGTTCGAGGCAAATCTTTCAATCCCAACGAAGAGCACATGGGCAGTACCAACTTTGGCAACGTCGACCCGGCGATGACCGGGCCAGCGGTGCCGCAAGATATCAAAATCAATCGCGCCGGCTTCCGCCGCGTGAGGGAGATGGTCGCACCTCGCTGACCCTCCGCTCACCGGCCTGCCGCGCCAAACGCGGACATGGAGGTGAGCGATGTTCAAGACACTCGCAAAATCCAGACTTGCAAGTTTTGGGCTGGTTCAGCTGTGGCGTATCGCGCCGGAGCCGCGCTGGGACGCATTGTCCAATCACCCGTATCTCAATGACAACCTGCCGGGATTTCGCCACCCGGCGGCAGCGGGCAAGCGCCGGTCTCCAACCCCGGCGCTCGCCTGTCATTGGGTTGATCGCGGCGGTCGGCTGGAATGCTGCTGGCATCTCGAGACCGACTGCGCTCCGCGCGGTGGGGTCGATGAAAGCCGGCGTTCCGCGCCGGGCGGCGTTTCCGGAGGATCGCCGACCCAGCTGCCCGGACTGGCGCTGGCCGGCTGAGTGGAATTCTGCGTTGGGCGATGATCCAGCACCGCCAGCGCGGGGTTTCACATAACCTTCTTCGAACTGTCTTATCAGGAGCGCGCTGGCTGCAGCGGTGCGGAGCATGGCGGGCTCTGGGACGCCACCGGGAAGTCGGACAGGAATTTCACCATGAACGCATCGATTGAGCAGGCCGCGATCAGCCTCGGCATGGCCACCCTGATGGGTGCATGCATCGGGTTCGAGCGCCAATGGCGTCAACGGATGGCCGGCTTGCGGACCAACACGCTGGTCGCGATCGGTGCGGCGAGCTTTGTCGTGTTCGAAAGCCTGTTTCCCGACGACGGAAGCCCGACACGGGTGGCCGCACAGGTGGTGTCGGGGATCGGCTTCCTGGGCGCCGGGATCATCTTTCGCGAGGGACTTCACGTCACCGGTCTCAATACCGCAGCCACCTTGTGGTGTTCGGCGGCGGTAGGCCTGCTCGCGGGGAGCGGCCATCCGCTGCACGCGGCGCTGGCGACGATGTTCGTCGTGCTGGTCAATCTGACCCTGCGGCCACTGGTGCGGATCATCAACCGGCAACCGATCGCGCAGGCCGAGACCGACTTGCACTACAGCGTTCGTGTGGTGTGCCGAAGTCCGGAAGAAGCGCATGTCCGCGCGCTGCTGCTGCAGAGCACCGGCAACGGCCAGCTCAGCCTGCGGCGGCTCGACAGTACCGATCTCGAGGAAAGCGGGCGCGTCGAAGTCACCGCCCAGCTCACATCTGTGGCAAAAAACGACGCTGTTCTTGAACAGGTCGTCGGCCGCCTCAGTCTCGAACCGACCGTTTCGGCCGCAAGCTGGAGCGTCGGACCAATCCTGGAATAACCCTCACGAAGAATCCCCCATACTTGCAATTAAGAATGAGTTGCAATAACGCTTGGGAACAAATGCCGCTTGGGAATGAATGTCACCTTTCTTTGGTCTAACAATTGGCTGGGATTATTGGGGCGCGTGATGAAGGGGATATGCAAATTCGGGGGTGGCACCACGGTGGTGCTGTTGACCTGCTCGGCCGCGGTCGCGGGCGACCTGGCCCCGAACCTTCCGGTCAAGGCGCCGGTCGCCTATGTCACGAAAGCCCCGCAGGTCCCGGCCGCCAACGGCTATGACTGGAACGGATGGTATATCGGCGTCCATGTCGGCGAGACCACGGGCTCCTCGAACTGGTCCGCCACCCAGCCTGGCGCACCAAGTTTGAACGGGTCGTTCGATCTTCCCTATCATTTCGATTTCATGGCCGGGACCGGCAGCTACGTCGCCGGGCTGCAGGGCGGATATAATCATGTCTTCAAATCGCATTGGATGTTGGGGTTCGAGACTGATCTCTCATTCCCGAATTCGGATGTGCTGATCCCCTATTCCGTACGCGGCAGCCAGACGGTCACTTCGCCCTTCACCGGCCAGGTGACCTATGGCGAGGCGGTGCTTTATTCCGGCACCGTCCGCGCACGCGTCGGCTATGCCTTCGATCATTTCCTGCTCTATGGCACCGGAGGCTTGGCCTGGTCCTTCGATCAGGTGACGCGCACCCAGGTTGCCGGTTCTCCGGTGGTCGGATCCGCGACACCCGGAACCGTGGATACGTCGCAGCCCTGGCGGGTGGGTTGGGCCGCGGGCGCCGGCGTCGAAATCCCGGTCAGCGGAAGCTGGACCGCAAAAGCCGAATATCTCTGGACCGGATTTGGCCACCACAGCGAGATGTTTGCCGCAGGCGCCCAAGCCTTCGACTCCGACCTCACCATGCAGAGCTTCCGGCTTGGCCTGAACTACCGGATCGGCGATACGACCACCGAAGGCATGGACTTCCTGACCAAGGGGCCCTCCGCGCTGGAAACCGACCGCTTCGCGTTCCACGGCCAGTTCACTTACCTCGAGCAGTATGACCCGCCGTTTCGGGCTCCCTATAGCGGCCCGAACAGTCTGATCCCGAATCAGGCCCGTGAGACTGCGGATACGACGTTATATGCAGGCGTCCGGCTCTGGCAGGGCGCCGAGGCCTGGATCAATCCGGAAATTGACCAGGGTTTCGGACTGAGCGGAACGTTGGGCGTCGCCGGCTTCACGAGCGGCGAGGCCTATAAGGTCGGCGCGGATTTTCCCTATGCGCGCCTGCACCGGGCGTTCGTGCGCCAGACGATCGACCTCGGCGGCGATGTCCAGAAGGTCGATGCCGGGCTCAATCAGTTCTCGGGAACACAAA
>JBKQRS010000543.1:0-3773 GCA_052143915.1 Bradyrhizobium sp.
GCAAGCAGCGAAGCTGTCGACTGCAGGGAGAGGAGGTTTTGGCGGACTGATGCCGAGAGAACAATGCCGGACATTTGGATACCCTTCTGGATTGGACACGATTGACGCGACGCCGCACGTTTCAGTCGGCGTCGCATTACACTGTCCCCTCCCCACTACCTGTTCGTTAAATTGCGCCTCAGTAAAACTACCAAGAGATCGAGGACGCCGAGGCGACGCTGCGAATGCTTCCGACGCGGCGCGATAGCTAAGCACCGAAGCATAATGCCTTTAAACCCTGCGCTGCGCCGCTGTTGATGGCTCGATCGATCACTGATGGCTCGGTTGGATCGTTAGCGAACTTGGCTCGCCGCATTATCTTCGCGTTAATCACGATTCGAAATCGCGTCGGGCCGCCAGAGCGGCGCGGATCATCTTCGCCAGATCGGCCTTGCAATAAGGCTTCGCCAGCAGCAACGCATCGGCGTCGAGGGCAATCGTCAACCAGCGCGCTTTCCGCATAGCCGGACGTGTACAACACCTTGAGCGATGGCCTCCGCCAGAATCTCGATCGTTCCGGCGATCACCGTGAGAATATTATTGAAGTCGTGGACGATGCCGCCGGTGAGCCGACCGATGATCTCCATACTTTGCGCCGGATCGACCCCGGCACCCAAGGCGTCAGCCGGCGGGGGCTTCTGACGCATGTTCCCGATCCCCAAGCGTCTTCCCTATTAACAAGCGTCGCCGTCACGCTCCGCATTGATCGCGACCGCTATCTCATCTCAACGACGCCGCTAAGCCGGGACTGGGCTTCCGCCATGCATTCATTGACTACCGTCAGCAGCGCCACCGGCGCAAACGGCTTGCGCAGACAACGCGTTGCCCCCAGCTCAAGAGCCATCCGCAGGAAGTCGGGAGCCGGCGAGTCAAGGTTAGCGAAGGCGTAACCGGACATCGCGATCAGCGGCACCGTCGGCGCCCGTTCGTGAAAAATCCGGATCGACTCGAAGCCGCGCATATGCGGCATGAAGATGTCGACGATCATCAAATCGAAGGCCGTGCCTTCAAGGGCGCGAAGCCCGGCTTCACCGCCATCGGCGATCGACATCTGAAAGCCGTGCCGTTCGAGATAGACCTCGATGGCCATGCAGACCATCGGATCATCGTCGACAACTAGAACGCGCGGCATATGCGCCCCCCGAACCTGTCTGTGTGCCTTGGTCAGTTGCGAAACTCCTGAATCGTGATGCAAAGCGAGTCCCCCCTTTTTGTTCCATCGAAACTCCGGCAGCGCTTGCCGAAGCGCACCCCCTCAAGAACCTTTGGCTTCCCAGGCCGGCTTTTCCTGCCGTCGCTTGGCACAAGGCACCCGATCGTCACGCGAAAACGCTGCGGGCTAGCCCGCGAACCTCCTCTCTCCGCGCACCCGTGGTTGCCGCCCCGCCCCTTGGCCCCGACACCGCCTCCGCAACGGAGGCCAGCGTTGCGAAGTGCCTGCGATGAGGCTCGGCCTCCGACAGGCATTCGTCGATCACGCTCAACAAGGTCGTCGACTTCAAGGGTTTGCGCAGGCAGCGCGTCGCGCCGAGCCTCGGCGCCATCTGCAGGAAGTCGGGGCTGGACGCCTCCAGACTGGAAAAGGCGTACCCGGAAATCGCGATCAGCGGCACCCCCGGCGCCCGATCGTGAAACATCCTGATCGACTCGAGACCGCGCATCTGCGGCATGAAGACATCGACGATCACCAGATCGAACGTCGAACGATCGATGGCCGCGAGGCCGGTTGGGCCGCCATCCGGCGTCCCTAAATCCAAAGAGCCACGCCTGAATAGCGAGGCTCATTTGCGGATCATCATCGACCACCAGAATGTGCCGCATCACGGCTTCTCCCGCCGTACCCCTATGCGCCAACTGACTCGCACATTGATTCCCCTATCGTTTTCATCATCTCGGAACGGAGAGCTGTCTGCCCTCTACGGTGTTTAATCGCCATGATACGACATGTTGATTTGTGCAACCGACGAGTGTGCCCCATGCTGGTTACATGACGCGGAACCCAGAGGTGCAGGTGACGTTACGACCGATTGAGCCCGGGCCAACTGGGGCGCCCCATGTTCTCGACCGCTCCTTGGCGTAATCAGTTGCTGCTTTCGCTACCTGCGGCGGAACTCGAGGCGCTGCGCCCACATCTCGGGTTCATCGATTTGGTCAAGGAAACTGTCCTGGTTGGAGCCGGCGCACCGCAATCGCATGTCTATCTGCCGCACAGCGGCGTCATTTCAATGATGGTCAACCTCTCGGGTGGGCAATCGGTGGAGGTGGCGATGGTCGGTCGCGAGAGCATTCTCGGCGCGGCGGCCGCGCTCGGCAGCCACATATCGCTGACCGACGCAATCGTCGCTCTGCCCGGTACCGCCTCAACTCTCGATGTCGCGCAGCTGCGGGCGGCCGCAGATCGGAGCGTCGCATTTCGAACCACCCTGGTACGGCATCAGCAGGCGCTGCTGGCGCAAGCCCAGCAATCCGCCGCCTGCAATGCGGCTCACTCGGTCGAAGCCCGTTTGTCGCGCTGGCTCTTGCGCGTACGCGATATCTACGACGATGAAACCTTGCCGCTGACCCAGGAAGTCCTGGCGCGAATGATCGGGGTGCAACGCAACGCGATTTCGCTCGTCGCCCACGCGCTTCAGCAGGCCGGCATCATCAGCTACAGCCGCGGACATATCCATGTTACGGACATCGAAGGTTTGAGAAAAACTTCCTGCGAATGCTATCATGTGGTCAAGGCGCAACATGACCGATTGCTGAAGTGGTCCGATTAGCGCCCATGCCATCGGTAGCCCCGTTGCCGGGTAGCGTCGTTCGGGGTGACCGCGCCAAACCTTGACCTGCGTATCCTTCTCGCTTGTCAACGATGGGCCGGGAGCTCATTTTATATAGCGAATAGCGTGCATAGTGCCTGCGACTCCAGAGACCGGTTGTACTCCCCTCATGGAGGCTGCCATGGACTCGCGTTCGCCCAACGGATTCTTGTCGGCGCTGCCCGCCGACGACTTCGAACTGATTCGTCCGCATTTGCGAATCGTCGATCTGGCGCCGGAACTGGTGCTGGTCGAAGCCAATGAAACGCTCAAGCGCGCATACCTGCCGCATAGTGGCGTGATCTCCCTGGTCGTGCGGCTGGCGAGGGGCGATCATGTTCAGGTCGCCATGATCGGCCGCGACAGCATCTTCGGCTCGTTCGCCGCTCTTGGCGACGCGACTGCATTGAACAGTGCGGTGGTATTGGTGCCCGGCGTCGCCTCGATGCTCGGCATCGATCACCTTCGGGCCGCAGCCGACCAAAGCGCGACCGTCCGAGCGGAGCTGCTCCGCCATGGGCTAGCCGTCTACGCTCAGATCCAGCAGACCGCCGGGTGCAACGCGTCGCACAGTGTGGAATCCCGGCTGGCCCGCTGCCTGTCGCAGACTTACGATCTGTCCCGCAGCGACAGGCTTGCGCTGACCCAGGAATCTTTGGCGCAGATGATCGGTGCGCGCCGCAACAGCGTCTCTCTGGTGGCCCATACGCTGCAACGAGCCAATCTCATCCACTACAGCCGGGGACACATCGAGATCGCCGATCCGGATGGCCTGAGCAAGACCGCCTGCGAATGCTATGCGGCGGTAAAATCCCAATATGACAGATTACTCCGCCCTCGCCGCATGCGGTGAGTATTTTGGCGGCCCGGCGGACAAGAGACTCACGTGAATCGCGTCTGCGCAGCAACGTCACCCGGGGCGGGCGAGCG
>JBKQRS010000544.1:0-3314 GCA_052143915.1 Bradyrhizobium sp.
AGGTCGTGCATCCCCATACAATTAACAAATCGTGGCCCGTCGTTCTCTAAAGTGGCGGGTTACGGCTTCCGGCTTCAACCCGCCCTACGGACCTTAATGACCATTGACACAAATCAATGCGAGCAGCGGTGGTATTCAGCATTAATTTATCGCGTACCACGACCGCGCGGAGATGCTCATGACGAAACTTGGGCTTGTTGTCACTGCGCTCTTTCTTTCTTCCCTGCTCGCAGGACTTGACGCAAACGCCGCAGGCGGATGCGGTGCCGGTTTGCATCGCGCCCCCTATGGCCGATGTCAGTTCTATCGAGCCGTGTCACCTGAGAGCCACGTCTGCTCGGTCGGTTTCATCTGGCGCAACGGACGCTGTCGCCAGAATGTTCAAAACGATCCTTTTGTCTCAACGTGGCCCAATGCTCCGCGCTGATGCCTGCACACCAGGAGCGTGGGGGCATATCGAATTGGTCGGCATCGGTCAGGTCCGTAGGCAGCGAAATGACGCGGTGTACCCTGAACAGACATTGCCGAAGCCGGTTCCTGTGGAAGCGAGACATACTCACCGAGAGCCGGGATCGGATGCGCCGTGGAAAACAAGTGAGGACTGCTGCCGTATCGTCATGGTCGCAGCATTGCGGATGCTCGACAGATTTGGTCGCACTGCAGACGTTTGATTGGCTAACAACCGTGTTGGTCCAAGCAGAAGAAGATCAGACGACTCCACCTGCAAAATTTGCCGCACCGCTGCTGCAATGTCCGGGCACCAGCGTAGCGGCTACGGATGTGCGCTCGCATGCGATGTCGCAGGTGTCGGCAGGGGCTTACGCGTACCAATCGAAACCTGTGGCTGGGGCGCCGATGTCTTGGCCGATGTCTTGGGCCGAAGGTTTTGTTCAGAAACCCTGGCGATCGGTTGTGCCGCCTGCTCCTGGCTCGCTTTGAGGAGTTCGACGTTCCTTGCAATGTCGCGGGCCGCTTGTTCCTGGCTGGTCTTGATCTGCTCTATGGCCTTCGCATTGTCGCTGGCCAATTGTTGCTGGCTCGCCTTCAGCTGCTCGATCTCTTGTTCCACGTTGGCGAGATCGCGCGCCATCGTCTGGAGTACCTTCGCCGGCTCGGGAGACACCGGGACGGCTGTTGACGTGACGTCATGCGGCGCGATCGGAGCCGGAGGCGCTGGCTCCGCTGCGGCCAACTGACCGGAAGATGGGTTCGGTTGCGTGACAAGCACCAGTTTTTCCAACGGCAGCGTCAGGGCTGAAACGAGCTGCGGCGCCCAGCGCGCAACCGTATCGCCATAGGACGACTGCGAAACGAAAGCAGCGGCAACGACGTAGGCTGCAAGCAGCAAGCCTACGATGCCGCGTAGCCACGGTCGTTCCCGCGACCGCCGAGAATGAGAACGCGGGGCCTCGCCCTCCTGTCTGGACACCTGAGCTTCCAGGCTCGCAAGCTGCTCGTCCGCGCTCTTGATTTGTTCGTGAACGTGCGCGAGCTGTTCGTCGACGCGTGAGATCAAGGCATCGCGCATTTGCTTGATGTCCGTCGTGGGATCCATGGATGCCCCCAGCCCGATCGTCTCTGATTTCCGCCAAGAGACTCTCCGATCCTGTGATCAAAGCAAGGCCGCAAGATGGAAAGATGGGGTCATTTGACGCCACACTTTCAGCTCGTAGGGCGGGTTGAAGCCGACTTGTCCGCCGTAGCTCGAAGAGCGAAGGCGGAAGGCGTAACCCGCCATCTCCCGACACGACAGATCGTGCATCCCCATGCAAATTAACAGATCATGGCCCGTCGTTATCTAAAGTGGCGGGTTACGGCTTTCGCCTTCAACCCGCCCTACGGACCGATGTTCGCCATTCCCCGATAGCGACAAAATTCCGTCACGGCGGCGAAATGACGCGATGTCACAATTTCAGCCGCGAGCCACCCTTCCTCCAACGCGGGCTGTCGTATATGAGAGAATTGCCAACGGAACGTGCCGGTAGTCCCCAGGAGCGAATTGGCGGCGTGGATGGTGGCGGCGGTTAGTTAATCCAAAGCGCGGACACGCATTTCAACCGGGGCATGGCATGGTAAATCGATTTGCGACGGCGCAATCCACCGTGGCGATGCGGCGTTGGGGGCCTCCCGCCATTGTGACGCTCGCGGCGATGGCTGGCCTGACGGCGCTGACCGCCGACGCCGCGGCGAGACAGGCGCGCCCCGCACCACCCACCGAGGCGACGGCGCCGCGCGATGCAGGCGAGCCGATCATGGCGATCGTGTCGATCAAGAGCCAGCAGGTCACTTTCTACGACGCCGACGGCTGGATCCTGCGCGCGCCGGTGTCGACCGGCATCTCGGGACGCGAGACGCCAGCCGGCGTCTTCGCCGTCCTCGAGAAGGACGTAGACCACCACTCGAGCCTCTATGACGATGCCTGGATGCCGAACATGCAGCGCATCACCTGGAACGGCATCGCGCTGCATGGCGGCCCGCTGCCCGGGTATGCGGCCTCGCACGGCTGCGTGCGGATGCCCTACGGCTTTGCGGAGAAGCTGTTTGACAAGACGCGGATCGGGATGCGGGTGATCATCTCGCCGAACGACGCGGCCCCGGTCGAGTTTTCCCACACGGCGCTATTGGTGCCGAACGCGGAGGCCATCGCGGCTGCCCCGGCGCGGGCCGAGACGCTCGCCCGCGAGGCCGCGGAGGCCGCCAGGACGGCCGACGAGGCGAAGAAAGCCGCCGCGACAGCGGCGCGCGAGACGGCTTCGCTCTCGGCGTCGCTGCGCAAGCTGGAATGGCTCAAGACCCGCGCCGACGCCGAGCTCACGTTCGCCGACAAGGCGCTCGCCGCCGCAAAGACGGACCAGGCCAAGGCGCGGGCCGAGGATCTGAAGCAGAAGGCCGCCGCCAAGGCTGCGGAGCTGGGGACGCAGCTCGACACCGCCAGGGCCGACGCGAAGTCGAAGCTCGACGCCGCCCCCGCCGCAAAGGACGCTGCCAAGGCGGCGGCGACCAGAAAGGCCGACGCCGCCAAGGCGGCGAACGAGGCAAAGCTCGCGCTCGAACCGGTCTCGGTCTACATCAGCCGCGCGACGCAGAAGCTTTACGTACGGCGCAACACGCATAAGCCGTGGGCGGACGGGGGCGAGGTGTTCGATTCAACCATTGAGGTTCCGGTCACGATCCGCGATCCTAACAAGCCGATCGGCACGCATGTGTTCACGGCGGTTGCGCGCGTCGGCGCGGGCCTGCGTTGGACCGCGGTCACGATCGACAACGGGGACGACGCCAAGGACGCCCTCGACCGCATCACCATCCCGCAGGAT
>JBKQRS010000545.1:0-2936 GCA_052143915.1 Bradyrhizobium sp.
GTTAAGGCGCGGTAAATCGGTCTTGCGCCGCAATCGCGGGGCGCGGCGCCGCTTGGACCGGCCGCGGTTGCGTCGGCTTGAAGCCTGGCGTACCGCTGCGATGGTTGTTGCGATCGTTCAAAATACGATGAATCGCCTTAATTTTACTGCGTCACAAGTTCTGTCGCCTGGATGTTTTGGCATTGGCGCCGCAGCAAGGGCAGCGCGGGATGGTTTTTACGAGCGCGTTGATCAGGCGTGCGCGCATGGTTGCGATCGAGTTTGGAACGTGGCGTTCAGGCCGCAAGGGCGGATCCGCGGGGTCGATAATCGTCGGGAACGGCAGGCGTCTGCAGCAGCGCGGTGCGACGAGGTCCTGAGGGGGGAATCATCGCCCGCTCGGCGATCAGGAATCCGTAGGCCGCGATGCACAGCGTGGCGTGATGATGGAAGCCACGCCAGCCGCGCCCTTCATAATGCCCAAGCCCGACCTCCTGCTTGAGTTCCTGATAGTCCCGCTCGATGCGCCAGCGCAGCTTGGCAAAGTCGACGAGGGCTCGGAAGCCGATGTCCGCCGGCAGCGTCGAGAGCCAGTATTTGATCGGCTCGGGCTCGCCCGCGGGCCATTCGATCAGCAGCCATTCCGGCAACAGCAATTCCGGGATCAGCTTACTATGCCCGACGCCGACGCGCACGCGGGCGAAGCGCGAAGACAGCCAATCGGCCGAGCCTTCCCGCCAGCAGATCGTGCGCCAAGCACGCTTGGGCAGACCAAGCGCCATCTCTTTGGCCGCGATCAGATCGGGCTCGTCGCGCCGCCCGGTATTGTTCAGCGGTTTGCCGCGCCGCTGCGGGCCGATGCCCGATGGCCACATCAAGGTATTCGGCTGAATGCCGGCCACGTAGCTCAGCCCCAAGCCCGTCATGCCCGCGCGCAACCGCGAGTCATTGCCATAGGCCACGTCCATCAAGGCGACGCCGCGGGGAACGCCGGCCGCGCACGCCCATCGTATCTGTTCGAGCGCGATCTCCGGTTTGGTCTTGAAGCCGATGTCCAAAGGCACGCCGGCCTTGTTCCGGCGCGCGCCATCCTCGGCCCACGCCTGCGGCAGATACAGCCGATAGGCCACCGGCAGGCTGGCCGCGTGGTTCGCAATCGACAGCGACACCGCCACCTGACAATTGGCCTGCTTGCCGAGCTGCCCGCAATATTGATGGTGCACGCCGACCGAGTGCTTGCCCTGCTTGGGGAAAGCCGTGTCGTCGATGATCCAAGCCTCGATCGGCCCATGCTTCTCGATCGCCGGCAGCACCAGCTCGCGCACCTTGGACAACACCTCCTCGTCCGACCAGGGCGCGACACCGACAAAATGCAGCAACGACTGATGCTGCGCCGCGGTCCGCGCTGGAGCCGTCCTCGCAGCTATCGGCTCCACGCTCTTGCGCTCACCCGGCAGCATCAGCCCGGTGCAATAGTCGCGCAGCGGTCCAGTCCGGTCCGCATGCCCGAGCACGCTTGCAAGCTCCTCAACATACGCCGCAAATCGCCTTTCGCTCGCTCCGCTCCCAAGATTCATCTCAGCCTCCGCGCTAAGCTTGAATCTCGCCAAGTAATTGATTCTCGACGCCTATGATCCGCGACTTTCTGACTCAGTAAGATTAGGAGCTGCTACGCGCCGGCGCCGACCCGCCCCGCCTCCCAGCCGAGCATGGCGTGCTTGCGGGTGATGCCCCAGTGATATCCCGTCAGTTCGCCGGCTTTGCCGATGACGCGATGGCAGGGCACCACGAAGGCGACCGGGTTTTTCCCCACAGCGGCGCCGACGGCGCGGGCAGCGGCCGGCGTACAAACCTTGCCGGCAATGCCCGAATAGGTGGCGACGCTGCCCATCGGGATTTTTAACAGCGCTTCCCAGACCCGCACCTCCCAATCCGTGCCGATGAGCACGACGCGCAGCGGCTGGTCAGAGCGCCATTGCGATGGATCGAAAATGCGCTGAGCAATCGGCGCGGTGCGCGCGTCGTCCGCAATATAATTGGCCTTGGGCCAGCGGCGCTTCATGTCGGCGAGCGTCGTCTCCTCTTCGCCGGCATCGGCGAAAGCGAGCCCCGCGAGCCCGCGCTCGGTCGCCATGATGAGCGCCTTGCCGAACGGCGACGGATGGAATCCGAACCGGATTTTTAGGCCTTCGCCGCCCGACTTCCATTCGCCCGGCGACATCGCTTCGTGGGTGACGAACAGATCGTGCAGCCGGTGGACCGGAGAGGCCGACCTCATAACTGGCGTCAAGCACGCTCGCGGAATCGCGCAGCAGGCGCCGCGCGCCGTCGAGCGTCAGCGCCTGCAAAAAGGCTTTCGGCGTAATGCCGGCCCAGCGGCGGAACAGATGGTGCAGCTCGGTCGGGGTGACGCCGGCGGCTTCGGCGATGGTCCCGACTTCGGGCTGCTCGCGCCAATGGCTGCGGATGTGGCCGATGGTGCGGCGCACCACCTCGTAATCGCTGGCGGCGGTGACGAGCGGCGTCAGGTCCGAAACGCGATCGGGCGAGAGCATGGGTGCCTCCATATTTCCCCCCATCTAGAGCGCAATCGCCGTTCAAACCACCCGATTTCTGCCTTGCTGCAGCACCGTGCGCGTCGGCCCGCGCTTGGCTTCGCCGAGCGCGTTCGACAGCGCCCGCGCAAAGCTTGCCTTCTCGTCCGGCCCTAGAAAAGCGGCGATCGGCAGCCGCCGGCCGTGCGAGACCAGAAACAGCCGTTCGATACCGAATTCCTCGTGCACGATGCGGTCGAGCCGCACCCACAGCGGGTTGAGCGTGCACTCGCGCACGCGGCCGCGATGGCTGACCTTGCGCACCTTTAGTTCGGACACGGTGACCGTCACCACCTCATAAGCCCGCGCCGCATGTTTTTCCTTGAAGAACTGGATCGCCCGGCCGAGTTCGCCGATTTCGTC
>JBKQRS010000546.1:0-4750 GCA_052143915.1 Bradyrhizobium sp.
ACCATCTCCGACGTTGCCGACCACATTGACCATATTCGCAAGGTTGCGAGCGTTGACCACATCGGCATTGGCGCCGACTTTTTTGAAGCCGTCCCAGATTCGATGGTGTTTGGCTTGGAGAACGTCACGCGCTATCCGTTTCTCTTTGCGGAACTTCTGCGGCGGGGATATTCCGACGACGATGTGCTCAAGATTGCGGGACGAAATCACCTGCGCGCCATGCGTCAGATGGAAAAGATCGCTGCAGAACTACAAAAGTCGGAGCCACCTCTCATCACAGAAGGGTTGAGGGCGAAGTGGCGCGCCTAGCCAGAAGCAGTGCTCCAAACAAATTTTCTTCTCGCGTAGCAATGCGTTTTCTTGACTCATGCGCAGGATTCCGGGCTAGGTCGCCACGATGAGGCTCGCCAACGCTTTGACGAAGCGACTGAGTTTCAGCCGTAAGTGAAGCGACGATACTCAAATCACCCGCACATTAAGACGCGTGCGAACCGTGCCGGAGGACGCGCCAACTGCCTTTCCGATCTCGCGAACACTTGTCCCTTGGTCGCGCAACCAAGCTATCTCGTCGCCGTTGACTATCCGACGCGGACGCCCCAACGCCTTTCCCTTGACGTCTAGGAAAAACAAAAATCCATTTCAAAGAGGTGGGTGGGCGCCGCCCACTGCTGGCGGGTCTTCTCAGTGACTGTCGGAGCGCCGGTCAGACCAACTGGCAGAAAACTGGTGTGTTTGGGGAGAAGTTGGATTAGTCAAATCCAAGGTGGCATTGAAATGATCGGAGCGCTGGTCCCGGATCATTCTGTTTGACAACCTCTAGACAGAGATTTGCCGGACCTCCGATGGTGGCGGGCAGTCATCCTACATGCGAGGACTGAGACGACCAACCCAGCGCATCGGTTGACCGCGGCGATCAATGAGGGGATTTACTCCAAAGTCCCTCCGCAGCAGGAATGCCCAACTCAACCGTCGTGGACGAGGTCGCTTTGGCTGCCTCAGCAGTGCACAGAGAAGCGGAGATCCGTGCTTTCGACCCAGGCGCCAGCAGCCCGAGGTAGCGAATCGCGTGTCGGTACCGGTCGGGAACGTGGTCCCCAAAGTCGCCACGAATTCCTCCGGCGTATATGAAATGTTCACACGCCGCTTCTGAATCTTGTCCTTAAGGTACTGTGTCGTCAAGACGGTTCTTAGCTCTTCCGCGCTCAAATCTGACGTGAGCGCCTTCGTTCGTAGCGCCTCTCTGAAGAAAGTGATGACCGCAAAGCGGCCTTTCCTGGTCGAAGGCCAAGCGCGCAATCCAGCGCCCTTCCGATTCCTGCAAACCTCCAGCAGACACCAGGATGTGGAGGGGAGAATTGAAATTCAGACGTCCTCCGCAGATCACGAACTCAATCAAGCCGCAAAACAAAATTGAACCGCAGCGTGGCTTCCAGCGCTGTTTTGGACTGCGGCGCACGGCGGCGATACGTGCTCGCGCAACCTTGTCGAAGTCCTCGCAGAGCGCTTCGACTTGGGTTGAAACCAAATCCAGATCCTCCGAGAAACTCTGCGCCGTAAATTCGATGTCACCGAAGTCCACGATTTGAAGGTGGCAAAGATCTTGCCCTTGCTCAACGTCGAATGTGCTAAACGCGGCAAGCGATTCGCGAATACGCGATCGCATGGTACGAAGCCCAATCGCGCGCGGCCCGGCCAGTTCCACCATACACAACCAAGTCGCCGGGCTTATCTACCACCTTGCCATCGAGACGATCAGAGTCTACTTCGCCGATGCATTCGCATAGTCCTCGGCGAAAGAATAATATTGGCAATTTGTCCCCCGTACATGCAAAGTACGCCTTCTCGCTCTTTTCAAGAAGCGGGAGTCGAACCGTGGACAGTGTGTTTGCGGAGTCCATCAGAGCTGTAACCAAGTTCCAATGCGCAGTTCCATAGCGCGCGCGTAGACCAAGGGCGCGACGGCGATATCGTCGAGCGCAAGGCCGAGGTTGCAAGCGATGGTGCGTTCGCCGGGTAATTGGCGGCCGGGCTTGCGGGCGGTGACGAGTTCACCGAGGTCGGCGTAGATGGGCGGGATGTTCTGGAAGTAGCCCATGTCGCGGTAGTAGTGGAGTTGGAGCACGTCGTCGGTGGTGAACTTGTCGGCCTCGTGAAGAGCGGCAGCGTGCCAGTAGGAATCGAAGTCGACGAGCGAGGCGAACGCACCTTTGGCAAGCCAGCCGGGCTGAATGGTGGCGTGGGGCTTGCGCAGGATCGGACCGGTAGTGACGACGATATCACTGTGGACGACCGCCTGTTTGGGGTCGGCGACGGCGACGACTTCGACTTCGAGTTGCTTGCTCATTTGCTGCGCGTAGCGGACGGCCTGGTCGGAGTGCGTGTCGTAGGCAAACACCTTTTTCAGCGGGAACAACGTTTTCAGGGCTTCGAGGTTGCTGCGGCCCTGTACACCGCAGCCGAGAATGCCGGCGGTGGTTGAGTCGGTACGCGCCAAGTATTTGGCTGCGACGGCGGTGGCTGCGCCCGTACGCTGTGCGGTGATCCAGGTGCAGTCCATGATTGAGATTGGGACGCCGGTTTCGGGGTCGTTGAGGATGACCAACCCGGTGATGTAAGGGAGGCTTCGCTGGCTGTTGGCAGGATACCCGCCAACCCATTTCACGCCGACAGCTTTTTGCACTGGGATAAATGCGGGCATGGCATGAATGAAGGCGTCTGGCATGGTGTGGACGCCGATTTTGGGCGGTATTTCGACGCGGCCTTCACCTTTTTCGCGAAACATTGATTCGATGGCCCCGATTACCTTGGGCATAGCGAGGCCGCAGGAGGCGACGTCCGATTGGGAAAGATATAGGAGTTCTTGGCCGAGGTGTGGAGTCATAGGATTTGTGTCTGATCCCTTCGCGTTGTCTCGCCGGTGCGGGCTGGCGAAGAGAACGCAGCAAATGATTGTTGTTGGACGGGAAAGAAAAATCGTTCCCCACCCAGACCTGGATTCGTGGGTAATACGGGATTGCAGTCGGCGATTCTCGTGCTTGTGCGGCTGGCCCGCGTACAACACAGAGTGACTGTCAACCTAATGTCCTCACGTAGTGCGACGCGTTTATTCCAAAATCGTCCGGTCTGGCCAGCGCAGCCCCCGGGGCAGCACAAAATGTCCAGGTAATTCAGCTCGTAAGCTCATTCACGCAGACGTGCTTCCACGCATGATCGTAGATGGCCAGCTTGGCGGAAGCTTAAACGGCGGCCGTATCCGCCCAAGGGGACTGATCAATCCGTGCTATCCGGCCGCTAGGCTCAATCTGAACGACGTCCCCGTTGTGCAGATCGATTTGTTGCTCCCTCGTAAGCTCAAGAAGCGGAATAGTTCCGATCCCAAGCTCTGCAGCGACTACTATGCCTATTCCGATAATGGCGTCGAGTTGACCGAGCACAATCGCCGCCGGCGCCTTTCCACGCGCCAGGAGCTCAAGTACCACTGAGCCGTCGCGGAACGCCTGGCTGGGCTGGTTAGAGACAGAACTGTAGTAGAGACTCCCATCCGTGGCCCAACTCGTAAGCAAATCAGCCCCGCTGATGATGGGTGCTGCCCCCGTGCCGTAAGCGCCGAACCTGATAGGATTGGCCGGGCTGCCCGATGACGTGACGGTCAGCTGTTCCCGCCAGGTGCATCCAGCCTTGAACAGTACGATATTCCCCGGCGAGAACGGCGGCGAGCCATTGACCTTGGCGATGGCCTGCCACGGCGTGGACATGCTAGTCTCGTTGTTCGAGTTGGCGCCATTGCAGTCCACGTAATAGGTGGTCGCCGAAAGCGGCAGGGCCAGGAATACGAAGAAGATGAGGAGGCATCGGCTGCGTCGATAACCGCGTAAATCGATGCCTTGCCAAGATCTCTGCGAAACCATATGACCCACGTCCAACGAAGCTTAGCTTGAAGATAGCGTTCGATGCGTCAGCCGATTGTACGAGTCAACGCACTCCAGTATAGGCTAGCAAAGTAACAAAAGGCCCATGTCCAGAAAGCGGGAGAGACCGCCCGGTTTCCGCCGGAGTGGTAAGCTATTTGTTTTCTTTGCCCTGCGCAAGTCTCGATGGATGATCTCGCCGCACTAATTGTCAAATGCTAGGCTCGGGGCCTAGCCGAGCTGTTTCCATCCTCCCGGGCTGCGGCAGCCCCTTCTCCCTCCATCATCCGCCACCCTTTGGTCGAGCCCGCCGTGTACGACCTGGCCAGCCCCTCCAGCCGCGAGCACACAGGCTGTATTTCATTTGGCGCATTCATGAATTTCCCGGTGACACTTGCAACAGAGAGTGATCAGGTTGCTCCTGGCATCCGCGCCCTGATGGTTTTTGAATCGCATGTGATGAACCTCAACTGCGGAGAGCGAGCTGCAGGACTGGCAGCGCCAACCATCGCGCTCCAATACCTCTTTGCATAGCTCCCGGTATGCCTTGGCATCCAGTCGGACCGGGGTACGCTCCGGCCGGGATCTCGCTCATGCAGCTTTGCTGACCTGCTGAAGGAAGTCCCGCCTCAGCGTTGCGGGCAAGGGAAGCCGCATCATAGACAGCAGCAAGATCTTCGGGTTTCCGCCCACCAGATGCGCCCCCGCCAGGAAATCCGCGCAGATCATCTGAGCATCTCCAGACAGTACCCCCGCGCCTTTGTCCGATCCGAGAATGAGAGCCGCCGTATCGATCGCCTGTTCGATCACCGGCGCCTGGCTCTTGTAAACCTTGAAATAGA
>JBKQRS010000547.1:0-4239 GCA_052143915.1 Bradyrhizobium sp.
TCGACGCCGCGAATCCCGCGAAGCTGAAGAAGCTGGCCGCACACGCCAAGCGCCGCAAGCTCGAGTTCCACGCCGTCTCGGCGGTTACGGGCGAGGGGATCGAGGAGCTGAAGTGGGGTTTCGCATCGCCCCGGAATGACAGGTTCAAATTACTAGCTAGTTCACTTCCGCGCGCTTGGCTCGCGTCGAGCCCGTCTTCGGAAGCACCGTCGCGGGCAGCACGACGTCGCGGCTGCTCTCAGGCAGCGGTGCTTCATTGACGACCGTTTCCGCCGCCACCGGCGCCACCTTCATCTCGCCAAGCCGGGCGCGCACTTCGGCGGTCAAGCCGGGATAGGAAGCAACCGGCGTGAACTCCGCGGTCTGGTTGTTGCCCACCTTGACGCCGGAATAGGCCACCAATCCGTCGGTGGTGGCGATCACGTCGCCGGGGCGCAGCGAGGTATCGAGCGTCAGGTCGACCGGGGCAAGGCCGGCGGCACTGCGACCGTTGCAAGTGCAGTCGGCGCGCAGCGCCTTGCGATAGGCGAAGGCGTTCTCACTATCGGCGTAGCGCTCGCCGCTGGCGGACGTGGCACCGTCGATCGTGCTGCCGTAGAAAACCTTGGTGGGGCTCGCCGGGCAAAACGCCTGGCACATCTGGACTGGTGTCGCGTTGCCGCGCGCCAGCGGGAAATACCTGCCGTCGCAGCTGCGTACGCAAAATGCGGGTCCGCCGCTCGAGGCGATCGGCCGTGTTGGCGGCGCGGGCGGCTGGTTCTGGCCGAACGGATCGGCGAAAAAGTTCGCCTGCGGGGGGGCTTGGCGCTGCTGCTGTTTCTGGAAACCGCCGAAAAACAGGTCGAACAGGCCTTCGGCGGACGCTCCGCGCGACGCCAGCGCAAGCAGGCTGGCAAGGGCCACAGTCGCAACAGGCATCATGCGGCGCCGCATGCGCTGAAATGGCAACTCTGTACGCAACGCTTACTCCACCCGACGCCACTGACCTTGCCGCGGCAGCCTGGGCCCCGGTCCGAAGTCACCTTAGTGCGGGATGGTAAACGAGCTATGAGCAACGGCCGGAGGGCGGAAAAGAAAAGCGGAATCCCGGCAGCATCAGAGGTCTTGTTTTCCGTCATAGCCGTCCGAAGGACGGCGTCGCTTCCGCTCGCCTATGTCCCGGCCATCCACGTTATGTTTCGCGGGCTCGGTAAGAAAAACGTGAATGCCCGTGACGAGCACGGGCATGACGAAGGGGATCTCTCCGCGCAGACGCTCGTCCGTTCAGTCCTTCAAAAACTCGCTGGCCCGGTAAAGCGAGCGGAACGGCAGTCCGGCCTTCGCGAAGGTTTCGGTGGCGCCCTCTTCACGATCCACCATGGTGAAGACCAGCGCGACCGCGCCGCCGGCTTCGCGCGCCGCTTCGACCGCCTTCAGCGCGGATTCGCCTGTGGTGGTGACGTCCTCGACGATCACCACGCGCTTGCCCTGTAGGCTCTCGCCTTTCGCGAGGCCCTCGACGGCGAGACGCGCGCCGTGCTCCTTCGGCTTCTTGCGCACGAAGAACGCCGCGATCGGGTGGCCCTTGATCCATGAGAGCTGCGCGACCGCGCCCGCGAGCGGCACCGCGCCCATCTCAAGCCCCCCGACATAATCGAGGCCATCGTCCTTCAGCGCCTCGTAGGTCAGTTCCGCGAGCAGAGCTGCGCCTTCCGGATCCAGCATGGTCGGCTTGAGGTTGAAATAGAAGTTGCTGGTGCGGCCCGAGGCCAGCGTGATCTCGCCGCGGCCGAAGGAGCGCTTGCGGATGATCTCGGCGAGGCGGGCGCGGGAAGCTGATTTGGACAAAGTGATCTCTCGTGTGGGGCGGCGCAATCTACCGGTCGACGGGCGTACATTCCAGAGCGGAACCTGCGCCATCAACAGCGCACGCGCCGACGCGCCCTGCTGAAAAGGCCGGTTGTAAGGCCGCGAACTTCCGGGCTAGGGATTATGCGGATTTTCGCGGGGAAATGACAGGAAATGACGATCGAACTCCACACTTGGAACACGCCGAATGGCCGCAAGATCAGCGTCGCGCTGGAAGAGATGGGCCAGCCCTACAAGGTCTTCCCGGTCAACATCACCAAGGGCGAACAGATGGCGCCGGAATTTCTCAGCCTCAGCCCCAACAACAAAATTCCCGCGATCGTCGATCCCGATGGCCCCGGCGGCAAGCGCGTCAGCGTGTTCGAGTCCGGCGCGATCCTGCTCTATCTCGGCGAGAAGACCGGCAAATTTCTTCCCCTTCCGCTGATCGAGCGCATTCCCGTCTATGAATGGCTGATGTGGCAGATGGGCGGCTTCGGCCCGATGCCGGGGCAGGTGCATCACTTCATCGCGCTGGAGAACGAGCAAGACCGCGCTTATGGCTTGAAGCGCTTCATGGCCGAGACGCGGCGGCTCTATGGCGTCCTGGATCGCCGCCTGGCTGAACACGAATTCGTCGCGGGCGCGCTGTCGGTCGCCGATTTCGCAATCCTCGGCTGGGCCTGGCGGCATCCACGCCACAAGGTTGACCTTGCCGACTTCCCGAACGTCCAGCGCTGGTACAATGCGCTGATGGCGCGGCCCGCCGTCAAGCGCGGCATGGAAGCGAAGCTGGATTGATGGGTACGAAGCGCGTTCTTCCCCTCTCCCCTTGCGGGAGAGGGTGGCGAAATCGAGCGAAGCGAGATGAAGCCGGGTGAGGGGTTGCATCCGCGGAGAGAGACCCCGCACCCGCCCTCGCGTTGCTCGGGCACCCTCTCCCACAAGGGGAGAGGGCAAGACTTACGCCCGACGTGTCTCCAGCGCCATCCGAACCGCGAGCCCGGCGAGCACGGTGCCCATCAGCCAGCGCTGCACCAACAGCCAGCTCGGCCGCGTGCCGAGGAAGAGCGCGATCGATCCGGCCGCGAGCGCGATCATGGCATTGACGCTGACGCTGATGGCGATCTGGATCGATCCCAAAGCCAGAGATTGCGTCAGCACGCTGCCCTGCACGGGGTCGATGAATTGCGGCAGCAGCGCCAGATACAGCACGGCGATCTTGGGATTCAGGAGATTGGTGACAAAGCCCATCGCAAACAGCTTGCGCGGGCCGTCGACCTTGAGTGTCTTCACCTGAAACGGCGAGCGGCCGTTGGGCTTCAGCGCCTGCCATGCGAGCCACAGCAAATACGCCGCGCCCGCGAACCGCAGGGCGTCATAGGCGAACGGCACCGCGAACAACAGCGCGGTGATGCCGAACGCCGCGCACAGCATATAGAACACAAAGCCGAGCGCGACGCCGCCGAGCGAAACAATACCGGCCGCGGCGCCTTGCGTGATCGAGCGCGAGATCAAATAGATCATGTTCGGCCCGGGCGTCAGCACCATGCCGAAGGAAACGAGGGCGAAACCGAGCAGCGAGGTGAGGTGGGGCATTCTGGGACTCGCGGGGAGCAGGTGCGCACTTTCTATCGCGCGTCGCGTTGCGATGCCATTTCGTAAAATGCACGACTGTTAGTTGAATATTTCAGGCATCGTCATCATCGCCCGGCTTGACCGGGCGAACCAGTACACACCGAAACCAGTTCGGCCACCGCGACGGCCCTGGAATACTGGGTCGCCCGGTCAAGCCGGGCGACGATATAGACCTCTCAATGCGCCTCGTCCCAATTGTCGGCCGCCCGGGCATCGACATGCAGCGGCACCGAGAGCAGCACCGCCGGGAACGGCGCGTCCTGCATGACGTGCTGCACTACCGGCAACGTCGCGGCGACCTCGTCGTCGGGCACCTCGAAGATCAGTTCGTCGTGAACTTGCAGCAGCATCTGCGCCGAAAGCTTCTTTTCGGCGAGGGCGTCTTCCATCCGGATCATGGCGCGGCGGATAATGTCGGCCGCCGTTCCCTGCAGACGTGCATTGATCGCGGCGCGCTCGTTGAAGGAGCGGATCGAGGCGTTGCTGGCCTTGATGTCGGGGTAATGGCATTTTCGGCCGAACAACGTCTCGACATAGCCGTGGCTGCGGCAGAAATCCCGCGTCGCGTCCATATAGGCGCGAATGCCGGGGAAGCGTTCGAAGTATTTCTTGATATAGGCGGAGGCTTCCTCGCGGGCGATGCCGAGCTGGTTGGCGAGCCCGAACGCCGAGATGCCGTAGATGATGCCGAAATTGATCGCCTTCGCCCGGCGGCGAACTTCGCCCGGCATGTCCTTGACGGGAACGCCGAACATTTCCGACGCGGTCATGGCG
>JBKQRS010000548.1:0-9747 GCA_052143915.1 Bradyrhizobium sp.
GTCGTCTTGCCGTGGTCGACGTGGGCGATAATGGCGACGTTGCGAAGCTTCATGTTGGCTCTATCTGCGTCAGACAATGGGGGAGCGCGATCTCACCGGAAAACCGGGACCCACTTTTCCGGATCACGCTCGAAAACCTTGGAGTGTTAAAATGGGCGCAGGCGCCCAAAAAGGATGCCCGGCCAAAGGGACCGGGCACACCTTACTCGTTGCGGCGCAATATAGTCAGAAATTGCCGGAAAACAATGCGTTGTTTGCGATTTGGTTAGCTGATTTTCGCGCCAAACCAGCCCCGCATCAGCCGTTATCGGCCCCGTCTGCGGGATAAACCCCGCGCAGCACCTCCTCGAAGTGGTTTTTGACGGTTTCATTACAGAGATAGGCCCGCATCTGCAGCGGCCTCGGGGTGCGGGCCGGGATGGAGCCGAGGCGGAGCGTGCCGTTACCCTTGTTTGGGATCGAGCGTCGTCGACCACAGCGCCGCGTCGGCGCGGTCGCGCAAGGTCACCGTCATTTGCCCGGTCGCGCCATCGATCCTGACGTGACCGAAGAATTGCATGCCGGCGGATGGCGGCAGGTTCGGCTCGTCAGGGCCGGCGGCTTTGATGAACCTCACTTCGGGCCCGAACGTGTTGTCGAGCTCATTCGGCCTGCCGGTTCCCGCATGCAAGGGTCCGGAGACGAACTCCCAGAACGGCTCGAACTCCTGAAACTGCGCCTTGCCGGGGTTGTAGTGATGCGCCGCGGTGTAGTGCACGTCGGCGGTCAGCCACACGGTATTGGCGACGCCCGAGGTCTTGATGAAGCGCAAGAGGTCGGCGATCTCCAGCTCGCGGCCGCGCGGCGGGCCGTCACCTTGCGCAAACGCTTCCGAACCTCTTTTGTTCGCCGCATCGTCATAAACGATCAGGCTGAGCGGCATGTCGGAGGCGATCACCTTCCAGGTGGCGCGCGAGTTCAATAGTCCGCGTTTCAGCCATAACAGCTGGTCGGGTCCGAGGAAGTAGCTGTCGGGGCCGTAAGTGGTTTGCAGGTTAGGACCGTTGGGGCCGCGATAGCTGCGCTCGTCCAGCATGAAGACGTCGAGATGCGGTCCGTAGCTGAGGGTGCGATAGACCCGGCCCGGCTCGTTGATGCTTTCCCGCATCGGATACATCTCGTGGAAGGCGCGGGCCGCGCGCGCCGCCAGCAGGTGGATGTCGCGCACCTTGTAGGCAGCGGGAAGCTCCTTCGAGGCCGACCAGTTGTTGGTGACCTCGTGATCGTCCCACTGCACGAAGATCGGAACCTCGGCGTTGAAGGCGCGCAGGTTCTCGTCGAGGAAATTGTACTTATGCGCCGCGCGGAATTCATCGAGCGTCTCGGCGACCTTGGCTTTCTCCGGGACGGTGAGGTTCTTCCACAGCTTGCCGTCGGGCAGTTTCACCTCGGATGAAATGATGCCGTCGGCATAGATGGTGTCGCCGGAATGCAGCAGGAAATCCGGGGCGTGCTTGCGCATGGTGGCGAAGGTGACCATGCCGCCATCGTCGGGATTGATGCCCCAGCCCTGTCCGGCGACATCGCCGCCCCAGACGAAACTGACGTCGCGGCGATCGGCGGGCGCGGTGCGAAAGCGGCCCGTTACCGGCTCGCTGGAAATGTCCGGATGCGACAGATCGCGGAATTTGACGCGGTAGAAAATATCCTGTCCGGCCGGGAGGTTTTCCAGCAGCATTTTCACGGTGAAGTCGCTCTCCGGCAGCGCCGCGATCGGGGGCAGAACCCTCGCATGGCTGAAGGACTCGGTGGTGGCGACCTCCACCATCATTTGCGAGGGCCGGTCGGCGCGCGCCCACACCACGCCGCCGTCGGTGCCGACATCGCCGGATTGCACGCCATGGGTAATGATCGGCCGATCGGCGGCGCGGCTGAGATAGGGCATCGCCAAACTGCCGAGCGCACCCGCGCCTGTCGCAGCTGCGGTGGACAGAAAACGCCGGCGGGAAACCGTGCGCGGGAGTTTGATCGTCATACGGGCCTTACGGGTCGGTCGAAAGAAATGAAAGGTAGTGCAAACAGACCTAGGGTCTGAATATGACGACCCGATTGCAGGAAGACGGCGATTTGTCGCGATCGACCGCCTACAGGGTTCCGGTCGCACGGAACTGCGCGCCCGCCCTTTGCAGGTTCTGTGGCAGGCTCGCCAGCAGCGCCCTGCGGTCGGCCACCGCGTGGTGGAACTGCTCAAGCGCGATATTGAAGGCAGTCAGCGCGCCTTCCTCGATGGCGCCGTGTTCGAAACAATGCAGCGTATCGCGCAATATATCGTCGGCCTCCGCCTGCATGGTATCGAGCTCTTCGGTGGAATCGCTGCGGCGCGCGGTTGCGATCATGTCCAGCAGCCGTTCGCGAAGCGACGAGTTGTTGCTGCGCTCGTCCTTCTTCAGATAGCCCGCAAACCAGGCGCCGGCGGAGCCCATCGCCGACAGCGCCATCAGCCCCCACCAGATGAAATCGCTGTAGCGATCGAGGAAGGTCTTTTCCTCGCCGTCGACAAAGGCCGCGGCGCCCGGATGAACCGGGATCGCGGCATCCTTGTCGGTATCCGGCGTTTCGATTTTCGCAGCCAGCGGGAATTCCGCCATCACCGTCTGCCGGATGGCGAACAACTGCCGGGTGAAGGCGGCAACCGTGGTTTCCGAGAGATCCTTGCGGGCCACGATGTGGTGCGAGAAGCTGATCGTCTTCACCTCTTCTTCCGGCCGGTCGGGTGCGCCGCCAAAGGCGCCGGCAGGAATTTCAGAGGCCTCGTACATCGGGTGATTTTGCGCAATCGCCTCCGCCGAATCGATCGCGAGGAAGGTCGGCGTCCGGCCGTCGCGTGTCGACGCGGCGATCGCCTCGGTCGTAATCTTGCTGTTGACGGGACCTGCGGCGAGATAGGCATCCGCCTTCTGGCCGCGGATGGCGTCCGCAGCCTCAGTGGCAGGAAACTGAACGATCTCGACCTTGCCCGGATCCACGCCATATTGCTGCAGGATCACCTTGAGCAGGTCGACATTGGCCTGGGTGCGGCCGACGACGCCGACGCGGTGTCCGGCGAGTTGCGCAATCTTGGTGATCTTCGGGCCAGCCTTCTTGCCCTTCACGGCCGGAGGCACCCACAGCACGGCGACGTTCTTGCGCAGCGTCGCCACGGCCTGCGCATTTTTCGGCACGTTGAGGTCGCCGCGGATGATGGCGAGATCGGCCTTGCCGTCGGCAAGCGTCTGGGCGCTCGTGACGGCGCCGTCGGTCTGAATGGGCCGCAAACGGATACGGCTGTGCGTCTGGGCAAACGCCTGGGTCAGCGCCTGAACGACCCTGAGGTCATCGCTGTTGGCGGGGCCGACCGCGATCCGCAGGGTCACCGGCCGTACCGCGAAATAATAGCCGCCCGCCACCGTGCCGATGATGGCAAGTAGCCCGGCCAGGATGATGAACATCATGCCGCCCTTCGCCGAGCGCGGCGACGGCGGCTTCGGCGGCTCGGTGAGTTCAACGCCGCTGGTCATCGATCTGGCAAACAATCGTTTGAGGTCTGGTTTCATCGGCCGAGGCGGTTACATCGATATTGTAGCAAATTCCGAGCCCGCGCGCAGTTACATCGGCGTCATGGTTACCGGCCGGCTCCAAAAGGGCGGTTTTGGACCGGTTTGCTGCGCTGGCGTCCCGAATCCGAGGTTCGCACCCCCTCGCAGCACCCTCTTTTGCGAGCTTCTGAACCACCACACTTTGCGCGTGGATCAAACAGGCGTGCTTCGATGTTAGGGTAGATTTCGGGTCAAACGGGAGGCGACTATGGCGGAACGGCTGTCGGCGGAGACGCGGAAATCGGCCCTGAAGGGCCTGCCCGGGTGGACCGAGGTGCCCGGCCGGGAGGCGATCGCACGGACGTTCATCTTCAGGGATTTCAACGAGGCGTTCGGGTTCATGAGCCGCGCAGCGCTGGTCGCCGAAAAGAACGACCATCATCCGGAATGGCGCAACGTTTACAAGACGGTGGAGGTGGTCTTGGCGACCCATGACGCCGGCGGCGTCACCGCGCGGGACATCGAACTTGCAAGGGCCATGAACGCGATCGCGGCGCAGCTCGGCGTCACCTGATCCGGTTCCCGGTCTTGCAGGCCTGATGCGACGTCACCAGTTTAGGGCGTATTCCGGAAAGGTGGACGCCCGGTTTTCGGAGCCTTGGCGATGATGTCAGAACATACCGTGGGTTTTGAGCCGGCCGAGGAGCTGGCGAAAGACCGCGAAAGCGTGCGCCGGCGCTTCTGGATCAAGTTGAAGCGGGTTGTGGCAAAGCTCCCTTTTGCCGAGGACTTGCTGAGCGCCTATTACTGCGCCTTCGACAAGCAGACTCCGCGCCACGTCCAGGCGGCACTGTTGGGGGCGATCGCCTACTTCATCCTGCCGTTCGATTTCATTCCGGACATGCTGCCGGTGCTCGGCTTTACCGATGACGCCGCCGTGCTCGCCACCGCGATCCGGATGGTCGCCGCGCACATCACCCCGGAGCATCGCGACGCCGCCCGCGCCGCGCTGAAGCGAGGCATCGAGTCGGAGTATTAGGCGCCAGCCGTGTCGAAGTTGACCGATAGGGACGAAACGCATCCGGTCATTCGCTGGCTGATGACCCACGCCCGCAGGCGAACCGAGGCGAGCGAATTTCTCGAGGCCTTTGCCCATGAGCTGCGCGCCGCCGGCGTGGATGTCTCGCGCATTACCACCGGTGTTCCGATCCTGCATCCGCAGATTTTTTCCTTCAGCGGCCTGTGGCAGCTCGACACGGGCACGACCGAGCGGCTGTACCGCGCCGGCCCTGATGCCCTGGCAACGATGACCAAAAGTCCGATCCGGATCGCCTATGAAGGTGGCGGCCCGGTCCGCTGCGATCTCGCCGCACCGGCGCAGGACGGGGAATTCGCCATTCTCGGTGATCTGCGCCGCGATGGTTGTACCGACTATATCGTCTACTCGGTTCCGTTCGCCGACGGCAGCCACAAGGCGCTGTCGTTTGCCACCATGCGCCGCGGCGGATTCAATAGCGAGGAACTCGCGCTGTTTGCGGCCACGATCCCCGCAGTCGCATTCAATCTCGAAGTGCAGGCGCTGCGGCGGACCGCACGGACCTTGCTGGATACCTATGTCGGACGGCAATCGGGAGGACGGGTGCTCGAAGGCCAGATCCAGCGCGGCGCCGGCGAAACCATCCGGGCGGTGATCTGGCTCTGTGATCTCCGGGGATTCACCAATCTTTCCGAGACGCTGCCGCGCGACGCGCTGATCGACCTGCTCAACTGCTATTTCGGCCCGATGTGCGACGCGGTCACGGCGCAAGGCGGCGAGGTCCTGAAATTCATCGGTGACGCGATGCTGGCGATCTTCCCGATCGGGGCCGATGCCGCGCAAACCTGTGCCGCAGCACTGCTTGCGGCCGAGCAAGCGCAGACAGCGCTCGCGCAGGAAAACCTGCGGCGTCAAGGCCTAGGCCTGCCGCGGATCGATTACGGCCTGGCATTGCATGCAGGCGATGTCTTGTACGGCAATATCGGCAGCGACACGCGGCTCGATTTCACCGTCATCGGTCCCGCCGTCAATCTGACGGCCCGCATCGAATCGATGTGCCGGCAACTCGGCCGCTCGTTGTTGCTGTCGTCCGGTTTCGTCAGCGCCGGCGGCATTTCGGCCGAATTCCTCGGCTGCTTTCCGCTCAAGGGCATCGCCGTCGAGCAGGAAATTTTTGTGCCGAGGACCGGCTGATCGGCCGGTCAAGGCCTGGATGGCGGTGCTTTGCCTGGAATAACGAGAGCCGGGGTGCGGATCACCCCGGCTCAAGATCTATCGCTGTATCTATCGTTTCGACGCCGGCGGAACCTGGGCCCGGGCTTGCTCGGCCTCCCAGGCCTTGAATTGCCTGAAGAGGGCTTCCTTGTCGGTGTCGGTTGATACCTTGCCCGCCGCCGGGCTCTGTTTGAGAAATTCGTCGAACCGGCTTCGCACCACCGGCTCGATCCCGTGGCTGTCGAGCCATTGCTGCGCGTAGGGCAAGCGGTTCCAGCCCGCCAGCGGCGCCGACAACGAAACTTCCTTCCACTTCGGATGGAAGGGCGGATGCTGGAAGGTCGGGAACTTCGTGAAGAAGGCGTCGACGAACTGCGAGAGCTTGCGATAGCGATCGGTATTGGGCGCCCAGTTATAGGCCGCAAGCAGCGCCGGCACCGCGATGGTATCCACCTTCTCGCCTTCAGCGATCAGGTTCGGATAATCCTTCGCGGTCATCGTTGCCGGCAGGTAGTCACCCTGTAGCGGCTTTTCATAGTCGACGTTCACGAGGTGGAAACGGCCGTCATTGCTGAAGTTGGAGACCGACTTGTACGGCTTGCCCCCCACCACGATGACGGCGTCGACCTCGCCCGCCTTCAGTTTCTCCATCGCAATGCGTTGCTCGATATAGACCCAGTTCGCCTTCATCCCGATCCGGTCAGCAACCGTCAGCACGGTGACGAAGGTGCTGCCATTGGGCAGGTCGACGCTGACAGTCTTGCCTTCGAGATCCCTCAGGCTGTGCACCGATTTCGGGGCGATGACCTGCATCTCTTCGTTGTAGAGCTTCGTTACATAGGTGAATTGCTTCTTGATGTCCTTGGCGAAGCCTTTCCTCTCGAGATAGTCGAGCGTGTCGGCCCGCACGATTCCCAAATCGACCCCTTGCAGGAACAGGATGTCGGCGACGCTCTGCACGGAGCCGCGCCCGACGATCGGAAGTACGCGCAACTTGTTTCCGTCGTCGAGCACGGAGGCGAGGTCGGCACCGAACTGCACATAAGTGCCGCCGATGGTGCCGGAAATCAGCGTTACCGTGTTGGCGTTCAGCGCCTGCTTGGTGGCAGCCGAGCCGAATTGAAAGATGGCTTTAAGACTGTCGCTGACCTTGGCCGGGTCGGCCACGCCTTCTTCAGCCCGCGCTGCAATGCCGCAGGTCATCATCATGGCAACGAGTGCCAATCCAATTAAACGTCGCATTTTTGCTGGTCCCCAGTTGAAAGAATTACTGCAATTGACTGAGCCGCCGCTGTGCATCGGGCGAGCCGAGCTGCGCCGCCCGCTCGTACCAGGTGCGCGCCAGCGCCGGATCGGTATTGATATTGCGGGTATCCTGCGTTCCCAGCACCGCGGGATCGTAGGTCTGGGCCAGCATCAGCGCGGCGCTCGGCTCCTGCGCATCCGCGGCCCGTTCCAGCAACAGGCGGGCAGGCGGAATATCGCCCGTCGCCAGCAGGCCCTTGGCCCGCGTCATCAGCGTGGCGAGTTCGTCGGCGTCGAGCCTTCTCACCGGAGGAGCAGCAGGTTCGGGCGGAGCAGCGGGAGCCGCCGCGACGGGCTGGTGGATTTCCGCTGGAGCCAGGCTCTGATGGGCTGATTTGAGGGCGAGTGCAATTTCGTCGCGCGTCGGCATCTGACTTGCGGCCGGCAACACCGCCTGAACGGTGGATGGAACGACCGGCTCCGACGGGACGGGGGCCGATTTAACGTCCGATATGCCCATCAGCGAAGCGGTTGCGTTCGCAAAAACAGGGAATGGATTTCTCGCTGACAAGATCGCGAACGCGGCCGCCGCTGTGGCCGTCACCAGGACGCCGGTCCTGAAGGGTCGTCGCGATTTAACTGCTCGGGCGTTTCCGAACGCCGGCGGTCTGGGATCATCGGCATATTCAGATAGAAAGAGAGGGGCGGGATCGTCGGGGAGGTAATCTTCCCTCGTCGCGACCGACCGCGTGGAGCGGTAAGACCTGAGTTGTGAACCGAACTCGTCTAAGTCAATTGGCTCGTCAAATGGTCTGTCATATTGATCGCCGTTCGACGTGAACCTCGATTCCTGTGACATCGTGATGCCTCCCGCTACTACGCAACTTCGGACACCCCGGATTCAGTCCCTTGAAATTCTTCTTGCCCAAGTGCCCATTACTGGGGCCCTAACTCGCATTTGGAATCCGTCCAAAAAGCGACAATCACCGGCACGATTTGGGAGATTTTTTGATTTCATTGGGGCGCGACCGGGCGGGGGCGTCCGAGGAAGGCCGATGTGTCTCAGAACGGCACGCCTGAGCGTTAACCATATGATCATACGGCAAGGATGATCCCCGCGTCACGGATGCAGGATCACTTTCCCCATCGCCTTGCGGCCCGCAAGTACTTTCAGGGCATCGGCGGTTTGCGCCAGCGGGAAGGTGCGGTCGACATGCGAGGAGATCTTGCCCTCCGCGGTCCACTTCACGAGCTTTTCCAGATTGGCGCGGTTCTTGTCCGGATTGAGCCGCGCCCACGCGCCCCAGAACACGCCGCGTATATCACAGCCCTTCAAGAGCGCCAGATTGAGCGGCATTTTCGGAATGTCGCCGGCGGCAAATCCAATCACCAGGAAGCGGCCTTCCCATGCGATCGAACGAAGGGCGGCCTCGGCATAGCTGCCGCCGACGGGGTCGAAAACAATATCGACCCCTTTGCCGCCGGTGAGCCGGCGCAAGCCTTCCTTGAGATCTTCGCTGGCGTAATTCAGGCCGAGTTCGGCGCCGTGGGCTTTTGCGAATTCCAGTTTTTCATCTGACGACGCGCAGGCGATCACCTTCAATCCGAGATGCTTGCCGAGCTCGCATGCCGCCAGACCC
Source organism: Bradyrhizobium sp. (assembly GCA_052143915.1). Lineage (GTDB taxonomy): Bacteria > Pseudomonadota > Alphaproteobacteria > Rhizobiales > Xanthobacteraceae > Bradyrhizobium. Next base: position 8,691 of record JBKQRS010000548.1, read on the forward strand.
GTGCCGCCGGCAGCGCCCAGCACTGCCATGGTTTCGCCGGGTTTGAGGCTGGCGCGATCTTCGAGGGCGTGCAGCGCGGTCCCGTAGATGATGATGATCCCGGCGGCGCGGTCGAAATCCAGATTGTCGGGAATCTTGACGATGGAATTCGCCGGCAGCGCGATCTTTTCGCGCGCGCCGTTATGGCCGCACGAGGCCACCACGCGGTCGCCTGGCTTGAGGTCGGTCACCCCTGCGCCGACACTTTCAATCACGCCTGCGACTTCTGCCGCCGGCGAAAACGGGAACGGCGGCTTGATCTGGTATTTGCCCTGGATCATCAAGAGGTCGAAGAAATTCAGCGCGGCGGACTTGATCGCGATCACCGCCTCACCGGGTCCGGCCACGGGATCGGGCACTTCCGTCAGCACGAGATCGTCGGGACCGCAATATTGCGAGCAGAGAATGGCTTTCATGGGCACACCTGAGTTTCGAACGCGCAAGTAACGCGGTACGTTTCATGCCGGATTTGAAGCCGGGCCACAATTGGATTCGAAGGGCGCGCTCCTTAAGGATGAGGATCGGCTGTCGTTGAAAAGGTTTAAAACGATGTTTGAAAAAGGGCTGCTGGCGGGAAAGCGGATATTGGTCACCGGCGGCGGCTCCGGGCTCGGCGCCGCGATGGGGCGCCGTTTCGTCGAGCTTGGCGCCGGACTGATCATCTGCGGCCGGCGGCTCGAGGTGCTTGAGGCGACGGCGAACCAGATTCGCGGCGATCTCGGCGGCAGGGTCGACGCGATCAGATGCGACATTCGCGATGGAGCGAGCGTCGATGCCATGATGGATTCGATCTGGCGCGATGCGCCGCTCGACGTTCTCGTCAACAATGCTGCCGCGACGTTCATCGCGCAGACCGAGCAATTGTCGTTTCGCGCCGCGGATGCGGTTCTCGCGCCCACGCTGCATGGCGCGATGTGTAAAGATCGCGCCCGCCGGCGCCGGCGCGGCCGGCGCCTTTTCTCCCAGATATTTTTTTGGATCGGCGGCGAACTTGCTGCGGCAGCCGGCCGAGCAGAAG
>JBKQRS010000549.1:0-14610 GCA_052143915.1 Bradyrhizobium sp.
GTGAAGGAATTGGACATGGTGACGCGTCAACTTGCATCAATTCACGGCGTACCGACTGAGGAAGCTGCGCTAGAGTTTATCGTTCAGATGACAGACGCGCAGCGGCGCGCCGCGGTTGCCATCATGGAAGGGGTCGACCAGGGCACTAATCGATTTGTTCGCCGTATTCGAGAGTTCGAGCAATTTTTCACGAAGAGCAATGCCGATGTGATGCGCGCGTTCGGCAATAGTCCCCACAACGCCCAAGGATTCGCCGTCGAGTTCGAGGTACGTCGCGGAGGCCACGCGCTTGTGACGTTCCGGCAGGGTGGGACTAAGTGCGAGCTTCAGCACACACCGAGCGCCGCGCTCCGCGACTTCATGTGGCCCTAATCATTTGCTAACCGCTTTGCTAACGTAACTGCATGATACAAAAGAATACGGGTCGATACGGGGAGGGATGGCGCTTCCAAATTAGCCCGATGAAATGGGGCTATCTGCGCTTTTTCGATACAACTCGATACGCTCCCGTGCGTATTTCAAGACCGGTGCCTTAAACCACTCGGCCACCCTTCCACAGCGCCCCTCATGAGCGAAGGCGTGGCGGATTGCAAGCGAAGGCTCAAGATACCCGATTCCATGGCGGTCAACCCCCGTTTGCCTGGGAACCCGCGGCTCGCAACGGGGCAACGATTGGTTTACCACCCCGGCGCTCTCCCCATTTCCGCCGTGTTCAGGCTGCGGTATGCTGATATGTTGATGCGGAGGTGGGCTGCATCGGGGATACATGGCCGCCAAGCGCATAAAATAAGCATGCGGCCGGTGGAATTGGTAATTGGGGCGGATGGGGATTCGACGGTCATATCCGGGTTTCGGCGCCGCGCGCGGGGTTGCGGCCGCAGCCGCATGCCTTGTTCTGGCCAATTGCTCCTCGTCGGGTCTCTCCAGCCGGGTCGATCCCAAATACGGCGTATCCTCCAGTCCCCGCGTCGTCGCTCTCGGTGATCCCGTGCCGAAGGGCGGGGGGACTTACCGCATCGGCAAACCCTACATCGTCGCGGGGCGGATCTATGTCCCCGAGGAAGACGTCAATTATCGCGAGGAGGGCCTGGCCTCCTGGTACGGCGATGACTTCCACGGCCGGCTGACCGCCAACGGCGAGATTTTTGACATGGCCTCGCTCAGCGCAGCCCATCCGACGCTCCCGATGCCCTGCTACGCGCGCGTGACCAATCTCAGCAATGGCAAATCGCTGATCGTTCGCGTCAATGACCGGGGACCCTACCACGGCAACCGGCTGATGGACGTGTCCAGCCGGGCCGCCGAGCTGCTTGAGTTCAAGGGCAACGGCGTGGCGCGGGTGCGGGTCGAATATGTTGGCCGGGCGCCGCTTGAGGGCTCCGACGACCGCCAGCTGATGGCGACCTTGCGGACCGGCGTTCCGGCGCCATCGCCGTCGCTGGTCCGGGTGGCGTCGGCCCGTCCGTTCGTTCCGCAGATCTCCTCATCGGCGCGGCTGATCCGGGGCGAGGTTCCACTGCCTGAGGGACGGCCCTACAACCTCGGCAATGCTTCCGCGGATCAGGCGTCGATCTCGGCGACATCCGAATTGTCCGCGTCCGCACGCCCACGTTCGGGCGGACGTATCTTGGAAAATCCGCGCGCGGTGTCGTATGAGCCTGACGACCGCTATTCCTCCGGCGTTCGGCCCGTCTCCGCCTACGCTCCGATCGATCCGCCGAGCGAATTGCTGGCCGGACGCGGGCTCTATTGAGCCGCCCTTTATCGCCAGTCTGATTTCTGCAAGCTGCGGCAAGATAGCGCCGGACCGGCGCGGACACGGCGCGTAAAACCCGTGTTGTTTGCGGTACTTCCAGCTGTTAGAACGCCGGCTCAGGGCAACCCGATGACAGTTACCATATCCCGCAAATCGAGGTCCGCGACCGCAACCTCCCGGCGCCGCCTGATCCTGGCCGTCGTTGCCCTGGCCGTCGGGTGGGGCGGCATGGTGTACGCCGCCAACAACAGCGCGCAGGGCGCCAAAAAAGAGGAGGGCGGGTTCGACGGCGACGCGCCTACGGCGATCCTGATCGAAGCCTCGAGCGGCAGCGTGCTGTTCGAGAAGAACGCCGACGAATTGAGGGCGCCTTCCAGCATGATGAAGCTGATGACCGCCGAAGTGGTCTTCCATGCCATCAAGCAGGGCGACGTCAAATTGACCGATGAATATCGCGTCAGCGAAAACGCCTGGCGCAAGGGCGGCGCGCCCGCGGGCGGTTCGACGATGTTCGCCGCCATCAACAGCAAGATTGCGGTGGACGACCTCCTGCACGGTGCGATCATTCAAAGCGGCAACGACGCCTGCATGGTGCTGGCGGAGGGAATCGCCGGCAACGAGCGCACCTTTGCCGAGATGATGACCAAGCGTGCGCGCGAACTCGGGATGACGCGGTCGACTTTTGCCAACTCCAACGGCCTGCCGGATCCCGGCAACAAGATGACCGTGCGCGAGCTCGCCAGACTGGCGCGTTACGTCATTCAGACCTACCCCGATTTCTACAAGCTTTTTGGCGAGAAGGAATTCACCTGGAACAAGATTCGGCAGCAGAACCGCAATCCGTTGCTAAACTCCCTCGAGGGGGCCGACGGCCTCAAGACCGGATACACCAAGGAGGGCGGCTACGGCATGGTCGGCTCCGCCGTGCAGAACGGCATTCGGCTGATCGTGGTCATCAACGGCCTCGACGATCCGGAAGACCGCGCTTCGGAAGCCAAGAAAATGCTTGAATGGGGATTCCGCAACTTCGAGGCGCGGACCTTGTTCGCAGCCGATCAGCCGATCGGCTACGCCAAGGTATTTGGCGGCGAGAGCCGTTCGGTGAAGCTCGCCAGCCGCGAACCGGTCAAGGTGATGGTGCAGAAAAACGGCAACGATAAATTGATTGCGCGTCTCGTGTATAACGGACCCGTACGCGCGCCGATCGAGTCCGGCCAGCAGGTCGGCCTCGTCAAGGTCTGGCGCGGCGGCAACATCGCGGTGGAAGCGCCGGTCTATGCGGCGGAATCGGTCGACAGGGGATCGACGATGCGGCGGGCCATTGATGGCGCAAGCGAATTGGTGATCGGGGTGTTTCGCGCTGGCGCCGAGAAGCTCTGATGATGGCCGAGGCAGCGGTCAAACGACTTCCTGGGCGTGGACGATTCATCTCCTTTGAGGGCGGCGAAGGATCCGGCAAATCCACGCAAATCAAGACGCTTGCGGAACGCCTCGCCGCCGCAAAATTGCGCGCCATTGTCACGCGCGAGCCCGGGGGATCGCCGGGCGCAGAAATCATCAGGCATCTGGTGTTGTCCGGCATGGGCAAGCTCTTGGGTGCGGACGCGGAAACGCTGTTGTTTGCAGCCGCGCGCGATGACCATGTGCGCAATGTCATCGAGCCGGCACTCAAGCAGGGAATCTGGGTGCTCTGCGACCGCTTTTCGGACTCGACGCGGGTGTATCAGGGCAGCCTGGGGCAGGTCGCTCCCGCGCTTCTCAATGCGATGCAGCGGGTTACCATCGGCGATCTGAAGCCCGATTTGACCTTTATTCTCGATGTTCCGGTGGAGATCGGGCTGCGGCGCGCGGCCGCCCGCCGCGGCACAGGCGCAGCCGACAGATTCGAGGCGGAAGACATCAAGTTTCATCAGGAATTGCGCGACGCGTACCGGCGGATCGCCGCCGCCGAACCCCAGCGATGCGTGTTGATCGATGCAACCGCCGAGCCCAACATTGTCGCCGCCAGCATATGGTCGACCCTGCGCGACCGCTTGTTCGCAGCCGGCGCCAGCAACCTGGCGGGTTCGGCATGAGTGCCCGTCAGGTAGAAAACCAGATATCGGCCCTTCATCCCCGCGAAACCACCGTCCTGTTCGGGCATCGCGATGCCGAGACGGCTTTGCTGAATGCCTATCGCAGCGGGCGGATTCCGCATGCATGGTTGATTGGGGGAGCCAAGGGCATCGGCAAGGCGACGCTGGCCTACCGAATGGCGCGGTTCGTACTCGCCCATCGCGATCCGCTCGCCCCCGAAGTGCAGCATGCGGAGACGCTCCGGGTTGACCCGTCCGATCCGGTCGCGCGCCATATTGCGGCGGGCGCGCATGGCGGCCTGCTCGTCCTCGAGCGGACACTGAACGACAAGGGCGTGATGCGGACGGTGATCACGGTCGACGAGACGCGGGAGACGATCACCTTCTTCGGCTCGACCGCAGCAGTCGAGGGCTGGCGGGTCTGCATCGTCGATACCGTCGATGAACTCAATCCAAACGCCGCCAACGCGCTGCTCAAGATACTTGAGGAGCCGCCGCGGCAATCGCTGTTCCTTCTGGTCAGCCATGCGCCTGGACGGGTGTTGCCCACCATCCTGTCGCGCTGTCGCCGATTGGCGTTGCGGCCGCTCTCCACCCCCGACGTTATCAAGGCCGCAGTGCATGCCGCAGATCTCGCGATCGACGATCCCGCGCTGTCGGAGGCCGCTGATGCGGCGGAGGGGAGTGTCGCACGCACCCTGACGTTGCTTGGTGGCGACGCCGTAAAGCTTCACCAGCGGACCGCGGCGCTGCTCGCCACCTTGCCGCAGGTTGATCCGCGTGAACTCCATGCCCTTGGAGATGCGCTCGGCGGCAGCGACCGGGTCGCGCTCGCGACCTTCATCGACAGCGTCGATCGCTGGGTGAGCGAGCGCCTGCGCACCGACGATGCCAACGCCAACCTGCCGCGCCTTGCACGGCTGGCAGAGGTGTGGGAAAAGATCAACCGCGCCGCGCGCGACACCGCGGAATACAATCTCGAGCGAAAGCCGCTGGTTTTCTCGGTGTTCGGGATGCTTGCGGAGGCGACGCGCTAGGCGCTCCGCCAAGGATCAATCCGGACAATTTTGTTTGAGCCATAAGGGAATTCGTGGTGGCAACGCCTAACAAAAAGACCGTCAAGAAACGAAAAGCGAAGCAGGTTCGCGCCTCTTCGCGCGTCCGCCCCACCAAAAAGCCGGCAAAGAAGCGCCGCAAGGCTCCGGCGAAAAAGGCAAAAAAAAACGCGAAGAAAGCGACGGCCGCGAAGACGTCTGCCAAAAAGGCGAAGAAATCCGCCAAGACGACCGTTGCGAAAAAGGCTCTAAAGAAACCCACAAAAAAGCCGAAGTCGACTAAAGCGCCTCCCGTCTCGAAATCGACGGTCTCAAACTCCTTCTACATCACGACCGCGATCGCCTATCCCAATGGTGTGCCGCATATCGGCCACGCTTATGAAGCGATCGCGACCGACGCGCTGGCGCGCTTTCAGCGTCTCGATGGCAAGGATGTGTTCTTTCTGACCGGCACCGACGAGCATGGCCTGAAGATGATTCAGACGGCACAGAGCGAGGGCATGCTGCCGGCCGATCTTGCCAAGCGCAACGCCGGCCGCTTCAAGGCAATGGATGAGCGGCTGAACATCTCGTTCGACCGCTTCATCCGCACCACGGAAGAGCAGCACCATCGCTCCAGCCAGGAAATCTGGAAGCGGATGGCCGACAATGGCGACATCTATCTCGACAGCTATTCCGGCTGGTATTCCGTACGCGACGAAGCCTACTACACCGCGGACGAAACCGTGCTCGACGCGGACAATGTGCGTGTCGGACCGCAGGGCACGCCGGTCGAATGGGTGGAGGAGAAGAGCTATTTCTTCAGGCTCTCCGCCTACCAGGACAAGTTACTCAAGCTATATGAATCGCAGCCGGATTTCATCGGCCCGGACTCGCGAAGGAACGAAGTCGTAAGTTTCGTCAAAAGCGGTCTGCGGGATCTGTCGATTTCGCGCACGACCTTCGACTGGGGCGTCAAGGTTCCCGGCGACCCCGAGCATGTCATGTATGTCTGGGTCGATGCGCTCACCAACTACATCACAGGCGTCGGCTTTCCCGACGAGAGCGACCCGAACTGGCATTACTGGCCGGCCGACGTTCATGTCATCGGCAAGGACATCATCCGCTTTCACGCGGTGTATTGGCCGGCCTTCCTGATGTCGGCGGGTATTCCTGTGCAGAAGCGCGTCTATGCCCACGGTTTCCTGTTCAACCGGGGAGAGAAGATGTCGAAATCGGTCGGTAACGTGGTCGACCCCTTCAACCTCGCCGACCAATACGGCGTCGACCAGATGCGCTATTTCTTCCTCCGCGAGGTGCCGTTCGGACAGGACGGCAGCTACAATCATGAGGCCATCGTCGCGCGCATCAATGCCGATCTCGCCAACGATCTCGGCAATCTGGCGCAGCGTTCGCTGTCGATGATCGCAAAGCAGTATCAGGGCGTGTTGCCCGAGCCGGGCGAATTCAGCGGCAACGACAGGGCGATCCTGGCGCAGGCCGACGGCATGATCGCTCTCGCGCGAACGGCGATGGCGAGCCAGCAGATTCATCAGGCGCTCAATGCCGTCTGGGCTGTCGTCGCAGAGGCGAACCGCTACTTCGCCGGCGAAGCGCCGTGGGCGCTGGCGAAGACCGATCCTGCGCGCCAGCGCACGGTGCTGTACGTGACCGCCGAAGTGGTCAGGCAGATCGCCATTCTGGCGCAGCCGGCGATGCCTGAGGCTTCAGCAAAGTTGCTCGATGCCCTCGGCATTGCCGACGAGACCAACTCGCGCAACTTTGCGGCGCTTGGTTCGCGGATCAAGCCGGGCACGGTGCTTCCCGCGCCCGCGCCGGTATTTCCGCGGTATATCGAGCCAACGGCGGCGTGAGCGGTTTGAAGCCAATGCTGGTCGACAGCCACTGCCATCTGGATTTCCCCGATTTCGCCGACGATCTCGACGGCATCGTCGCGCGGGCCGCGGCCGCGGGCGTCGGGCGCATCGTCACCATTTCGACGCGGGTGCGGCGCCTGGACGCGCTGTTGGCGATCGCGGAGCGATTTCCAGACGTCTATTGCTCGGTTGGCACCCATCCGCACCAGGCCGATGAAGAGGATGGCATCTCCACGCGCGAGTTGGTCGAACTGACCGCCCATCCCAAGGTCGTGGCGCTTGGCGAGGCCGGGCTGGATTATTTCTATCAGCACGGCTCGCGCGAAGCGCAGGAGCGCGGCTTTCGCACCCATATCGCGGCGGCGCGCGCGACGGGCCTGCCGCTGGTCATTCACACCCGCGAGGCCGACGACGACTGCGGCCGCATCCTTGAAGACGAAATGGCAAGGGGATCGTTTCGCGCCGTGCTGCATTGCTACACCGGCGGGCGGGACCTTGCGATGAAGGCCATCTCGCTTGGCCTTTCGATTTCATTCACGGGAATTCTGACCTTCAAGAAATCGCAAGCCTTGCGCGAGCTCGCCGCCGAGCTGCCGGCCGATCGCATCATGGTGGAGACCGACGCGCCGTATCTGGCACCCGGAAAATTTCGCGGCAAGCGTAACGAGCCTTCCTATGTGGTTGAAATTGCCAAGGTGCTGGCAGAGACGCGCGGGGTCTCGCTGGAAGAAATTTCGCGGCAGACCACGGAGAACTTTTTCCGCCTGTTCAGCAAGGTACCGCTGTCGAAAGCCGTGGCATGACGCTGGATCTTACGATCCTCGGCTGTGGCTCCTCCGCCGGTGTTCCACGTCCGGCGCTTGGCTGGGGCGCCTGCGACCCCAAAAATCCGAAGAATCGCCGTCGCCGTTGTTCGCTGCTTGCCGAGCGAAAGGGTGATCGTGGCATCACGCGGGTCGTCATCGATACCTCACCCGACCTGCGTGAGCAATTGATCGACGCCAATGTCGACCACATCGACGCGGTATTCCTGACCCACGAGCATGCCGATCAAACCCACGGCATCGACGATCTGCGCTCCGTGGTGCTGCACCAGCGCCGGCGGATTCCGGTCTATCTGAACCACTCCACCGCCGAGCACATCCTGCTGCGGTTCTCCTATTGCTTTGTTTCGCCGCCTGGCAGCGAATATCCGCCGATCCTGGATCATCACGCGATCGAGGCCGGCGAAAGCCGCACCGTCGAAGGCAAGGGCGGTCCGGTGCTGCTCTCGGCATTCATCCTGGAGCACGGCAATATTTCGGCGCTCGGCTATCGGATCGGCGAAGCCGCCTACACGCCCGACGTCAGCGACATCCCGCCCGAGAGCTGGCCTTTCCTGGAAAACCTCGATCTCTGGATCATCGACGGGCTGCGCTACACCGGGCATCCCAGCCACTTCAGTGTCAATGACGCGCTGGCGTGGATCGACCGGTTCAAGCCGCGCCGCGCCGTCATCACCAACATGCATTCCGATCTGGATTACGAGGTGTTGCGTCAGAGCCTGCCGTCTCACGTCGTTCCCGCTTATGACGGCATGCGGCTGACGCTGCAGCGGGCGGACTGACACAGGTCCGGTCGATATCCTGCGGCCACGACTGACAAAAAGGCCAGCCAGCGCTGGTCGGCGCTGGCTGGCGCGTCATAACATGACTTAGTGGTGATCGCGGTCGTCGTCGCGATGATCATCGGCGTCGGCAAACCGGTCGTGATCGGTCCCCGGCGTAAACGACACGCCACGAAGCACTTCGGCAAACCGCGCCGTCCGGACTACCTTGAAGCTTTCGCCCGCGGGCGCCGCGGTGGCTGCGAGCTTGTCGGTGATCATGACGAGCTGATTCGGATCGGCGCCCTGGTCGCCGCTTCCGCTGACGGTCGAGGTGATGGCCCAGATCGTCGCAGTGCCGTCGCGATTGACGCGACCGGTAAGGTTACGAAGGCCGCCGGCGGCGGGAGCCCAGGGAAGGCTGGTCGTGGGATTTTGCCCCGTGGGATAGCCGTCGATCGTATAGGGGACGCCGAGATTGAGCCCGGCCTGCAACACGTAGGCCAGTTTCCACGCGCCGAGAGTGGAGTCGAACACCCATTTCTGCAGGCCCGATGTGCTGCTCGCTGCCGCCGCCGTGAACTTGCCCGACACCGGATCAAACGTGTTGGTGCCATCGCCTTCGTCGGCAACATACAGTGTAGTAGCGTTAGCAAACCAGACCCCGAACGGGAACGAGTTCGTCGTCTTCTTGGCCAGCGTCGTCGTGAAGCCGTTCAGGACGCACATGTTGTAGGGAGTAACACCGAGCGTCTGCAGCTTGGTGGCGTCGTAGACGATCGGCGAGGTCGGGAGCGTTGCGTTGGCTCCCGGCAGGCCGACGCCGTTCGGGCATGCCAGCGGCTTGCCATTGGCATCGAAGCCGGTCGTATCGATGAAGTAGACGGTGTTGATGCCGTTACCGCCGCTGCCCTTGGTGGTATAGATGACGTTGTTGAAGACGGTGAGCCCGCGGAAGTTGGTGTCCTTGCCGGTCTTGTCGGCCTTCAGCCCCAATTGAGTGAGGTTAAAGCTGCCGACCGGCGTCGGCATGCCCGGATCCTGCGCATCGAGCGGCGCGCGCTGGGGAGTCAAGATTTGCGCGCCGGCGCCGATGATGACGCCATTGGGCTGAGGATTTGATCCGTTGCCGGCATTTCCAGTGGTGTAGACGACGTTGGCGCCGTTCTTGTTGTTCAGGATCGCGGCCCGGCCGTTGTTGCCGCTGTAGGCGTTGGTCTTCGTGAAACGGAAGTGGCCCCGCGCGTCGACTTCCCCGACCACCCGGAAAAAGCTTCCGGGAACCGGATTGGTGGGGTCAACCACGGCCGGTGTATTGGAATTCGAGACGTCGAGCGCACTGAGTGGCGCCTGATAACCCATGAACGTCACGACCTGGCCGTCGGTCGAAAGATTGAGCGCAATCTCGGATTTGGACGAAAAACTGGTAACCACCCGATCGCTTGTCGGTTGGTCGCTGCGATCCCAATGGTGGGGGCCTTCGACTTCGAGCGAGTTGATGAACCGCCCCGACGGCTCAAGCTGATCCAGCACCATCTTCGCGGTGACGCCAAAGCTGCCATCGACAGCATCATTATTGAAGACAAACGGATATTGGCCGCCGTCGGTCGCGGTCACGCAATTGGGAGCAACGCAATTGGGCGGCAGCTGGGTGGTGCCGGGAACGATATTGGGCGGATTATTGTTGTCATACACGGATCGGCTGACCAGCAAATTTCCCGGCCTGAAAATGTCATCGTCGTCGGCAAGAGCTGCCGTGGTGGTCACGACGCTCGACAACAGAATTGTGACGGCCAAACCTTTGCGCGAAACAGGCGAACGAACAGACAAGCGCGATCCCGCAACCTTCATTGCAATTACCTCCCGATGGTTCGCCTGCAGCAACATGCCAAGCGCGGCGAGTGCGGGAGATTTGCCCTTGTTCTGTTACAAACATAAGAACCGAATGCGACAGCCAACCGCTATCACCAGCATGCATTCCGGTTTTGATTGCTGCGATGCATGCAGGTTGTGAATGTCGAAGCCTCATATCTTGTGCAGCTCCAGCGAGGCCGGATGGAACAGTTCTTCCGGAGCAAGCAATCGGGCCGACAACCCCTCCGCGTGGTGCCGTTGCAGGAAACGGCTCAGCACATGGCGGTTTGGTTCCAATCCGTAAGACCAGAAATCCTCGCCCATCAGCAGGCGGGCGGCCCGCAATTGCTCCTCGACAAAGGGCAACGTCACCTTGGTGGCCGAAGTGTCGGCCAGCCTCGCAACGGCGATCGCCTTGGAGCGCTCGAACGCCTTGAAGACCGCGACCGGCAACCAGGGATGCTTTTCAACAAGCGTGCGGCGAATTCCCAGCGTGTGCATGATGGGAAAGAGCCGGGTCCGCCGATACCAGTCGGTTGCGGTCTGCTGCGGGTCGGCGAACAGATAGCCGACATGGGGGTGGCCCCGGTCGAAACAGGAGGGGGCGCGCGGCCCGATCACCGCGTCCAGCTCTCCGTTCGCCAGCAGATCGGAGATGGTGATGTCGGGGCTCGCATTCTCCACGACGACGTCGGCGGGCAGGTTGAGATTGATCTTCTCGACGCGACCGGGATGCTCGTAGCCGCCTCGAACCCAGGTGATGTCGGAGGGGCGAATTCCATAGTCCTCCTCGAGGAACAGACGGACCCAAATATTGGCGGTGAGCTGATATTCGGGCACCCCGACGCGGCGTCCCCTAAGGTCGGCGGGCGACTTGATCCGGTCGTTGCGGACGTAAACCGAAGTGTGCCGGAACGCGCGGGACGGGAAAACCGGCACGGCGACGTAGGGGCTTGTTCCTGCCGCGGTCTTGACACTGTAGCTGGAGAGCGACAGCTCGCAGATGTCGAAATCCGCGTGCCTGAAGGCGCGGAAGAAAATCTCCTCCGGCTCCAGCAGCATGATTTGCGCATCGACGCCATCGATCTGCACCATGCCGTCCACCAGCGGTCGCATCCGGTCATAGTCGCCGATCGCGACCGAAAGCTGCAGTTTGCTCATGGGGGTCTCCTCCGAATTCAGGCCTGCAGGGAAGTGGTTGTGGCGGCTCGCGGCGCACGCCCCGTCCCGGCCCGCGGAAGCAGGCCCATCACGGTACTCGCGACGGCGCCAATCAGTACCGATCCGCCCGCAACCGCGAAGATCGTCGGCACACCCCACTGGGCAGCGACCATCTGGCCGACGACAAGCGGCCCGGCGACCGATCCAAGGCGGCCGATCCCCGTGGCCCAGCCGACGCCCGTGGAGCGGATCGTGACGGGATAGTAGTCAGCGGACAATGCGATCAGACCCGAACTCCCACAGCCAAGCAGCAGTCCAAACAGACCCTCCGCCAGCAGGATGGCGTCAAACGAAGGCGCCGACCATCCGACCATCCCATAAGCCAGCGCGCCGAGCGCAAGTGTTGGCGGCAGCACGCGCAAGACGCCATGGCGGTTCAGCAGCATTCCAGCGGCCCCTGAGCCGAACAACGAGCCAAAATTAAAAAGCGCCAGCGCCAGCGCGGATTGCTCGGTCGCGATACCCACGCGGCGGAGCAGAATGGGGCTCCAGGCCGAATTGGTGACGAGGATCATGAAGGCGAAGAAAAAGCTGACCCACAGCAGCAGCGTACCGGTGGCGCGCCCGGACCTGAAGAGCTCAAGCACCGTTGTCTTTGGTGCGACTTCCCTTGCGAATTCGAATTTGGTTTCACCTGCAATCGACACGTCGGGAAAGATGCGGCGCAGGGTTCGGCCGATCCGTTCGCTCGACTTGCCGGCCGCAACCAGGAAGCTCGCCGACTCCGGAAGCACCAAAGCAAGGATCCCCGACAACAGGATCGGCAGTGTTCCGCCGACGATAAAAATGGATTGCCAGCCATACGCCGGAATGATCTTCGAGCCGAGTAGGCCGCCCACGACGCCGCCGAGCGGAAAGCCCGCCCAAAGCAGGCTGACGACCGTGGCCCGACGCGCCCTTGGAACATATTCCGACGCGAGACTGATGAAGCTCGGCATTGCGCCGCCCAGTCCGGCACCGGCGAGAAAGCGGATAACGAGCAACTGCGACAGGTCGCCGATATAGGCCGTCGCGAGTGTAAAAAATCCGAAGCAGAAGGTGGCGCCGACAAGAACCCGTTTGCGACCGACCCGATCGGCGAGAGGCCCGAGCAGAAAGGCGCCAAGCGCAAGGCCTGCCAACGCCGCGCTGAATACATAGCCGAAGACATGCGGAGCGATGTGAAGCTGTCCGATCATCGCGGGCGCGGCCAGGCCGATCGATTGCAGATCGAGGCCATCGAGCATCGCCACCAATGCGCAGAGCCCGATCACGACCCATTGCGCGCGGCCGATCGGGTGCGTTTCGATCAACGTCCCAACATCCAGAACCCGTTCCGCCATGTTTTCTCCCATCAGCCCGGCGGCTGTCCGCCATGGTTCTTGATCTAATTGATAGGGATCATTGCCCCTCGAGATTGGCGATGACCTTTTCAAGAAGGTGCGCGACCAATCCCGCATCTGCCGAATCAATGCCGGCTATCGCCTTGCGATTGATGGCGACGCCGATCGGAAGCAATTCCTCCTTCAACTCACGCCCGCGCTTCGTCAAGAAAAGATGGTACTTCCGCAGGTCTTCGCCGCGCCGCGTCCGACGCACGAAGCCTTTACGCTCCAGGCTCGCCAGAACCGAGGTCAGGGATGCCTTCCGGACCCGCATGCGGTCGGCGAGGTCCACTTGCGTGAACCCTTCCTGCTGCCACAACCTGCGCAGCACAGCCCATTCCGCGACGCTGACACCGTACGGCATGAGCCTGTCGGCGAGCGTAGCCACAAAAGCCCGATGGGCTTGCCGGACAAGAAAGCTGAGGCTGCGGTCCGTCAGCGCGTGCGGGTGTTCGACCAATCCCAAACGCTGACGGGTGGACGCCAATCGCGTGGCTGTGGACGGCATGCGTGAAATCCCGGGAGGCCCGATGGCCCTGTCTTGCGAAGTATCGTATGGGCCCATACTATCTCGCGCAAGAGCGACTTCATCGACGGGTAGGGAGGGCCACCAACCATGTCCGATACTGCATCCGAGACGGTTTCATCGGTGATCCGCGAATTGGTCGACGCGAACCACATTCTGTTCGATCAAGGCGTGGTGGACGGTTTCGGCCATGTCAGCGTGCGTCATCCGGTTCGGCCGGATCGCTTTCTGCTCGCAAGAAGCATGGCGCCGGGCCTTGTCACCGCGCAGGACGTGCTGGCGTTCGATCTGGACGGAGCCCCGGTCGAGGCGGGCGGGCCGGCGGCCTATCTGGAGCGGTTCATCCATAGCGAGATCTATCGCAAACGGCTGGATGTGGTTGCCGTCGTGCACAGCCATTCGCCCGCGGTCGTCCCGTTCAGCGCCGTGCCTGGCACGAAGCTGCGGCCGATCTTCCACATGTGCGGCTTCCTTGGCGCGGGGACGCCGGTATTTGAAATCCGCGATTTTGCCGGGCCGGGGAGTGATCTATTGATCAGCGATACCGGCCTCGGCGCGGCCCTCGCGCAAAGCCTCGGTCAGGGGCCGGTGGTATTGATGCGTGGCCACGGATCAACGGTGGTGGGAAGCACCTTGCACCAGGCGGTATTCCGGGCGGTGTACACGGAAGTCGGCGCACGCCTGCAGACGGAAGCGATGAGGCTCGGGCCCGTCACCTACCTGACGGAGGGTGAGGCCATCGCGACCACAAACACCAATAACACGCAAATCGATCGCGCCTGGAATCTTTGGCTGAAGGCCGCCCGGAACCGATCGATGGCCAGTTGAAGGCTGCTTCAAATCACGCCGAAATCGCTTTGGCCGAATGGACCTGATTGCGCAGCATGAACTTCTGGATCTTGCCGGTTGATGTCTTCGGGATCGGACCGAACACGACGGCCTTCGGCGTCTTGAAGCCCGGCATCTGGGCGCGGCAAAACGCGATGATATCGGCTTCGGTCGCCTGCGCATTTTCTTTCAGTTCGACGAAGGCGCAGGGCACCTCGCCCCATTTCCCGTCCGGTTTGGCGACCACGGCAGCGAACAGCACGGCGGGATGCTTGTAGAGCACATCTTCAACCTCGACCGAGGAAATGTTTTCGCCGCCGGAAATGATGATGTCCTTTGAACGATCCTTGATGATGACGTAGCCATGTTCATCGAGCACGCCGAGGTCACCGGTGTGGAACCAGCCGCCGGCAAAGGCCTCACTGGTGGCCTTTTCGTTCTTGAGATAGCCCTTCATCACGATGTTGCCGCGGAACATCACCTCGCCGAT
>JBKQRS010000550.1:0-3220 GCA_052143915.1 Bradyrhizobium sp.
AAGAACTGATCGAAGTTGTAGTATACGCACCAGGACCCGTCGGTCTTCACCAGACGACGGTTCCCAATGATGAAGTCCAGGCGCTGATCGATCGACGTGAACTGCTTATTGGAGTACTCGGCACCGACGAGCTGATGCCCTGTGCGACCGAACAGGTGGGTTCTAACGCGGCCTTCCCAGGCAAACGTCAGGTCGTTTGAGCTGATGTGATCGAAGCCGGCGGTGCTCGCTTTTGCGGTGCTCTGAATCACGACTGCATTGAGTACGGCGGCGTCCGGGTCCTGCGTGGGCAGGACGATAAACCCTGCGCCGAGCGGCGAGTACGGAGCCGCGACCAGCGCGACCGGATTGATGTTGAAGGCGAGGTTCATGAACTGGGTGTCACCCTTCCCGTGGGCGAACTCGTTTTCATCCGAGGACATCGTGTCGAACTTGCCGGCCATTGCGCCGATGTAGGGCGAAACGAATTGCATGAACGACAGCTGCGGCACGTTAAAGTTGTGGCCGCCGGGATCCGGAAAGATCTGATTCGTATTGACGGGATCGATGGCGCCCGTGTTCAGATTGATGCCGGTGCCGAAGTTGCCCTCGACCTCGAGAGTGGCGAAGCCCCCCGGCCACAGGCCAAGCTTCTGAGTGTCGAGGTTGCTGGTGATGTCGCTGCGCCCGCCGTACTGCCATGCCGTGCTCTTGCCGCCGGCCACGACGCCCTGCTCGACCTGAGTCAGGTCCGCGTCGAGAGTTAGGCCCCATGCGGCCAGATCGTTGCGGAAACCGTCCCAATCGCCGGTGAGCGTGGAGCGTGTCAGCAAATCACCCGAGTACGTCGCAGGAGCGTCGTCGGCTGCGAGCGCTTGCGTGCCGGAAGACATGCCGAGCAGGACCACTACGGCAAAAATGAGTGAGGACCGCCTCATTTCTTATAGCCCTTGAAGTCCTCGCCGACCTTGATGTTGGGGTATTCCTTAACGCTGCGTTCATATTTTCCTATGATTTTGAAAATCGGTGCATACATCCAGCCGTTGGTCAGATCGGTGTAAAACAAATTGTTGTCTTCGTGCGGATCGCTGGTCAAATCGAAGAACATGGGGAACTGCGGCTTGATGTACGGACTCTGGATGGCGGGAGACAACGTATTATCCGTGTAGCGGAAGATCACCTTGTAAATCTTCCACTTGACTGACATCAGCTCGCCGTCAATGCCGAAGAACATGTAGCTGTCGCGGCCGGTCGTGTCGCTCTTGCCTAGCATGAACCCCGAGGCATCGACGCCGTCGATGGGTCGATCCTTGGGCACCAATTGCGACGCACCGACCATCCCGGCCAGCGTCGGCAGCCAATCCACCGCGGCAACCATCTCATTGGTAACGACGCCAGCAGGGACCTTGCCCGGCCAGCGGATCATCGCGGGCACCCGCATGCTTCCCTCGAATGGCGTGTTGAAAAAATCGCCGCGCCAAGGCCCTTGTAAACTTCCCCCGAGTTGCGGAATTGCGCCGCCGCCCCCGTTGTCGCTACTGAGGATTACGATGGTGTTGTCCTCGATGCCCGCTTCCTTGATGGCGTCCAGGATCTGACCGACGCGGTAGTCCATCTCGCCGATGACGTCGGCGTATAGCCCGCCGCGCTTGGTGGACTTGCCGACGAAGTCCGGGTTGCCGATGACCGGCGGATGCATCTCGGAGTAACCCACGTAGACGAAGAAGGGCTTTTTCGCCGCAGCGTTGCGTTTGATGTACTCGACCGTCTTTGGGATGATGTACTTGCCGTCCACGATCGGCCGCACCTTCAGGTCAAGCGGCATCACTGGCTTGGACGGTTCGCCCTTCTTTCCTTCCCAGATCATGGGCACCGCCATGCCGCTCTCCTTGAACAGCGGCCACGCGGTATAGCTAGCCTCGTCCCAGCTGTTCTCGATACCCCACCACTCGTCGTAGCCCTGATCGTTCGGCAGCCGGCCTTGGATGTCGCCCAGGTGCCACTTGCCGTACAACGCCGTGGCATACCCCGCGTCCGAGAGGAGTTCAGCGATGGTGTATTCCCACGGCGCCAACCCGGCTAGCCCCTGCCCAGGCCAAGGGACGGTGAAGGTCCCCGAGCGAACCGAATATCGTCCGGTGTGTATGGCTGAGCGCGTGGGCGTACACTGAACCTCGACGTTGTAGTTGTTCAAGCGGATGCCCTCGCTGGCCAACTTGTCGATCCGCGGAGTGGGTATCGTGCCGCCGTATACCCCGAAATTTCCCCAGCCGACGTTATCCACCAGGATGAACACGATGTTGGGTTTTTTGTCCGCTGCTTGGGCCGGAGCGACCGCGCTAAGGAGCGCAGCCGCAAACAGTGACACGAGGGCGGTGACGAGGTTGCGTTTCATGACTCCTGTCTCCTTCGGTTTCCATTGGATTGCAGGACCGCACTAGGAACCAGATGAAGCGCGGCGGCGCGGCGGAGCGTCATCCAAGGTGGGTTATCAGACTGCCGCGCGACCGACAAATGGCGGCATCAAAGAAGTCGCCCCGGTCCTCCGAAAAAGTGTCTTTTTGTGTCGGAGGAGAGCAAATCCGATGCGAGCTGATGCCATCAGAGGCCCCCGACCACGTTAGCAATCCGGTGACTCCAGGGAAGATCGAGAAGCGCTCAGATCGCTGCCAGACGCTGTCGACCCTGCTCAACGGCAAGTCGGACCTGTCCGGCGATATGGCCCTGCGGATCGAAAAGGCTTTCGGCCCGAAAATGGAAACGCTGATGCGGATGCAGTCGTCCTACGACATCGCCCGCACGCGCAAGCGCGAAAGCAAAATCCACGTCCGCCGTCACGCCGCCGCGGCGACTGCCTGAAACGCAAAGCATCCCCGGACTACGCGCGCCCAGGCGCCGCTCCGGGGACTATGTTTTTATCGTGTGACAACTACGACGGTCTGCCGCCGCTTTCAGCTGCCCGCCTGAACGTCAGTACAGCACCTTCCGCGGGATCGCGAGGTAATATCGCCTAAGGGATTTGTAATCCTCTGCGTGGCGTGAACGCTGCGCGATTCGGCGACTTTCATCGCGGCGCCTTGTGCGTCTCCGCATGTTCATTGATCTGCGCCATCCTATGTTCGATGACGACGGTCGACGCCGCGCCTTGCTTGGGCAAGGTGCAGGTCCAGTTACATCCTTGCCACTGGCAGGTGAGCTCGTAGTAACTGCCCTTGTCCTGGCGGACGAAGATACCGGGGAT
>JBKQRS010000551.1:0-4771 GCA_052143915.1 Bradyrhizobium sp.
GGAAGTCGCTCATGTCTGCGCACCGAAGCCGATATCACCAAAGTGATAAAAATCGCCGAAGTATTTAAGGTTTAGCGATTGGGCCGCAAGGGGTCGGAATACAAATGGAGCTTTCGCCGCGGCATTCTAATTGGAGAAATAATTCAAGTGATCAAGACCAACATTCACCTCGACGGGGTCCGAAACTCCGTTGGGACGCCAGTCTACGACAAAAGCTATCAGCCTCGCCGGAAAGGCTGGCTGAAACAGCCCATAACAAGCCCAAGCGGCGCAAGTGTGAGTAGAAAACCGGCATAGCCGACACTCAAGCCAAGTAGGACCAAGCGACGAAGCCGGCGCAGCCAGCGTGGACGGCTGGCAGCGGGAACAGCGGCGGTCGCCGAGGCACTAGCGGCAGGAGCTGTGGTGCGCATTCCGGTTCCCGCCGGGGCCGCAGCGGCCAAGCAAGTGAAATCGATTAGCCCCGCAGTATTCCGAACAAATGCGTGCCCATTGCCGCAGCGCACCCCGGCCCCGACCGTGGCTAAGCTGGCATGACAGATCGGGCAGCATATTCTGACCTCGCCGCCCTGCGCCGCGATTCCCGGCCGACGTAAGCGGAACTTGACGCGATCGCACAGCCAAAGATTGATCAGCGGCACGGTGCGCAACGGCTCGAACAGCCGGCTGGTAACCGGCATCCAGCTCGCCGGCGCCACAAAGCATTGAAATTCGATCGCGGCGGCATCGAAGATCTGGCGCTCGAGCACGAAGCCAGCGCGAGTGAATTCGCGCCGCCAGAATGAAGGTGGCCGGGTGTGATCGGCGCCGACTGGAGCCCCGCGCCGGCCGAATAGCCGCATGACGCGCTGGCGCAGATGATCGATCCACCAGCTCGCGCCGTTCGGCGTAGCGATGACACAGACACCACCAGGCTTGAGGACGCGCCGGAACTCGGCCAGCACGATAGCGGGATCCTCGACATGCTCGATCACTTCATGCGAGGAAATGTAATCGAAAACCGCGTCGGCGAAAGGCAAGCGCTCCAACGACGCTTGATAGAAGGCCGCATCGCCCTTGTCGGGCCGCGCCACCGCATCCGCCAACGCTACCGAGGAGATGTCGACGCCATGGGTCTTGAGACCCGGAGCGAGCCGCCGCAAATTGACAGCCTCGATGCCTGTGCCACAGCCGGCCTCGAGAACATCACCGCGTACACCGGCCGGAAACTCAAACAGCGAATAGAAATCCTTGCGTATGAGATCGGCATAGCCGCAATCCCATAACATTCGGAACTGCTTGGCATGGCGATCGGGGGTGGTGCAATCACGGTGGATCGCTTCGCTGGCTTCGCGATAGGCGGCACTTCGTCCAGCAACGATATGATCAGACACAGTTAACCTCTTGCCGCAGGCATGTCCCTACACGTACTTTTAGCATCAATCTGCAAGAAGATGCTGCCCGATTTACAACACTTGAAGATTCAAATTAGAACAGCCTCTATTTTATTATTTGTACATAGCAACAGACTTGAGTGGCAAATCCGGGGTAAGGGGTAAAGGGAAAGATGATGATCCCACTAAAGTCTTCCCATCATCTTTCCAATGTAGATTGAAGCCTTCGGGGACATTCTGCCCGTTATAGGTGCCAACCCCCGAGAAAAAGTAATCCCCTTCAGAATTTATCCAAATATAAAATTTCTCCTCCCATGTAGAATTATCATCGCCACATCGAGCGGTATAAATACCGTCCCAACTCGTACCTTTAGTGGCATTGTGTTTAGCTGGGCCGACCATGATTGACCCTTTGCATTTACCGATCTCCAATGTCCAATTGCCACTTATATCGGTAGAGTTTTGCGTCGTCAGATCATTTTGTGCAAATACGATCGGTTCAGCGGCAAACAATATCACAGCGACCGCCACTAAGGGCTTAATTGAGATTCTCACGTATTTCTCCCTTACATAGCTCCCCCGTCGATTGCCGTGAACCAACCATGACGCTTGCCTTGTTGCTCGGCAATGATTCCTTTTAGCGCCGCCTCGACTAGCTAGCCAATCGTTCAGACATGATCGACAATCCAAATTAGAATATTTACTCCAACGGACCAACGGTCCAATGGAAATCTACGATTACTCCACTATCAAACCGGCATTGAGCGGCAACATCGCGTGGTATTTTTCCACCAGGGGGCACATCTTTCCTTGTGGCTTGAATATCAACAATGGTGACAGTAATTCCAAAATCGATACGCTTGTTTGTTATCTCAAGCTTAGAACTGGGATCGGCTCTTCGCATAATATCGATACAGCGATCCACAAACCCCGCCGAACCAAAAGCCAGTTGGGTTCTAAACAATGAATTATCAGCGTAGTCGCTTATCGAATTCCACATGCCACATCCGGCGAGAAATAAAAATAATAGGGAGTAAATAGCCGTTGCCGAACCGCGCAAGATTTATCCTCGCTCTTTTTAATTACCGTGAACCGACCATGCCGCCATCCGACTTGTGGCGCAACTATTACCTCAAGGGATGTATCGTGGCGGTCGATCTCACCAAGATGGAGCGCGCGGGTCGGGGAAGGCGGCGATGACGCCTTAACATGATCAGAGCAATTCATTCTACGAGATACGCCGTGCTCTGTGACAAAATCACTCCAGCGAAAATCGCCGACCTGGATCAGCAGATGCCGTAAATCCGCTCCGACAAGAGTACGATCTTGTGACCAAGCCTGACGCGTAGCACGACACGCATGGCTGTCGCCAGCACTTCAAGGAAGTTGGTGCGATTGCGGTGCCGCCGGGCCATCCGGGGCCGGCAGGCCTAAGTTGCGCAGGCAGGCACGCCGGTAATTCTCGCGCCGAACATTGTCCTCGGGCGTGTAGTCAGGGAATTTCTTGAACGCTTTTTGCCTACATACATCGGCCTGGTGCCATTTCAGCGACATCTCGGGGTCCTGGGCGGCGCGTGATGCCTGTGGCGTCAATACCCACAACGCGGCGCAGAGCGCAAATAGGGCGGCACGTGGATTGTCCAGACGCTGACCCGTTTTCGTATTGGCGAGGTACTTTGGCAGATAGGCCAGGAGATAAAAAAGATTAGGCGTCAACATCAGCAGGATCGACTTGCCTTGGTCGCACCGGCTGTTATTCCTAAGAAATTGCGACAATAAACTCATTTTTCCCTTGCCGGACTTGGTCACGCCAACCATCTCATCTTTGACCTTGTGCCGTAGAGTGTCGAGATTACAACCGTAAAAGAGTTTGTTTTTTTCCGTTCTCTTTCATAGCGGCTCGCTCTCCCGATCCGTCAAGACGAGTTCAAGGTAATACCTACTAACATTCAACTAAAAAAACAGGATTTCTTCCCATTTAGGCGTACATCCAACCCCTCACCGTTTCCTTTGATGAAGATCACGCTAGCCGGTGACGTGAGCCCCTACTTCCCTCCAGCGACAAGTAGAGTCAGTTCCGCATTTGAGCCTATCGGGCTCGGTGGCGCAACGGAGTGGGGCGTGAAGCCCCCGGTTGAGCGCAGCGCCCCATCCCGTTGCATCACGGGGACGCTGAGCTTGGCGTAGGTAGCGGGCGGCAGATTGCCGAGCGCGCCGTGCGGTCTGACGGTGTTGTAATCGTCCTTCCAGGCGGCGAGCGCCGCACGGGCATGATCGAGCGAGTTGAACAAGGTCTCGTTCAAGAGCTCGTCTCTGAGCCGGCCGTTGAAGCTCTCCACGAAGGCATTCTGGGTGGGCTTGCCAGGTGCGATGTAGTGCCATTCGATACGGGTCTCCTGCGACCAGCGCAGGATCGCCATGCTGGTGAGCTCGGTGCCGTTGTCGGAGACGACGCTCGCGGGCCGGCCGCGCTCGGCAATGAGCACATCCAGTTCACGGCCGACACGCATCCCGGACAACGACGTATCGGCCACCAGGCAGAGGCATTCACGGGTGAAGTCGTCCACCACGACGAGGATTCTGAACCGCCGGCTGTCGGTCAGCGTGTCCGAGACGAAGTCCATTGACCAGCGCTGGTTCGGTCCCTGCGGCAGGACCATCGGCGCCCTTGTGCCCAGCGCCCGCTTGCGCCCGCCCCGGCGGCGCACCTGGAGCCGTTCCTCGGCATAGAGCCGCCGCAGCTTCTTGTGGTTCATCTGCGTGCCCTCCCGGCGCAGCAGGATGTGGAGTCGGCGGTAGCCAAAGCGCCGGCGGGTCGCAGCCAGCTCCCGCAGGCGAGCACGGATGACGCCGTCATCTGGCCGCGAGCTGCGGTAACGGACCGTGGTCCGGTCCGCCCCGATCACCAAACACGCCCGCCGCTGGCTCACCCCAAAACTCTCGCAGGCCTGGGCCACAGCACTCCGCTTCACAGCGGGCGTCACCATTTTTTGCAGCAATGTCCTTCAACATGGCGTTGTCCAGCATCGCCTCGGCCAAGAGCTTCTTCAGCTTCGTGTTCTCGGCCTCCAGCATCTTCAGCCGGCGGGCCTCCGACACGTCCAGACCCCCATACTTCGCCTTCCACTTGTAAAAGGTGGCCCCGCTGATCCCGTGCTTGCGGCACACCTCCGCCGTCTTCGCCCCCGACTCCTGCTCCCGCAGGATCCCAATGATCTGCTCTTCCGTGAACCTTGATGCCTTCATCGTCCGTCTCCTTCTCGGGAACGGACTCTACTCAAAACTGGAGGAGTTTTAGGGGCTCACGTCAGCGGTTAGCAGGCTTGAAGATCGGTAGGGATATCCGAAAGCGATTACCTAGCCGCCGCGCCCGCCGTTTTCAAGACGATCGTGTGCTC
>JBKQRS010000552.1:0-10383 GCA_052143915.1 Bradyrhizobium sp.
GCAGAAAATGGCCGTGGCGTGATTTCCAGACGCCCTCCCACTCGCATGGACTGAACGCATGCATCGTCGAATCACCGGCCAGCTCGTGATCGCGACCCACAATCCGGGCAAGCTCGCCGAGATGCGCGAGCTGCTGGCGCCGCACGGCGTTACGGCGGTGTCGGCCGGCGAGTTCGGCCTTACCGAGCCCGACGAGACCGGCGACAGCTTTGCGGCGAACGCCCGAATAAAGGCTGTGGCCGCGGCCCGGGCCGCAAAGCTTCCGGCCTTCGCCGATGATTCCGGATTGGTGGTCGATGCGCTCGACGGTGCGCCCGGGATCTACTCGGCGCGCTGGGCCGGGGCGAACAAGGATTTTGCCGCCGCGATGGCGCAGATCGAACGCCTGCTGCAGGAGCGCGGTGCCACGCAACCCGCCCAGCGAAAAGCGCATTTCGTTTCCGCGCTCTGCGTCGCCTGGCCCGACGGTCATGTCGAGGAAGTCGAGGCGCGGGCCGATGGAATTCTGGTGTGGCCGCCGCGCGGCACCGCCGGCTTCGGTTACGATCCGGCGTTCCTGCCGGACGGACATGACCGCACCTTCGGCGAAATGACCTCGATCGAGAAGCATGGCCTGCCGCCGCTGGGAAAGGGACTGTCGCACCGCGCCCGCGCCTTCGTCAAACTGGCGGAGATCTGCCTTGACTAGCGCTGCGAACCCCCACCCCAACCCTCCCCCGCAAGCGGGGCAGGGGAAAGAAGGCGCCTTCGGCGTTTACGTGCACTGGCCGTTTTGCCTGTCGAAGTGCCCGTATTGCGATTTCAACAGCCATGTCCGGCACGTCACGATCGATGAGGACCGGTTCGTCCGCGCTTTCGCCCGCGAAATCGAAACCACCGCGGCGCGCGCGCCCCGTCGTGAAGTATCGTCGATCTTTCTCGGCGGCGGCACGCCATCCTTGATGAAGCCGCAAACCGTGGGCTCCATCCTGGATGCGATCGGCAGGCACTGGCACGTGGCTTCCGATGTGGAAGTGACGCTCGAGGCCAACCCCACCAGCGTCGAGGCCGCGCGCTTTGCCGGCTATCGCACTGCCGGCGTCAACCGCGTGTCGCTCGGCGTGCAGGCGCTCGACGACGCCTCGTTGAAGGCGCTCGGACGCCTGCATACCGCGCGCGAAGCGCTGGATGCGGTCGCCATCGCGCGCAACGCTTTCGACCGCTATTCTTTCGATCTGATCTATGCGCGTCCCGATCAGACGCCGCGGATGTGGACGGATGAGTTGAAGCTCGCGATTGCGGAAGCCGCCGAGCATTTGTCGCTCTACCAACTGACGATCGAAGAGGGCACGCCGTTTTTCGGCCTGCATGCCGCCGGCAAACTGAAGACCCCGGACGAGGCGCTCGCGCGCGCGCTGTATGACGTGACGCAGGAAGTCTGCTCGGCCCATGGTCTGCCGGCCTACGAGATTTCCAATCACGCGCGAGCCGGCGCGGAATGCAAACATAACCTGGTTTACTGGCGCGGCGAGGAATATGCCGGGATCGGCCCGGGCGCGCATGGCCGGCTCGATATCGATGGCATCAGGCACGCGATAGCAACCGAGAAGCGTCCCGAGGCGTGGCTGATGCGGGTCGAGGCCAACGGCCACGGCGTAGTCACCGACGATCGTCTCAACAGCGAGCAGCGCGCCGACGAATTCCTGCTGATGGGCCTGCGGCTCGCCGAGGGCATCGACCCCAGGCGCTATGCGGCCCTCGCGGGCCGCGCGCTCGATCCCCGTCGCATCGCCAACCTGCGCGAAGAAGGCGCCATCTCCGTCGATGACAGCGGCCGGCTGCGGGTGACGCAGGCCGGATTCCCGGTGCTTGATGCCGTGGTGGCCGATCTGGCGGCGTAAGTTTCTCTACGCCCCAAAACTCTTTGGCGAGCCGGCGACCGGCTCGGCGCCGCTTGAGCCGACGCGCATGACCGCAAGGCCGCGCTCATTGGTGCCGTCGGCGCGGAAGCGAAACAAGCCGTCGATGCCGGCAAAGCCCGACGGGTTAAGCAGCACGTCGGACTGGAAACGTTGCCCGCCTTGCGTTCTCGACAAGGCGGCGACCAGCGCCACCGCGTCGTAGGCTAGCGTCGCGGTTCGCACCGGCTCGTTGCTGAATTTTCTGCGGTAGCGGTTCGAGAAACTTCGAAAGCCCGCCGGATCCGGCGCGGCGTAGAGGCCGCCCTGCAATTTGGCGCTCGCGAACACGCGCGGATTATCCCAAAGACCAGTGCCGAGCAGCTGGACGCTTCGCAAGTTGGCCCCGGCCGCGGTCAGTGCGTCGGCCACCGTCACGACCGAATCGCCATCGTCGGCCAATAGCAGCGCATCGGCCTGGGTGAGCGCCTGCGCCACCCTCGCCGCCGGTGCATTGCGATCGGCGCCGTATTTTTCGAATGCGACGACACGCCCGCCCTTCTTGCCCACCGCCTGCTTGAAACTCGCTTCCACGACATTGCCATAGGCGTTCTCGGGCAGCATGGCGGCGAACGATCGTTTTCCGATGCCGGCGGCGTAGTCGATGATCCGATTGACGTCGGACTCCGGCAGGAAGCTCAGGAGATAGACGCCACGGCCGGCCACGCTTGCATCGGTCGAAAACGCGATCACGTTGATGCCGCGGGCACGCGTCACTTGCGCCACCGCCGGAACCGACAGCGCAAACAGCGGACCCAGAATGATTTCCGCGCCTTCGTCGAGCGCCTGCTGCGTCGCCTGCTGCGCGCCTTGCGGGCTGCCGGCGTCATCCTTGATCAGCAGCTGGATATTGGGGTTCAGGAATTCCGAGAGCGCCATCTCGGCGGAATTTTTCATCGATTGGGCCGCGACGGACGCATTGCCGGAGGCCGACAGCGGCAGGATCAGACCGACCTTGACCTGCCCGTTACCGACCGCAACCGGCTGCACCGGCCCTCCCGCAGGACCGGGCGCGGGCTGCGAACTGAATGGACTGGAAAACTGGCTGAGGCTCTGCTGCACGCTGGAGCAGGCGCCAAGCATGGGCGCGCCCAGGATCAAGCCAAGCGCGGTCCGCCGGGTTGCCGGGGAACCCGAAACCCGGGACTTCGCTTTCGAAGACTTGGCTGCCCAAGCCGTTACAGGTCGAGACTTGGGATCGAACGGGCCTACCATGGTATCTCTTCTCTTGGCCGACCTTGATCGTCCGGACTTCGCCCTCCCCAGGGGATCAGGAGGGGTGGATTCAGGCATATTGTCGGCGAATGGTTAACCAAAACAAAAGGATTATGGCGTTCCGGCGCCGACGCCGGTTGCAGGTCCGCCCCATCATCGCGCGCGGGGAGGCCTACCTATTTGGGGCACGCACCCTGGTGGCGTAAGCCCTGCGTCCCCTCCTATTTTTTTGGCGCGTTTTCTACCGCAGATAAGTCTACGCAATCTGCGTAACCTCGATTGCTATGCGAACCGGTATCCACTTCGCTCGAAAACGCTCTAGATTGCCATTATGCGCCCAAAAGCTGCCTCCACAAACACCCCAGATGGCCTGCCGGGATCCTCGATCCGGACGTTTTCCGTGGGCGGCCAGGTCCTGACCGCGCCCAGGCCGGTTCCGGGTCTCTATCTGGTGGCAACGCCGATCGGCAATCTCGGCGATATCACGCTGCGCGCCCTGGAAACACTGGCCGGCGTCGACATCATCGCCTGCGAGGACACACGAATCACCCGCCGGCTGACCGAGCGTTATGCGATCGCGGCCCAGCTGAAGCCGTATCACGAGCACAACGCGGCCATGGCGCGGCCGAAGATCCTCGAACGGCTGGCGCAGGGGGCATCGATCGCGCTGGTCTCCGACGCCGGAACACCGCTGATTTCCGATCCCGGCTTCAAGCTGGTGCGCGAGGTCTGCGCGGCCGGGTTTCGCGTGGTCGCGCTGCCGGGGCCGTCCTCGGTGCTGGCGGCGCTGTCGGTGGCGGCGCTGCCGACCGACCGCTTCTTCTTCGAAGGATTCCTGCCGCCGAGGGAAACCGCGCGCCGCGCCCGGCTGACCGAACTTTCGCGGTTCGACGCCACACTCGTCATGTTCGAATCCGGAAGCCGCGTGCAGGACACCCTTCGTGATCTCGGCGAGATCATGGGCACACGCGATGCCGCGATCTGCCGCGAAATGACGAAACTGCATGAGGACGTCCGCCGCGCGCCGCTCGCCGAACTGGCGCGATGCGCCGACACGCTTGAGACGCGCGGCGAATTCGTGCTGGTGGTCGGGCCACCGGCAGCGGGCGCGCAAGCCATGACGGAGGATGCGCTCGACGATCTCTTGCGAAACCGGCTCAAGCGCGACAGCGTCAAGGATGCGGTCGCCCATGCGGTGGAGCTATCGGGACGGCCGCGCCGCGAAATCTACGCCCGTGCGCTTGAGCTTGCCAAAGAAGGCGACAAGGAAAGCGGGAAGGGCAGCCATGGCGAAAATTGATGGCGCCGCGACATCGGATAAGCCGACAAAGCCAGCTTCACCCGAGCGCGTGGCCGCGTTTCGCACCGGCCTCTCGGCGGAGGCCCGCGCCGCCGCTTTTTTGATGGCCAAGGGCTATCGCATCCTGGCAAAGCGCTTTCGAACGCCCCATGGCGAGATCGACATCGTGGCGCGCAAACGCAATCTCGTGGCCTTCATCGAGGTCAAGGCGCGCGCCAGCCTCGACGAGGCCGCCTATGCGGTGACGCCGCGCCAGCAGGCGCGCATCATTGCGGCCGCCCAGGCCTGGCTGATGGCGCATCCCGAACATGCCGATTTTGATCTTCGTTTTGACGCCATGCTGATTGCGCCCAGGCATTTGCCGCGCCATCTGTTAGCGGCATTCGACGCCAGCACCTGAAGCTCAACCCCCACAGAGCCAGTTAACGGATCCGCCCATGAAATTGCAGGCCCCCTTATGAAATTAAACGTCGCCGTCCAGATGGACCCCATCGCGCGCATCAACGTCCGCGGCGATTCAACCTTTGCGCTGCTCTTGGAGGCGCAGAAGCGCGGCCACGGGCTGTCCTATTACACGCCGGACAAACTCTCGCTGAAAGGCGAGGAGCTGGTGGCGCCGGTGCAGACCCTCACCGTGCGCGACGAGGTGAGCGATCATTTCAGCCTCGGCGAGCCCCGCCGCGAACCGCTTGCCGCCTTCGACGTCATCCTGCTGCGGCAGGACCCGCCGTTCGATCTCGCCTACATCACCTCGACGCATCTGCTCGAACGCATCCATCCGAAGACGCTGGTGGTCAACAACCCGGCCAGCGTGCGCAACGCGCCGGAAAAACTGTTCGTGATGGATTTCCCGCATCTGATGCCGCCGACGCTGATCTCGCGCGATCTCGACGAGATCAACGCGTTCCGCGACGAGCACGGCGCTGTCGTGATGAAGCCGCTGCACGGCCATGGGGGTGCTGCGGTGTTTCGCATCATGCCGCAGGACATGAATTTCGGCTCGCTGTTCGACATGTTCTCGGTGACCTTCCGGGAACAATGGGTGATCCAGCGCTTTCTCCCCGAGGTCAAGCATGGCGACAAGCGCATCATCCTGGTCGACGGCGAATTCGCGGGCGCCGTCAATCGCGTGCCGGCGGCGGATGATCTGCGCTCCAACATGGTGCGCGGCGGCGCCGCGCAGGCCACCGATTTGACCGACCGCGAGCGCGAAATCTGCGCTGGCCTCAGGCCGGCCTTGCGCGAGCGCGGCCTGCTGTTCGTCGGCATCGACGTCATCGACGGCAATCTCACCGAGATCAACGTGACTTCGCCGACGGGCATCCGCGCCATCGCCCGGCTCGGCGGGCCCGATATCGCGGTGAAGATCTGGGACGCGATCGAGAAGAAGCGGGGCTGAAAATAGCTTCTTCGTATCGTCAGGCAGCTTGGGCCTCGGCAAAACCGCCTGCTACCGCCCCACAAACCGCGCTTCTTTAGGCTTGCAACCGGCTCGCATAAGCGCTGATCTTGGCGGCATCTCCACCTGAGGCATTCACGTTGGGGGTCTGGCGGTGAAATCTCCGAGACCGACCATTCGCAAATGGTCTACCGAAGCCGAGATGCCAACGCGGCGCCTCGATTACTGGATCGGCGCGATCTGCGAGGGTTTTCTCGAAATGACGGCGACTACCCCTGTCGCCGCAGACTTCGAGTCCAGTCTGGAAAGCGCGCAGCTTGGGCCGATCGGCGTCAACCGCGTTCGCGGCAGCGCCCAGGACGTTTACCGCACCCAGACTGCCATCCGACGATCCCGCGCGGATTATTATTACCTGTTGTGCAAGACCAACGCCGTCTGGTCGGTCGCCCAAAACAGCCATATGGAGCGAGTGAAACCGGGAGATGTTGTCCTCGTGGATTCCAGGCGAACGTATGAGTTTCACTTTCCGACATCCGCCGACACGGTTTCCCTGGAACTTGCGCCGTCATGGGTGGAATCCTGGCTTCCCGATCCAAAGCGAATGATCGGCCGGCCGATCGATGGCGAAGCCGGCTGGGGACGGGCGCTGAGCGGCTTCGTCCGCGAAATGTCGCCGGAACTGGCAGTCGCGAAGCCGTTGCCGGCTCAAATCATGATCGATCAGGTTGGTGCGCTGCTGGCGCTCGCATCCGGCAGCGAACCCGGCCGTGCAACGGAGACGGGCTTGGCGCTTGCGGCGGTCAAGGAGCGGATCGTCGACGCCGTTGCGCAACGCTATGCCGAACCGGGTCTGACCGCGGCCATGATTGCGCGCGACCTCGGCATCTCCGAGCGAACGCTTCACCGCAGCCTCGGTCGCGCCGGCGCCACGTTTGCCGGCCTGCTGACCAATTACCGGATGGCCGCCGCCGCGCGGATGTTGCGCGAGCCTCGCTTCGACCAGCACAGCATCGCCGGAATCGGTTTACGCGTGGGATTTAGCGACCCCTCGCATTTTATTCGCCAGTGTCGCGGACGCCTCGGCCTGACGCCGGGCGCGTTGCGTCGCCGGCGCGCGGACGACACATAGGAGTTTGACTGGAAATGCGCCCACGATATTGGGCGTCATTCCGGGATGGTGCGCAGCACCAGACCCGGAATCTCGGGATTCTCCGATGTGCAATTGCACATCGTAGTTCGATGCTTCGCATCGCCCCGGAATGACGGTCTTAGAGGCCTTGGCATAAAGCGGCCATCCGCCTGTCCGTTATCGGCCATCCGGGATCGCTGTCCCGGCTTAGCATCGTGCCCTCAAGCAAAATTCAGGGAGGGCTATCATGACCGATACTTATGTTCTCGTTCACGGCGCATGGCACACGGGCCACGAACTGGAGGCGGTCGCGCGTCACATCCGCGACGCCGGTCATCACGTGCACTGTCCGACACTGGCGGGCAACCACAAGAATGACAGCCGGGCCAGGACCGGGCTCGATGACGCCATCGCCTCGCTCGCGCACTACCTCGATACCCATGACCTCAAGGAGGTTCGCCTGGTGGGCCACAGCTATGGCGGCATGGTGATCTCGGGCGTCGCGGACCGCAGCCTCCATCGCCTCAAGCGCCTGGTCTACGTCAACGCCTTCGTGCCCAATAATGGCGAGAGCCTCAACGACCTGGTGCCGCCGATCTACGTCGGAATGTTCGACGCGGTTGCAGCGGCCAATGATGGCGCGGTGATGCTGCCGTTCGAGATCTGGCGCGAAGCCTTCATCAACGACGCCGACCTGGCGCTGGCAAAATCGGCCTACGCGGTGCTCAATCCCCACCCGTATAAAACGTTCACCGACAAGATCGCCCTGGGCAAGCCGCTGGCGGAAATGCAAATCGGCAAGTCCTATGTCAACTGCCAGCAGGACATCGCCCTGCCGCACAGCTACCCCTGGCATCCGCGCCTGTCCGAGCGTCTCGGGCTGTTTCGCCTGATCGAATGCCCGGGTAGCCACGAGATTTGGTTCTCGAATCCACCGCGCCTCGCACAGGCGATTATTGAGGCGGGACGCGACTGACGGCAATTCCACCGACGCGGCGAGGCGGTCTTGTTGGCCGCCTCGTTCCCCCGATGTTCTTGCCGTCCCGGCGGGATTACGCCAAGGCAACAGGCGAGCTCGCCCAACCGGCGGCCTGGCTTCGGCAGGCCCAACGATATTGTCCGATTGGCCGGCAAACATCGCTTTCCCGCTATCCACGGAAATAATTCCACAAAATCGCTGCGGGTTTGGGCCGCGCCAGAGCGGCCAAGCGAGCAGCCTCTTTGGCCTGGATCGTCATCTAACGTCAGCCATTCTGCGCTACCATCCGCGTGGGGGGACGACCAATGATGATGCTAATCAGAACGATCTCGATCAGTGCTCTGCTGCTTGGCTCAGCCTACGCCCAACAGACGCCGCCTCTTGCGGCACCCATGTTCGACTCCATGCCCGTCATGATTCCGCTGCCGCCCAACGGTTGCGTTTGGGCCGGGCGGCCTTTCAGCGACGGGGCAGGCTTCTGTGTAGCCGACAAGATCCTGCAGACCTGCGCGATCGGAAAGTGGTCGCGCGAAACCTCCGAAGGCTGCCGCGGCGCGCTGGTGGATACGCGATGAATTAGGAGGTCGCTGTTCCTGCTGATTGAAGAGCGGCGGATGGAATCCATCACGCTGTCGTGCCCAGCCTCTGCGCCAATTCCGCGTCAAGCTCGGGCAAAAGCACGATGCCGTCCTGGTCGCTGCCGGATGAATGAACGACGATCCAGGTGCACGGCCTCCCGCTTTCGTTGCGCGGAGCGTGTGGAATGTTGGCGGCACAGAAACATTGCTCGCCCTGATGCACCTGCACGCGGTTCTGCAGATGGTCACCGTAATAGACTGCGCATTCGCCTTCGAGCATGTAGGCGATCGTCTCAATATCCTTGTGATAATGCGCTTTGGCGACCGCACCGGGCGGCATCGGCATGATGTTCATGCAAACCTTTTGGGCGCCGACTGTTTCGGTGGATGCGCCCGCACCATAGATAATCCCCTGTTTGCCGAGATATGTCTGGCCTGGCTTGACCAAAGCGAAGCCATCATGTGCTGATGCCGGCATCTTGCTCCTCGTTTCTCCACGCGGGCTTCGAAACTTCGATCCTTCCTGATGCTAGCCGAAAGTGAGACGCGGACAAGAATCCGACGGCGGGTTGATGGTCTGCCGGGGCCTGTTGCCAAGCATCGGGTTTAAGGTGCATTCGGCGAGTCATGGACTTGGGAAACCTGGAACGGCGTTGGTTGCCAATGGCTTAGCGTGCAGCCAGTGCCATTTCCCCGGCTTGTCAGTGTTCGCGAGATGCAACCGAGTCCTCATCGCGTTCCCCTAATGTTCTTGCTCTCCGCCCCACCTTCCGCTACCCTTGATTGCGGCAGAGGGGCAGCATGGTTCAACGGGTTTCCACCGTCGCTTTCGAGGGGATCGAGGCCCGCGGCGTCGACGTGCAGGTGCAGGTCGCACCCGGATTGCCGGCTTTTGCCATCGTCGGCCTGCCCGACAAGGCGGTGTCGGAGGCGCGCGAACGGGTGCGCTCGGCGCTGATCGCCTCTGGCCTGGCGCTTCCCGCGCGCCGGATCACCGTCAACCTCGCGCCGGCGGACCTGCCGAAGGAAGGTAGCCATTACGATCTCCCGATCGCGCTCGGCCTGATGGCAGCGATCGGCGCGATCCCGCCGGATGCGCTCAGTGGCTTCACTGTATTGGGCGAGCTTGGGCTGGACGGATCGATCGCGCCGGTCGCGGGCGTGCTGCCGGCGGCGATCGGGGCGAATTCGCGCGAGGAGGGGCTGATTTGTCCTGCGGCCTGCGGCGCAGAAGCGGCCTGGGCGAGCCCGGACATCCAGATCGTGGCGGCGAACTCGCTGATCCAGATCGCCAACCATTTCAAGGGCACGCAGGTGCTGTCGCGGCCTTCCCCGAAAGTGCACGCGCCCGAAACCACCCAGCTCGACCTGCGTGACATCAAGGGCCAGGAGAGCGCCAAGCGCGCGCTCGAGATCGCGGCAGCCGGCGGGCATCACCTCTTGATGATGGGTTCGCCCGGCGCGGGAAAATCGATGCTGGCGGCGCGGCTGCCCTCGATCCTGCCGCCGCTGTCGCCCTCCGAACTGCTCGGCATTAGGTAGCAAACTCACCTTACCACATCTCGGCTGATTCTGCCTGCCCGGCTACCATGCTGCCTTCATGCATGGAGGTGGTTATGAACGAGTTTGTCTTGGGCGGACTGGTAAAGCGCCGGGCACAATTGGCGGGCGATATTGAAAACACCCATGAGGCCCTGCGAAAGATGGTTCTAGACCTCGAAAGCCTAGACGCCACCATTGTCCAGTTCGACCCGGATTTTCAGGTTGAGACGATCAAGCCCAAAGCCTTCCGACCTCCGAAGGATTGGAGCAACCGGGGCCAGATGAGCCGGATCATCCTGAGCGT